>CALECT010000032.1 GCA_937949725.1 uncultured Pseudanabaenaceae cyanobacterium
AGTGAGGAAGGGAATGAAGTCAAAGGAGGCACAACCGTTAAATAACAAATTGATTCACTGCTACCCATGACAGCAGAAGGGGCACCTTATCGATGCCCCACTGTATAGCCTGCTCAAAACTTGACTTTTTCCATGACAGGGGATGAGGTTAGTATTGAGATACTAGTCGTAAATGCTGGTGTATTAGCTTGTTGATTTAGAGGCAAGAAACCTCACCCCCGGCCCCTCTCCAAAGGGAGAGGGGTGACGTAAACGAGTACCTTGTGTGAGAGTTTTAGGTGACTGGTTCGGTTCCCCTTCTCTCTTAGGAGAAGGGGTTAGGGGATGAGGTCAATCCGGGCAATCTAAAGCCATGACTCCTGAAGAACTCTCCTCCGTTGGCGGTCGTGATCGCACTATCCCACCCCAACTCCTTTTCCGCGCCCGCGAGCTACGCAAATCACAAACCTCCGCAGAGAAAATCCTCTGGGCATGCCTTCGCTCTCGCCGTCTTTACAACGCAAAGTTCCGTCGCCAGCACAATATCAATCGCTTCATCGCTGATTTCTACTGCCATGCTGCTGCTTTAGTTCTTGAGGTGGATGGCAAGATTCATGAGGAGCGTAAAGAAGCTGATGCTGTGCGCGATCGCTTTTTCCAATCCCAAGGCCTAACCGTTCTGCGCTTCACCAATGACGAAGTTTTCGATGGGTTAGAGGTCGTGCTAGAGCAAATTGCCCACCATGTCGCAGCTGCGCCCCAGTAGATAGGCTCTGTTACCCGTTTATTACAAGGTTGCTTTCCTGACTCCGGCTTGGGTTGATTAGCGTTATAAGAGAGGGGAAGCATTTTTTATACGCATCGAAAATGACTGATCCTGTGACGATGGCTGCTGTAGGAATAGCAACCCTAGCATTTCAAAAATTTGTCGAGGCTGGAGCTGGCGAACTGGCAAAGAAATTCACAGATGCTGGCGTTGAGAAGATTGATGTGCTGTGGCAGAAGATTCGCGAGAAGCTGTGGGGCCAGTCGCCGCAGGTGAATGATGCGCTGATTTTGGCGGAGGGCGGTGATGATGCTGCGCTGGATAGGATCGCCAGCTATTTGAATGTGGAGATGGATAAGGATGAGGTGTTTGCTCAGGAGCTACAGCAGCTAGCCCATGAGATTACGCTGACTCAGAAGCAGGGGGATGGTTCCCAGATTCAGAACAATTTTGGTGGCACCAATTTCCAGAATCAGATTTCGGGTGGCACGGTTAATCAGGGCACGATCAATATCAATCAGGGACCGAGCAAGGCTTAGCTGGAGGCGGAGGGTTGGAAACCTCCAGAGTCAATCTCCTCACAATTCAACGTGCCCTATGCTCGCAATCCGTTTTTTACGGGGCGGGACCAGGTTCTGCTGGACTTGCATGGGGCGTTGCGGGGCGAGGGGGCGGCGGCGCTGAGTCAGTCGATTCGCGGTTTGGGAGGCATTGGCAAGACCCAGACGGCGGTGGAGTATGCCTATTGCTATGGGCAGGGGACGGATGCGGTTTATGACTGGGTGTTTTGGGTGCGGGCTGAGCCGGGCACAGGATTTTGGTGCGATTGCTCAGATCGATAGCCCATTTATATCTTTCACTGTACAAGAATTTGAATCCTTCTACTATCATTTCCTCAACAGCGAAACGAACAATATCCACAATCGAAGCCTACGGACTTGAAGCACCATGCAATTAGCTCGATTGATTTGTCTTGCGATCGTTGTTTTTCAATATCTTCTATCAATCAACCTAGCGCTAGAACCAGCCAAAAGAGGCGACAATAATGTCTCTCGAGGAGGTTTTATACAGTACTTTACTTTTGTCTCCATTTCTTATGTATGGTTAGCCTTAAAAATTCTTGCAGGCATAGCATTATGGAAAATCCTAATTGGCTGGGTCATTGTCACTTTTTTTATAATTGGCTGGTTGTTTAATGGCTATATCTCGAAGATGAAAACAACATTTTTGCAAAACCTATTTGCCGATACATTTGCAGTAAGCCTACCAATATTGTTGCTGGAGAAGCTGCTTCTGACATAGCCTTACACCTAGCCGTCTGTTCCAGACCGAGAAACTATGCAATTTGAAGGCTCTTTTTTTAACGCTGCCCACGTCTATAAGGCAGAGCTTGCCCAGATGCTTGCCGACAAAGGATTCACGGTAGTTGTATCCGAACAAAAAACACCATTTTATCGTCGACGTCGTTTTACAGTGTTTGTAGATGTCAATGGCATCAAAGCCCTTCCCCACGAAAACCTTACAAAGCCTCAACTGTGGGCTGTCTTAACCTCAATAGCAAAAGTGTCTATATGCTACCCATCTTTGTAGGATTTATGGCTCCGACTTCTACAAAACGGGTTTTCGAGTTCAGGATACATTAAGCTCTGCACACGAGAATTCTCTTACAGAAAACAGCCTAGGCCGAGCTCTCTCCCCCCTTTGACCAAACAGTTGCTCCAGCAAATCCAAACCGACCCACCCACCTAACGCCCCAACAACAACGCCTCCGCCCCCGCCCGATCCACCGGCCGCGAAAACAAATACCCCTGCCCAAACCCACAACCCATCTCCACCAACTGAGCCAACTGCCCCTCCGTCTCAATCCCCTCCGCGATCGCCGTCAACCCCAACCCCTCACTCAACCCCACCATCGTCCGCGTCACCTGATCCTGCCCCGGCTGCAAATCCATCACAAACGACCGATCAATCTTCAACGTATTCACCGGAAACTGATGCAAATAACTCAGCGACGAATACCCCGTCCCAAAATCATCCAAACTCAAATGCACCCCCAACCCCCGCAACGCCTCCAACCGCGCCTTAAGAACCGCAGTCGCCTCAATCAACACCGTCTCCGTCATCTCTAACTTAATGCAACTCGGCGGCAACCCACTCTCCGCCAACAACTGCCCCACCTGCCCCACAAAATCCGCCTGCAACAACTGCCGCCCCGAGACATTAATACTCATCATCAACGACTCATCCCCCAGTTGCTGATGCCACAGCTTCAACTGCTCACAAGCCGATCGCAACACCCAACTCCCCAACGGAATAATCAACCCCGTCTCCTCCGCCACTGGGATAAACTCCACCGGCTCAATCCTTCCCCGTAGCTCATGTTGCCAACGCAACAAGGCCTCAAACCCCACAATCTCCCGATTCGCCAAACTCACAATTGGCTGATAATGCAGCTCCAACGCTGGCACCATTGGAGCTCCTTCCCCTGCCATCGCACCCCGTGAATGCCAAGCCTGCTGAATAGATCGCCGCAGCCCCGTCTCCAAGCCATGGCGAGCCATCACCCGCTCATGCATCGCTTGATCAAACACCGCGATCTTCTCATCCGAAAGCGTTTGCTTCGCCTGGTACATGGCAATATCGGCGTCCCGCAAAATCTCCTCAGGATCCTGGTAGCGATCGCCACCATAGGCAATTCCCACACTCGTCGTCGCAAACAGGGAATGATCGCCCAACTCGAACGGCATCGAGAACTGCTCCACAATACGCTTCAAGACCCCCTGGGCTCCCGACTGTCGAGAATACCCCTCTAGCAAAATTGCAAATTCATCCCCCCCCAGGCGAGCCAGCACAGCACTGTCAGGCAAACAGCTCTTAAGACGATGGGCGATCGCCACCAATAGCTGATCACCCACACTGTGGCCCCAACTGTCATTGACTAGCTTGAAGTGATCCACATCCAGAAAAACAACCGCAAACGACTCTGAAGGAGGCCTTTCTAGCTGAGCCTGAATCCTGGCCTCAATCCGTGACAGCAGCGTTGCCCGGTTATAGAGCCCTGTTAGCAAATCACGCTGAGCCTGGTGGCGGAGTTGGGCCGTGGCACGACTGCTTTCCGTCGTAATACTCGCCAAATGGGCAGCGGTTTTAATCAGCTGGTGATGGAACTGCAACGGTGCACAGGCAGAGCGATGGGACAGAGCCATGCTGCCCAAAACCTCCCCCGTCTTGGAAAAAAAAGGCGTGGACCAACAGGAATGAATGTCGTGCTGCTTGGCGAAAGCTTTAAAGGGAGCCCAGAGTGGATCTTTGGCAATATCTGTGACAAAAACGGGCTCCTTGCGATGCAGGGCCGTACCGCAAGAGGCCACGCCCTCCCCAATGGTCAATCCATCGATCGCGTCATTCCACTCCTGGGGGAACGTGGGCGCTGCCCCAGCCACCATCTTGGTGCCTGATTCATCCAGCAACATGATGGAACAGAGGCTGCCCGGTGACTGGGCTTCAATCAATAAACAGAGGCTGCTGAGGATGTTCTGTAGAGAGTCCCCCGCAGCCAATTGCTCCAATATCTTGCTCTGGGTTGCTAGCAGGCCTTCAGAACGCGATCGCTGAATAGCAGTGGCCAGCAAATGCGCCACGGACTGCAAAAACGGTAGCTCACTACTGCCCAATTGAGACTCGGTGCCGTAAAGCTCAATGGCAGCTAACAACTCTTGATCAGCACCCAGAACCGGAATGAGGAAGCCTGTCTTGCACTCTGCTGGCGCTAAAATCGTAGTCCAAGCTTCTGGCGAACGCTGATGGGAGCTTTTGAGAGAAAACGGCTGTTTGCGTTGCTTAAGACTGTTAATCCAGGGAGCCTCAGCGCCACTAAATGAAGTCGGGAGCTGCTGTGCTTTGAGGTTGTCGGTGACCGAAATGCATTTGAGCGTGAGATTGTCAGACAGCATCTGCCAGCAGCGGCAGTAGGGCATTCCCAGAACCGTCTTGAATGTTGTGGCGATCGCCTCAAATAGCGCTGCGATGCCAGTATGGCTGAGCGCTTGCTGGGCTAAGAGTTGCAGGGCATCTTGCTGGCTAATGGGCTCTGTGCCGACAATCTGACGAGGTAGAGGCTGCAACATGGTTGATGGTGTGCTCACAAATTCACTTTCAAACAAGGCCTGAGCTAAACGGTCACGATAATGTCATTGTTCAACCATATGTTGCCCGTCATCTAGGCTGAATCTCCTTTAAAGAATCAACCTAACTCCTAAGTATCAGGGAAATAATGTCATCGATATATGACCTAGAGAATGTTGTTGCAGGCCAACAAGTGCAATTCTCTCATTTATAGTGTTGCAGCACCATCCATTCACACAGATGGCAATAGACAGGGTTTAAGTCGTGAATCTTATAACCTAAAACAGCGATAAATTTACGCAATTCTGGATTAAATAGAGCTGTTTTTATACTTTGTTTTGATAAGTGCTTTGCCTGATGTATTTACCTAAGGTAAGAGAAAGTAGCGGAAAGTTGTAGGAGCAATTTTAGAAGCTTTGATGTTTACTTAAATAGTTGGCTATGCAGAAAATGTTGAGGATGTAGTCCCGAGCGACCTAGCTCCCGTGGAGCCGTTTGACTTCGTTCTGAAACGGTACGAGCCATTCTGGGAGAGAACTGTAGTCATTCCCCAGCAAAAAGGACGACCCAATCAAGCATTTTGGGGGGACAAGAAGGTACTTCCCAAGGTTAGGGTGCGACCCAACATTAGACTGCTCATGGCCAGCCAGAGTAACGTCGGACTATTTTGTTGAACGGCTGCAATGCCCAGGGGCAGGAAAAATACCCCTGTCGAAATGAGCGAGGCATTACGGAGAATAGGCCCTGCCGTTAAACCTAAGAAATAGCCATCTAATAGATAGGCTATCGAGCCGATACCCAACACGGGCAACAGCCAAATACTGTATTGACCGACAGTATCTAGAACCGATTGATGATGGGTCAACAATTCAAAGAGGCGAGGCATTGCCAAAAACAGTAGCCCGAAGCCAAGACCACAAAATAAGCTGAGTCCTAAACCCAATTGCAAGAGCTGTTGTCGTCGCTGGGGCGTTGGATCAGCCGCAAATTGTCCGGCGAAGGTTTCGGCAGTGAAGGCAAAGCCATCAATGAAGTAAGCCGCCAAGCTAATCACCTGCAACAGTAGTGTATTGGCTGCCAGCACCGTCTCACCAAAGCCTGAGCTGAAGTTGGTAAACAGGCTAAAGGCCGTGACCAGCGCAAAAGTGCGAATCAAAATATCGCGGTTGAGGGCAAAGAGAGCCCTCAGGTCAGGCCAATGCCAGAGTTTGCCTTGGAGGGCTTGCCAAGATTGATCCTGCTGGCTGCGCCACTGCTGGATAACAAAGCCTAAACCCACGACCAGGGCCAAATACTGACTCAGCGCCGTGGCTAATCCTGCTCCAAAGCTGGCCCAGCCGAAACGTACGACAAATACATAGTCCAGCAGAATATTGCCACCATTGGCGATCGCTGCCAGCACCAGCACTCGCCGTCCCTGCCCTTGACCTAAAAACCAGCCCAGCAGCACAAAGTTCAGCAGCACCGCCGGAGCGCCCCAAATGCGCCCCTGGAAAAAGGCAATGCCTGATGCTTGAACCGTCGCCGTGGCATTGAGTAACGCAAAGCCCAGCTCCCGGATGGGCCATTGCAGGAGCAAGATGGCTGTGCTGAGGGCGATCGCTATTCCCCCGCTGCGCCACAACAGAAGCCACAAGTCCTCCGCCTCACCTCGCCCCACGGCCTGGGCCGTCAGTCCCGTCGTGCCCATGCGGAGGAAGCCAAAACTCCAATAGAGGTAGTTAAATAGAATTGTTGCTAAAGCAACCCCGCCCAGATAATGAATTTCACTCAAATGTCCCAAAAAGGCCGTATCGACCAAACTGGCCAGCGGCACCATGAGGTTTGAAAGGACATTTGCAGCCGAAAGCTTGAGAAACTGAGTCGTGAAACTCGGCCAAATCTTGCGAAAACGCGAAACGCCCATGGAATCTCTGCAATTGGGCCTTTAGCGTAGAGGATTATGGGCCTAAATTTATGCTTCGGAGAAAGTGTTGTCTGACTGTCTAGCCTGGGAAATATAGGGTCTGAGCCAGCTTTGCAACTACCGATGATATGCCCCTAGACCCAAAAGCATAGTTTGTTGTTGTTGAGTTGCGCTGAAATATGGATCGCCGCCAGTCGCTGATCTACCCCATTATATTTTTAGGAGCCTTGGGCAAGTCCGATGGTGCCATCGCTCAGGTTCTGAGCGATGGCACCATGGCTATGCCGACCTCCGTGCTGACCTTGGGTAGCAACAGCACGATTACGGGTGGTACGGCGGTTAACAACAATCTTTTCCATAGCTTTTCTCAATTCTCCATCCTGCCTGGGAGCCTGGCGACTTTTAATAGTGCGCCCAATATTGAAGTCATTTTTGCGCGGGTTACAGGCAACAATCCCAGCAGTATTCAGGGTGGGATTGTTGTGCCTGGAGCAACTGATTTATTCCTGCTGAACCCTGCTGGTGTGGAATTTTCCAACGGGGCTACTTTAAGCTTGGGTGGCTCATTGTTTGTGACCACGGCTGAGAGGCTTGACTTTGCAGGGGGAGGTAGCTTTAGCGCGGCAGCTGGAGCCCTCAATGACCCCTTGCTGAATGTCAATGTCCCCAGTGGGTTGCAGTGGGGAGCCCAGGCTGCGGGCCTATCGCTTTCCAATCTTGCTGGGACTTATGGGGGGGGGCAAGATTTTCATCTCTTGGGTGGACCTGTTACGCTCGACAATATCCAGCTCGCTTTCGGAAGCCGGAATTTCTCAGCAGGAGCGGTGGGCCCGAATAGCCGGGTGGGGCTCGTGAGCAGTAATAGCACTGCCCAGCTTGAGAGCTTGAGTGCAGATTACAGTGCCGTCACAGCTTTTGAAGACATCACGCTCAGCAATGGAACTGAGCTTGACACATCATCAGCTGCCATTCCTGGCAGTATCCGCTTGCAAGGGCGCCAAGTGAACCTTTTGGATGGGGGTCGCCTGAGTACGGAAACCTCGGGATCTTCAGCTTCGGGAGATATTGAGATTAATGCTTCTGAGTCTTTCTTGGCTCAAGGGGGGCGCAGTAATGGATCTCACAGTCTGACGGTGGGAACTCTGGCTGGTTCTACTGGATCTGGAGGACGTTTATTGATTAATGCTCCCTCTGTGACCTTGGCAGATGGCGTATTGGTTTATGCCGATACGCTTAGCTCTGGCAATGGAGGGGTAATTGAAGTCAATGCGTCAGATCTTTTAGAGATTCGAGGAGAGTTGCCGGGTAACTCCAATCAAGTGAGTTTGCTGGCTGCCATTACAGAGGCTCCGGCGACGGGGGATGGAGGCACATTAGATCTCAATGTCGGGACGCTACGGCTCTTGGATGGTGGCAGTATTGATGCTCGCAATGTGCTGAATGGTGATGGTGCTTTGATTAATGTCAATGCAACGAACTTGATCGAAATCAGAGGCAGTAATAGCGATGGTGGGAGCGTTAGCCAAATTTATGGCTATGGGAGCACGGGGAGTAGCGGTGCGGGTGCAACTATTAATCTCACAACCAATCAGCTCTCTCTTCTAGACGGCGGCATCATTGATATCAGCCCCAGAGGGGCTGGCAGGGGGGGGGAGCTGAACATCAATGCCCAGGACATCCTGATTCAAGGGACTGGCCCCACTATGGGCAGCGGAATCATGGCTTTGGTGGATAGTGGTCAGGGCGGTAATGGGGGGGACATTAACATCACGACTGCTGGCCTAAACTTGCTGGACGGCGGGGCAATTTTGATGGGTGCGGACCAGGCTGTGACGGGAGGAAACCTGTCGATTCAAGCAACGGATCTCCTGGTGGATGGATCGGGTCAAGCCGGAAATGGGCAAACCTCCACTAGCCGTATTCTCAATCAAGCCACTTTGGGAACCAGCGGTGCTGTGGTGATTAATGCGACGGATCTAGATGTGACAGGTGGGGGGATTATTGCAAGCTATCTCCAGGGGACTGGCACAGCAGGACCGCTGAGCATCACGGGCGATCGCATCACCATTGCCGGAGATAACCAAAGCTTTAGTCGTATTGAGGCCCCAGACCTCAGCGGGAGCGGAGGCAACAATGGCGATCTAACAATCACAGCAAATCAGAGCTTGAGCTTGGTCGATGGTGGCAGAATTCTTTCCCAGGTTAGCGGCTCGACCACAGCCGGAACTCTATCCATTTCTGCTGGGGATTTACAGGTGAGGGGCCAGGGCCAGATCAATAGCCAAATCGCGACCCTGGCAACTAACGGAGCCCAGGGGAGCAACATCAACATCAATGCTCCCAGTTTGACCTTGGATGACGGAGGACAAATTGTCTCCCAGGCGACCAATGGAGGACGGGGAGGAGATATTGGAATTACCAGCAATGCTCTTAATATTCTCAACACCACAGGCGATCCCAACCGTTTGAGCGAAATCCTGGTTCAGGGGAACGGAGGGCAAGCAGGCAACGCGACGATTACAACCGATGCGCTGCAAGTGACCCAGAGCAGCCGCATTCGCCTGTTAGGGGATAACGGTTCTACAGGCAGCAATTTAACTGTCGCTGCAAATACCTTGGCCTTGGATGGCGGTGTCATTCAAAGTCAGATGAATGCTGCGACGGGGGGCAATATTGATTTGGCGATCGCCAATGGAATTGCGATCGATAATGGTGCTGAAATCAAGACCGAATTAGCAAACGGTGCCAATGGCGGCAATTTGACGATTACAACGACAGGTGACATCACGGCTTCTGGTAATAGCGATATTTACACCAGCGTTAACGGAGCTCAAGGCGGTAATGTCGCCGTTACTGCCAATGCTTTGGTGGATTTAGAAGTTAGGGCAGCTTTGACACCCGAGAATGATTTGGTGTCTGGAGGCAATTTATCGCTAGTTCTGACCGCTCCTCCGCCTGTCGATCCTCCAATTGAGCCACCTGTAGACCCACCGATTGAACCTCCGGCTAATCCGCCTGTGGAGCCACCTGTGGAGCCACCTGTTGTTCCCCCGGTCGAGCCACCTATTGTTCCTTCGGTTGAGTCACCTCCGCCCATCCTTCCTGCATTTCCCAATGGATTAAGCCCTGCAGCTTTGGCCCAACTTGCAGCTGCGACGCTAGCCCAGTCTCAGGAAGAGTCGAGCGGGAATAGCGATGAGGTGGCGGCCGCATTACGAAACTCCGCTGCGATTCAAGATGCAGAGCTTGCACCAGGCTGTATTGCTGGGCCAGACAACCGCTTTGTGCGAACTGGCAAAGGCGGCTTGCCCGATAATCCCAGCCATGTGCGATCGTCGGTTCCCCTATGGCAGGATGGCGCAGCAGCCCAGGGTCGCTTGGCCCAAGTACAGCCAGAATCTCCCCAGGCAGAATGGTCTGCTGCGTCAGCGCTCCCCGAAGCTGCCCCACCTTTGGCGGAAGCCCAGGGCTGGACAATGAATGACAGTGGCCAAGTGCAGTTGTTAGCGGAGGCCCCCTTGCCGGTTAAGGCTGCGGGTTGTGGTTTGTCCTAGGTGAAATTTAGCGAGTTCACCGTAAAACTCATAATGTTAAAGATGCACGGCTGGGTAATGTCATCGCCCAATACGCCTTAGTATTTTTAATGTAGATGTTTGCTTTGCTCGGGACTGCTGCCTCGGCTTCATGACTAGAACTATTACCCACGTCATTTTTGATCTTGATGGACTGTTGCTGAATACGGAGTCCATTCATGAAGCGGTCAATCAAATCGTTGCTCAGCGCTATGGCAAGGTCTACAGCGCTGATGTAAAGGCCCAGGTGGTCGGCAAGCGAGCCTTGGAGTCGTCCCAGGCCTTTGTAGATGCAGCGGGGTTACCGCTCACGGCAGAGGATTGCTTGGCGGCTCGCTATGAGTTGCTGTGGGCGCGTTATGGCGACGCAGAGCTGATGCCGGGGGCGCAGCGGCTGACGGCGCATTTGCAGCAGACGGGAGTGCCTATGGCGATCGCCACCAGCTCCCACCAGAAGAATTTTGAGATGAAGACGGAACGTCACCAGGACTGGCTGGGTCTGTTTGATTTAATTGTCCGGGGGGATGATGACGCGCTTAAGGCGGGCAAGCCTGCGCCGGATATTTTTCTGTTGGCGGCCCAGCGTTTGGGGGCCAATCCTGAAACTTGTCTGGTGTTTGAGGATTCGCCTGCGGGGTTGGAGGCGGCGCGACGAGCGGGCATGGCGGTGGTGATGGTGCCAGACCCTGATTTGCCGCGATCGCTGTTCTCAGATGCTGATGCGGTGCTGGAGAGTCTGCTCCAGTTTGAGCCAGAGGCTTGGGGCTTACCGGCGTATGAAGAGTCCATAACCTCTCATTAATCGCTGAGCGAAGTCAGGAGAATCGACCATAATTAAATGACAGGTCAGTTCTATGGGCGGTCCTGGTAAGGCGATGTTTGGCGACTTCGATTTCCATAACCCATGTTTCTAAAACAGGGCAGAGAGCTGTTGAGCTCCCTGGCATATGTCTGGGAGACAAGCCCCTATTTATTTATTGAGTTGCTGCTGCTAATGGCAGGGGCATTGTCTGTGGTGCTAGCGCTGGTGCTGGGCTATGTTTGGCCATTTGGATTTTTAGCACTGCTGTTTTTTATGACTTATTGCCTCGCTTTGTTGGTGCGGGAGACGATGATGCCTAGCGCTCGGCAGCGATGGCATCGCCTGGGGGCAGTGGCTTGTTTTGGGGTTTGTTTGTTGCTGCTGCTGAATTTTGTGCGGTTGTATATAGAGGCCTATGGCTAGGCTGCGTTGTTGCTTGAGCTGACGATTTCGTTGTAGTGGCCTTGGAGGGTTTGGGCGATCGCTTCCCAGCCATAGCGATCGGCAGCACAATGAATGGCATTCTGACCGCGAATTTCCCGTTCTGCTGGGTTCTTGATGGCGTTGCGGAGCTGTTCGGTGAGGCTCTCGACGGTACATTCGTGGACCCAGCCCGATTCGGTTGCGGTTACATCTTTGTGGATATCGACGCCGTTGGAGAGGACGGGGGGAACGCCTGCGGCGAGGGCTTCGGCGGCGGCGATGCCAAAGTTTTCGTAGTAGGAGGGGAGGACGAAGAGGTCACTGAGGGTGAGGAGGGCGCGTTTGCGATCGCCCCTAACAAAGCCAGTCTTGGTGACGTGGTCTTTGAGGTTGGAGTTATCGATTTGGTCGTAGATACTCTGTTCGTAGGCGGGGTCTTGGGGGTTGCCGCCTGCAAGGATAAGGTGGAATTCGAGGCCTTCGTTGATGAGTTGTTGGAGGGCCGGGAGGAAGAGGTCGAAGCCTTTTTTGGGTGCAATGCGGGAGAGGAAGAGGAGGAGGGGGCGATCTGTGGGTAAATCGTATTCTAATCTCAGTTGCTCAGGCAAGTCTTGATCTTGCAGGTCGGGGAGGGTGACGCCGATGGGGAGGATGAAGTCTTTGGGGCTGTGGCCGAAGCGTTCGGAGGTTTGTTGCTCTTTGAGGCTGGTGAAGTGGAGGGCTGCGCAGCCGCCGATGTTGGGGGCTTCGAGGAGGGTCGCGTAGAGTTTTTTGGCGAGGGCTTTCTTTTTTAGATCTGTTGGATCTAGGGTACCGAGGGGGCGAAGGATGTAGGGGAGGCCTGCTTTGCGGCAGGTTTTGGCCGCTATGCTGCTGAGGGGGGAGAAGAGGGCATGGATGTGGGCGATGTCGTAGTTATGGGCGTTGGCTTTGAGCCATTGGATGAGGGGGGCAGAGTATTTGTAGCGTTTGAAGGGGGCGCAGGGGTAGTAGCGGATGTTGTAGCCATCCTGTTCGACGGGTTGGTTGAGGGGGACGTCGAGGGGGGCTTGGCCGTTGTCGCCGTTGCTGGTGGTGGTGAGGATGGTGACTTCGTGGCCTTGGGCGGCTAGGGCGGCGCTGAGGCCTCGGACCATTTGGCTGGGGCCACCGTAGATGAGGGAGATGGAGGGGATGATTTGGAGGATTTTCACGGTGCTTTGCCTGGGCCTTTGGCCTAGGAGTTGTGGTGGTTTTAGCTTGGCTGATTAGGCCTGTCGAACCATGAGGGCCAGCCCTCCCAGAAAATTTTAGGGCCCGCCGATGGGGACGCTTCGTCCCCCTACGGGTTACCCCCTCCTACAACGGTGTCGGAGTTTGAGTTGATCGGTTAGGCGGCCTCTTGTCTCATTGGTTCGCGTTACCACCCTGGGTTCAAGTAGCCTGTTAGGTCTGCTGCTACGCAGTCACAACAGGGCTGGCGAGGTTGTTCATTGACTTCAGGGTTGGTGAGGTTGTTTATTTTCTGCACCTAATTAACTTTTGCCAACGTCCCCCCTCGCCTTTAGGAGAGGGGCCGGGGGAGAGGCCTCTTGTCTCCTCTAAGCCATCGCCTCACCGCCAATAGTTGCTTCTACACCCTCGGTCAAAAGCTCCTCATAAAACCGCAACTGCTCTTTCGCTAAAGCAGTGTTGGTATAGCGCTTCATGGCTTTCTCATAGCCGCGCTGTCCAATCTTCTTGGCTAGGCCTGGTTGGGTCATGAGACGGTGTAGGCGTTCACGCAACTCTTCTACGTTGCCTTCGGGGAAGACCATGCCCGCTTCACCAATCACGTTGGGGATTTCGCCGGAGTCGGAGCCAATGACGGGGATAGCGCTGCCCATGCCTTCGATGATGACGTGGCCAAATTGCTCTTTCCAGCCTGCTGCGGTCAGCGTCTTAAATTCGTAGGTGGTTTCGGAGGGGAGGAGGAGGGTGCTCATCAGGTTGATGTAGCGGGGGACGTCGGCGTGGGGGACGCTTTCAATCAAGATCAGGCGATCTTCCAGGTCTTCGTCTTTAGCCCATTGCTTCAGCTCAGCTTCGAGGGGACCACGGCCGAGGATGAGCCATTTCCAGTTTTGGTCTTTGAGGCCTGCCAGGGATTTGGCGAGGGTCATGAGGCCTTTCTCTGGGACAAAGCGACCGACGAAACCGACGATGAAGTCGGTCTCGCTGATGTCGTATTTCTGCATCAGGTCGGGCTGCTGCTGGGGCTTGAAGATGCTTTCGTCGATGCCCAGTTGGGGCATGATTTTCATGGGGTTGTGGTAATTGCGATCGCGCAATACATCAAATCCATCCTTGTTCCCCACAACCACACCATCGGTATTGTTCAGGTTGTAGGCTTCCAAAGTTGAAATGGGGAACTTCAGCTCATAGGACATGTTCCACCAGGTGAAGAACAGCATCTTGGCTTTCAGGCCCAGCAGTTTGTTCAACGTGATCAGCTGGGCGTAGGCGATGGATTTGGCACCTTGCTCAACTTGGATGACATCGGGGCGGAAGTTTTTGAGGAGCTTGACGAGGTCCCAGCCAAAGCTGAGCATGCCCTGGTTGTTTTCGCTAAAGTTGCTGATGGGGACGATGCGGAAGTTGTCTTCGACCTTGGCCTCGGGTTCGATGATTTTATTTTGCACGCCGCCGGGTCGCCAACGCTTAGGGACGACGACAGTAACTTCCACGGGCTCGCCGTTGCGGCTATTGAGCTTGGCGAGTTCGCGCAGCTTTTCGCAGTTGAGGTCAACGATATAGGTGTGGCTGACGACGAGGATTTTCATCGGAGTTGTTGAAGTGGATGTTCGTGGTGGTGGATGCGGGGTGGGTGGCGATCGCAAATTGTGTTCATGCACCGTAGGGGCGGGTTTAGCCAACGCCTAAATAACCCATTAGGTTAATCTCGCCAAAACCCGCCCGGCTCAAGCAACCGCCCCAGGCATGAACGCGTTTTGATTAGAGGTTAGTTTCTTGAGAGCCACAGATATCGCCTAAACCCGCCCATAAGGGGCTGTCTTATTTGCCAAACAGGGGGTCTTGGCGACTATTGACCTGGCCATGGTCCCAAATGGACTTAACTTGAGTGGCAGCAGCCTTAAAGAAACCCAGGCTGTAGAACGCGCCACGCACAAGGGTCTTCTTCAATGACGGACTCTTATTGCAAGGAGCATGGCCAAGAACATGGCAGTCGAACAGCTTGGCAAAAAAACGCAGGTTTTGCCCCAGGCTCAGATTCTTGAGGCCCATCAAAAAGTGGTTGTGGTAGAAGGTGAGCTGGTACTTAAGTGACTTAGTACTCACATCATGGCACCCCCCACTCTCCTCACCCAGATGAACCAACTCTGCAGCCGGGGCATACCAAATCTGGTAGCCCGTCTTGCGGATGCGCAGGCAAAAGTCCGACTCTTCGCGGATGGCGCTACCGCCGAAGCGTTCGTCGAAGAAGACGCCGTGCTTGTAGAAGATTTCGCGGCGGAAGGACATGTTGCAACCCCGCGCTGTGAGGACACGCTGGGGTTTGACGGTATGGACCAAATCCATGTGGTACCAGGCAATGCCGGGATCCATGGCTTCGGGAGGTAGGTCTTCAATCACTCGCCCGCTGGTAGACTCGTTGCCGCAGCAACCTTCTGTTGCTGCTGTTTTGGCTTGGGCTGCGTCTTCTCGCTTAGCATCGGCGAGCTTCATGCGGTCCAGGACGCGCCCGGCTACAGCGCCCACTTCAGGCTTATCGAGGAAAACCTGGGCATGGGTTTTGAGGAAGCTCGATTCCAAGACAACATCGTCATCCAGGAACAGCATGATGTCCCCCTTGGCCCGGCGGACAGCGTAGTTGCGCGCGCCGGGGAGGCTGGCCCAGTCGAGGGTGAAAAGCTTGATTTCGCCCGCACCAGCTACTTGGTCCAGGTAGAGCTGGACTTCCTCGTTGTGGTTGGGCTTTTGGTCCACTACGAGGATTTCAAAGTTTGGATAGTCCTGGGCGATCGCATCTCTAATGCTGTCGCGCAGGGCCTCTTCCCGACCGTAGGTGGGAATGATGACGGAAATAAACGGCCAGTCCATGGGGATGCTGCTACTGCTGGGATGGGCGGTTGATATGGCAGTCAGAATGGGCCGATGCAGAGTTTCATCGCCGTTCTAATTGACACCCTTGGTTCATAGAATGCACGAAAGCGCTGGGGTTGTATCACTCTGGGGACAAAATGCTGCTGTTTGGCGGGTTTGTGGGCTGGGGTGTTTCAATCTTTGAATGCTGTGGGCATAGCTAGGCTAGGGTGATCGGCTTGGGTCAACACCAGGCTGGCGGAAGCGATAAATCCGTCTTGGGCCCCAGCGTCTGTCCAGTTTGGGAGCATGAGCCACTTAAAGCGATGGTGAGTTCTGAGCGATGTCGAAGAAGATTGAGTGGATTGCTCCTTTAAAGGGCATCGGCATTTTGGCAGTGGTAGCGGGTCATGTATACAGCGGCGATCTCCAAGCGCTGATTTTTGTGTTTCACATGCCGCTATTTTTCTTTGTGGGTGGATTCTTGCTGAAACCGAAGACCCATTATCTAGAAAATCTGAAGCATAAAGCTGTGGTGCTACTCGTTCCCTATGCGTCTTTTCTGTCTTTGTTGTATGGCGCTCAAGTTCTAAAAAGACTTGTGGCTAACCCAGATTTTTCCATTGCAAACTTAGTCCAACTCGCATTGCAGCCCCTGTTTGCAGGTCATTTGTTTTTGGGTATCACCTCAGTGTTTTGGTTCACGGGCTGTTTCTTCCTCACTCAGCAGCTTGCCAACTATCTTGTGAGTAAGCTGCCGATGAAGACACTGTGGCTAATCATCACAGTGTTTTTGGGCGCTAGCTACGGCAATTACCTTTGGTTTCCGACGCTGCGGTTGCCTTGGAGTTTGAATGTTCTTTTGGGTGCAACGCCGATTTATCTCCTGGGCTTTCTCTTTGCCCAGGTTTCGTCACGGAGGCGGTATTACCTTGCGGCTTTGCCCATTTGCATTGTCACGGCGTTCTATATTTTTGGAGACCTTGTGTTGAGCGGCTCTTACGGGTCTTTGCCCTATGACATGAAGTTTGGCATCTATGGGATTCCTGGGCTAAGCCTGATTGCTGCCCTGGGTATCGTTGTGGCGCTGATTGGACTGTGTGAGCAAGCGGTGGTTTGGACACCTCGCTTGGCTGGAGGCTTTGCTTATATAGGCAATGCTTCCATGGTCATTATGTATGTCCATGTGCCGTTTCTGTTTGTGCTGATGGGCTGGGTTGCATCCCACGAACTGCTTACGCTGCTGTCTTTAGTGGGGTCTCTGGTTACCCAAGCGCTGCTGCAGAGATCGCAATGGGGCCGTGCTTTCTTTCTGGGCTCCAGTGCTGACCTCGCCAGCGTGACTCAAAACTGGCCGAGTCCGAGGAAGCTGTTGAAGCTGACCTGAACCGATTACTGTTTCAAGTTTGTAATGGCGAGTAGTAGGTCATGGTCATAGGTAATGGACCTCAGCAGGACTGCTCCTGCTACCTATGACCTGCTGAACCTAAATCTAGCCCTGATAGACGACTCGTTCCTCTGGCGAGATCGCGGATGTGTTTCTGCCTGTCCACTGACATCAATCTGTGCCACCCCAACGCCAGACTGGATTTCCGGCTTCAATGTCTTGATAGAGGATGTTGAGGGTGTAGTCGTTGATGTCGGAATAGCCGGTCATGTCGAGGATGAAGTCAACATTGCCGTTCTCGAAGCGCATCCGCATGAAACTGGGATTGGGGGAGCCGTTTTCGTCCACGAGGCCTGCGGTGCCGATGCAGTTGCGGTATTGGGGCTTGAGGCGGGCGCGCCAGGTGGTGCTGAAGCGATCGCTGGCTTCAAATTTGGCTGGGCCTGCAATTTGGGACAGTTGAGCCACGCCAAAGGCATCGTATCCGCCTTCGCGGTAGGGGCTGGATGTGGTGATGACGGTGACGTTTTTGGGGCAGCTGCCTTCGTCATAGGCGTCGAGGCTGGAGTAAACCCTGAAGGTCTCGGAGACGGGCTGGGGCACTTCCCCTTGGGCCTGGGCGGGAGCGGAACCAAGGCTGACGATCGCGGCAGCACCAAGGCTGGCGGTGAGTAATCCTAGGCCAAAGCCCATCATGGCAGTGGGTAGTTGGTCCATCGTCTAGTCTCCTTTCTCGGTGGGCTGCATTTCCCTGGTGGCTGGGGCAATTGGGTCAGCTTGCCGCTGAAAGAGCAGGCTTGACTGGAGGGCGATCGCCCCAGGCTCCCAATTCAGCGAAGTATCGATTGCCACAACTGCCACTGCTTTATTCTCAGGGTAGCTACGGTCTAATGGATAAAACCTTTAGATCCCGTAAGAATTCAGGCCAGCAATTCAGTCAATTCCCAAGATCGTTTTTGAGAAATGCTGCCCTAGGCGACTGTATCTAGCGGTAATGTCTAGCCCCAACGCGCCTTTTCCCCGATGGACTCAGTATTTGGTTTAGAGATGTTATTGATTGCCCTGGGTTGGGGCCTGTTGACGCTGTTGCGGTTGTTGGTGCCCCTCGTGATGCTGGGAGCCGCGATTTGGGCGGCGCGGCGATTGCCGACGGGGATCGGGAGTGCGTTGATTGTGGGAACGTCGGTGACGCTACTTTGCGCTTTGGCCTCTGCTCTGGTGTTTTCGCCCCTGGGAATGAGCCGAATGAATTTAGGCGCTGAGGTTTTTAGCTATGTGTCTATGGGCTTGAACATTGTGGGGACGCTGGGCGGTTTGTGCTTTGCAGGGGGATTTGTCGCGCTGGTGCTTTGGCTGCCTGAGCGGAATCGTTAGGTCGTTTTATTCCGCTGTCTTGGCGAGTTTGATCTCCATGGGCTCCGAGCCGTGCCAAATGTGGTGAACGGGCTGGGGCGCTTGGGCTTGGGGCTGGAGCAGCCAGTCGTTTTTCTGGTTGAGGCTGGCGAGGGAGAGGATGAAGTGGGCCTGTTGCTGGAGCGGGGATGGGTGACCCTGGGTAAGGGCTGAGGGGGGATTCCCGCATGGAGCGAGGTGCCTCAAGTTTTCACTGTTGCTCCTGTTCCATTGGGTTAGGGCTGGTTTAGGGGCTTGGGGTCTGGGGGCGTTGGCGATCGCATTTTCCTGGGTGATGCCGTACCAGTTCAGTCGCTGGGGCAAGGCAGGGACATGTTTGAGCAGGCTGATGTTTTTGGGATGGGGGGTACGAAGACCAGTGCTGCTATCGTTGGTGGCGCAACTGGTGGCTGTCGCTAAAGGCTGGACAGCAGTTGCTGAAGCAATTGTGCTGTGACCAATGGGCGAATCAATGGCGGCGATCGCCCGTTGAACCATTGCGCTGTAAAAGTCTAGATTGAGCAGGCTCGCAGCTCCAAGGCCCACTGCAAAGCCTAGCGTGGCAGAAAATCGTCGTCCCATTGGCCTGGCCCCCCGTGAGTTGAGCTGAAAAGATCGCTGCTGAGTAACGCAGTCTTGAACTTATGTTGGCCGATGGCTTAGCAATTGGCACGGATTTATCTGGGATCTTAAGGATGTCGTGATATTTGAATTTGTAACCAGGCAATTCCGTATTTTTCGTTACGTTCTAGGCGCGCTTTTGTGGGGATTTGTTAACGATATTGGGCTGGGTCGGGCTCGGGGGAAGGCCTTAGCTTCGGGATTGGGCGATGAGGGTGACGCCGCTGAGGATGAGGGCGGTGGCGGCCAGTTTTTGGGGGAGACGCGATCGCTCCCCAAGCCAAATATAGGAACCGACGAGGCTGACGAGCAGTGAAGCGGTGCGCAGAGGTGTGACGAGGGAGACTTCGCCGAGGCGGTAGGCCAGGAGGGCAAAGGTGATGGCGAGGCTCCAGGTGAGGCCAGTGATCAGGTAGTCGCGGCGGGGGCCGGTGAGCCATTCCTGGTGGAGCTGCTTGAGAGAGATGCGCTCTAAGCCCATGAGGAAGAGGCTTTGTAGGCTCCAATCGATGGCGAGGTAGAGAGGAATATTGAAGTCTCGGATGAAGAGGACTTCTAGGGTCATGCCGGTGACGAGGAGGGCGACGGCGAGGATGTTGAGGCTGAGGCGTTTGTCGAGCTGGAATTTTCCCCGTTGCAGTTGCAACACAAGGCTGGAGAGGAGGATGAGGCCTGCGCCGCCGATGCGGGTGGGGGTGAGTTGTTCTTGGAAGACCGCAACGCCGACACCGATCATGAGGATGTTGCTGAATTCGTTGAAGATGAGGATTTGGCCGTTGTCTTGGTGTTGGCGCAGGTGGATTTGGCTGCGGTTGAAGAGGGCGTAGCTGATGGAGGACCCGGCCCAGAGGAGGAGGGCACGGGGGCTGTAGCTGATGGGGGTAGCGGTATCGAGAAGGGGGATGGCGCAGAAGCTGACGGTGGCGGCGACTAGCTGGGTGAGGATGGTGGCAGCGCCGGGGTTATGGCTGAGGCGGGCGATGCGTTGCTGGTAGTGGGCAAAGGCGGCGCGCAGCAGGATGCAGTAGCTGATGACGGGCCAGAAGGTGAGCATGGGGGAGGGGAAACCAGCAGTGGCCCAGTCATTTTAGGCCTAGAGATACGAAGACCCTCAGGATTGCTACAAATACTGAGGGTCTAGCATGGGCTGGACGTATAACTGGGCTTAGAGACCAGAGACTTGCTGAGCTTCGGAGAGCCGTTCACCTTTCATGAGGTGCCATTCCACTTCGGCGAGGGACCAGCCGTCTTTCATGCGTTGGCGGTGGCTGCGTAGCATGGCGGGGCTGCCGCTTTTGCCGAGGATGCGCTGGTAGAGCTGGTTGAGGGCTTGGGTGGTTTCATCGCGGTTGATGATGTCTGCACGGACGAGGTTGAGGGAGACGCCACTGCTGAGTAGGTGGGCGTAGCTTTTTGATGTATCTGCATCAACAGTCGTACCAACAACTTCACGATAGATGGCTTCGACTTGGTTGTTGTAGGCGTTGTCGAATTGATTGGAGCGGTTGTCGCGATTGTCTACTTCAAACGGTACGAGACTCGCAAGGGAGTTGTCGTTGGTGAGATAGAGATGGCCTAGTTTGCGGCCTTTGTAAGTGCGCTGGGTAATGCGCCAGCCGGGTTCAAATTTGAGCTGGGAGAAGGACTCAGCGGGGCCATGGCTGCGGGCGATGATGATGCTGGGACGACCGGCGCGGCTGGGTTTGGCGATGAGTTGGAGTTCGTTGTTCTCGCTGATGATTTCTGGGCTGTATTTAACGTATTGGTCTTGACCATCGATGCGGATGGAGTAGCCATTGCTATCCACACCTCGCATGCAAATACCGTTGAAGTTGAAGTTTAGGAGGAGAGGGGTGATGACGGCGGGCTGCTGGCCCTGTTGGTTCCAGCAGGGGCGTTTGCCGCTGAGTTGGCCGATGACGGTGAGTCGATGGAGGTCACCGCCTTGGTAAGGGGTGGCCATGAGGACGAAGTCGCTTTGGCGAACTTCTTTTTGGTCGAAGATGGTGCTGGCGACGGCGGGTTTTAGGGCTAGGGAGCTAAGGGTTACGGAGAGGGTGGCGAGGATTGTATGTGTAAGGAGTTTCATTATGGGGTGGTTCCCCGAGGTGGGGAAATGGCTTGTGTGGTGAGGTTGGTAGATGACACCACTGAACTCCATTAAATTTTTTATACAAAATAAATATGATGTCGACAAGCGCCATCTGGTGGATGTTAGAGGATGGCGAATGTTACGTAGATCTGCTTGCGGTGCAAGCCCTATAAATACGGGGTCTTGGGGTTGTGGTTTGGTAGATGCTGTGAGGGATAGTCAGAGATTTGGGATATATAGAATAAAAGCAATTCGTATGTACTATGATTGAATTGCCAAATTTATCTTGAAATCTTCAGGAGTCAGCAGCTATGCAACTGAGTCCCTATCTTTCGTTTAATGGTCAATGCGAAGCGGCGTTTAAGTTCTATGAGCAGGTTTTGGGGGGCAAGATTAGTTCTTTGCTTCCCTATGAGGGGTCACCAATGGCGGATGAGGTGCCTGGGGATTGGGGGAAGAAGGTGATGCATGGTGAGTTTCAGTTGGGCGATTTGACGATTATGGGGTCGGATTGTTTGTCGGATTGGTTTGAGAAGGCTCAGGGGACTTCGCTGTCGGTGAGTGTGGCTGAGCCGGGGGAGGCGGATCGGATTTTTGATGCTCTGGCGGAGGGTGGCGAGGCGAAGATGCCGATGCAGGAGACGTTCTGGGCGACTCGGTTTGGGGTGGTGACAGATAAGTTTGGGATTCCTTGGATGATTGGCTGCGATAAGGGTAAGTGACCTTGTTGAGGTTGATTTATCGTTTGGTTTGGGGTTGGGATGCGGGATTCTGTGTTTTAACCCCATCGCTTAGAATTTAGGGGCTGCGCTTTTGTGATGTTGCGATGATTGCTACGCCGAGTCCACAACAGCCAAGTTCAAGCCGGATGTCTGGGGAGGCGTATTTGGCTTGGGAGCCTTTGCAGGAGCAGCGCTATGAGTATGTGGATGGGGCGATCGTTGCGATGACTGGGGGGACGGTACCCTATAACGATATTGCGGTGAATTTGTTGACGGCGCTCCATGGTGCGGTGCGGGCGAAGGGTTGTCGGATCAATATTGCGGATGTGAAGGTGCAGGTTTCTGCGATGGGGGCTTATCGCTATCCGGATTTGGTGGTGAGTTGCGATGGGCGGGATTTGCAGAATAGGGAGCTGGTGCAGTTCCCGAGTTTGATTGTGGAGGTGTTGTCGCCGGGGACGGAGGCGGTGGATCGGGGGGCGAAGTTTAATGAGTATCGCAGTTTGGAGACGTTGCAGGAGTATGTGCTGGTGGATGCCAGTGCGGTGGGGGTTGAGGTTTATCGTCGGGGGGAGGGGCGGATGTGGCTTTATTATCCCTATGGTGCGGGGGAGCGGGTGGCGTTTGAGAGTCTTGGGGTTGAGCTGGGTGTAGCGGAGGTTTATGCGAATACAACTGTTTGAGGTTTGGGCTTGGCCGCTAGGCGTGGTGGTGCATGGCTGAGCAGCAGAGAGCTGAAGCTCACCGCTCAGAGCTGAAGTCGGTTGAAACCGACTGGGGAGTTCAGGCAGAGAACTTTCTAAACAAGAATTTCAGCCCGTTTCAACGGGCTTGAGCTTTGAGCCGGGGGATTTATCCCCTGGCGGCGATGCTTGGCTTGGCAGCGGAGAGCTGAAGCTCGCCGCTCAGAGCTGAAATCGGTTGAAACCGACTGGGGAGTTCAGACAGAAAATTTTCTAAGCAAGGGTTTCAGCCCGTTTTAACGGGCTTGAGCTTTGAGCCGGGGGATTTATCCCCTGGCGGCGATGCTAGACGAAGCAGACACGACAGTTTGATGCATTCAGGTTGAATTAAGAGTCCTCGGCCTTGCGAATGTCGGCTTCCTGCTCACGGACTTTTTTGAGGACAGCGGTGACGATTTTGCCGCCAGGGATGGTCTCTACAGCAGCTTCGCCTGCGGTTTGGACGATTTCGGTGATGCGTTGAAGGCGGCTGGGGGGTAGTGCTTTGCGGACGTGTTCGGCTTTTTCGTCTTCGGTGGCAAGGGGGTTGTCTTTGGCGAGTTGAATCAGTAAGTCTTTGATTTCTTCGGCGGCTTCGGCTGGTGTTTTGGGTTCGGGGTTGTTGGTGATGTAGATGTTCTCGGCTTGGTAGACGACGCCACCGCTAACGTCAGCTTGGTAGCCTTTTGCATTGCCAGAGTTGTTTTGAGTAAATTTGCTAGTCATGATGTCTTGCCGGTTAGAGGAATTGGGGAAGTCGGGATTTAAGGGCTCTGTCACGTCAGAAATAAGCCGACGCACATTGACCATTTGATAACTTTTGGAGCATTGAATTTCATATTGTTTGTCGGTTTCAAATTGCTGAAGGATTGAGAGGGGATAAAGAACAGGGGTTTGTTGGCCTTTGCATTTGGAGCAGTTGCAAGGGATAAGTTCTTCAACTTGAATGTTGGGATAGCTCCTGTGGATTTTGTAGATTTCGCGGCGAATCCAGTCGAGGAGTGTTTTTTGTTGGGCTCCGGCGACGCGGATGGAGAGTTCGCTTTTGTTGTAGTTCTCGATGACTTCGGCGCGGGCGTTGCCGTGGCGAAGAACCACGCCGCTCTTCCAGACCAGGCCCTGAACGTTATCGTCGGGCTCGATTAGTTCGTGCATTTCGACGATGAGGCGGGTGATAAGGCCTTTGGGCATGAATTCATAGGTGTAGCGGAGGATGAGGTTGTTGGTTTCTTCCCAGTGGTAGTCGGGGCGATCGATGCTGAGCAGGCTGGGGGCGATGAAGCTGCCTTCGCGCTCGCCACGCAGGGGGTAGCAGATGGCGAATTTCTGCATGAGGGCGAGGAGTTCGTCTTGGACATCGGCGTATTCGCTACCGCTCCAGATTTCGTCGAGGTCTTCGCGGCTGAAACGGCCCAGGTCGTCTTTGATCTTTTGGCTGTCGGTGACTTTGTAGACGGCATTGGTGGCCCATGTGGGGCTGAGGATGACGTAGTTTTTGAGGCCGAGGTCGCTTTGGAAGTGGAGGCAGATGCCTAGCTCGTGGAGCTGGCTGCTGATGGTGAGGGCTTCGTTTTTATCAGTGATGCCTTCTCGATGGCAAAGTGCTAGGTAGTTCGCCACTTCGATGTATTGGGCTTTTGGGTTTTTGCTGTAGTTTTCCAGGGCGTAGCGGACTTTGGCCCATTTGTGAGGCCAAGGGTCATTCACTCCGTCGAGTTGAGTCATACGTTGCTGGATGTGGTCGCGCAGTTGGTCTAGTCCGGTGTTGTCAGCGAGGTCTACAGAGATGCTTTGATTGATGAGGTTGGGGAACTCTTTGCGCAAGCTGCCTTCATCAATTTCGCATTGGCGCTTGCTTTTTTCGTTTTTGATTAAGAGGACGGGGCTGTTGTCGCCTAGGAGGCGGATGATGTTGAGCCAATAGTAGACGCTGCTGAGGTTGAGGTCGCGGCGGCTGTCGATGACGAGGGCATAGAGGGAGCGGCGGGTGAGGAAGAATTGGTGGGTGGCATGGTAGATTTCTTGGCCGCCGAAGTCCCAGATGTTGATTTTGAAGAGGTCGCCGTTAGGTTGATCGAAGCTGATGCGGTTGACTTCGATGCCTTCGGTGGATTTTTCGGGGTTTTTGCTGTCTTCGGGGTTGAGTTCGTAGAAGGGATATTGTAGCTTTTTAGCCAGTGTGGTTTTACCGACGCTGCCTTCACCTACAATTAGAAGTTTGGCTTCGCTGAGGGGGGCGGCGTCTTCAGCAGTCGCTTTGAAGTAGAAATTAGTGAGGGTTTTTAGGTCACTGGGCTCTTTGAATAGAAGTCCGAGTCCGTATTGGTCAGGTTGGGTTAGAAGTTCGATAGGAACGGAGATTTGATTGCCTTGGAGAGCTAGTTTGAAGTTAGTTGTGCAATCCTTGGTCCACTGCGGCAGAGAAGAGATTTGGTTCGATCTTAAGTCAAGTGTCTCTAAGCTCTGGAGATTCGCGATCACTGCAGGAATCTCTGAGATTTCGTTCTGCCATAATGCAAGTGTTTCTAAGCTCTGGAGATTCTCAATCGTCTTAGGAATTTCCGTGATTTTGTTTCCACCTAAGAAGAGACCCTGAAGTTCTTCAAGATGAGAAATCGCTCCAGGAATTTCTGAGATGCAATTACGATTTAAGTTTAAAGTGTTAAGGTTACATAATTGAGCAATTATCTCAGGGATATTTGAAATTTTATTTTGCCATAGGAGAAGAGTCTTAAGGGGGGGTAGCTGGGTTATACCTTCTGTTATCTTGGATATATTATTATTCCCTAGGTTAAGAAACTGAATGTTTTTTAGATGAGAAATTTCCTTTGGTATATCACTAATTCGATTGTCTCCTAAACAAAGAGCATGGAGGTTTTCTAGTTGGGAAATCCTCTGAGGTATATGGTTGATCTGATTATATTCCAAGTTAAGAATATGAAGGTTACGCAAATGAAAAACTGCTTCGGGGATTTGGGAAATCTTATTATGACTAATGTTTAAAATCTGTAGTTCATGAAGATTCTTGATTGAGTCCGGAATCTGGCATATCTCATTCATGCCTAAGTCAAGAATTTGTAGTCTCTGGATGTTTAGAACTTCTTCCGAAATATCCTCGATATTGTTATTGCCTAGTTCAACTATATGTAAGTTTTCAAGCTTTGCAATTTCTCGTGTAATCTCACGTATTTGATTTGAAGCTAAATCGAGATTTTGCAAGCACTGAAGTTGAACGATCACGTCTGGAAGAAATGAAAATCGATTGAAACTTGCATTTAGTATACGCAAATTTTCGAGTTGAGTTATTTCATTCGGTATCTCCTCTAACTCA
Organism: uncultured Pseudanabaenaceae cyanobacterium; assembly: GCA_937949725.1. Classification (GTDB taxonomy): domain Bacteria; phylum Cyanobacteriota; class Cyanobacteriia; order PCC-9006; family JAAUQQ01; genus JAAUQQ01. Next base: position 25,903 of record CALECT010000032.1, read on the forward strand.
ATCTGAACTAGCTCAAGTTCTTCTAGACTGACAATGTCAAATATCTTATCCAACTTAAGGAAAGGATTTCCACTTAATCTGAGCACCTTCAGATTTTCTAGTAGTAGTAACTCTTTCGGAAGCTCTCTCAAATAATTTCCAATGGGCCAAGCACTATACTTTGAACTGACAGGATGGATGTTGGCCTGCCAGCTATCTCGTTTATTGTGCTTTCCTAGAATCAGCGTCTCCAGCCGCTCCAGTTTACCAATTTCTCTCGGCAGCTCCTCCAGCCCCAACCCCGCCAAATCCAGCTCAGTCCACCCCTCATCCGCGGCCCGATCAATCAACCGCAGCAAATCCGCCTTCGTCTTCACCTCATGGCTCGCCATCAACCCAACTCCTCGCCAAACCCAGTGAAAACACGCACAGCCCTATCCTAACCAACCCTACCCAAAATCTCCCAATCCCTAAATAAAATTTCCATTTAGCCCCAACCTCAGTCCCAACCAACTTACCAAACGACCCAAAGCCCCCACGGTCCAAGCCCTCTAACCCGCCAGGGTATCCCACCCCTCCCGGACCCTCACCCCCCACAAAAACGCAAAGCTTCCATCAAATTTCCCCATCCACGGCACCTTCCCCCGCTTCCCTCCGTCACACTGCACCAAGAGCGAACAAGTTTTTCGGTTACATCACGACATCCGTATCCCAACAGGGAACCTATCCGACAAGCCCTGGCCATCCTTCCCAGCGCTACCCCCACTCAGGCCCCATGCACCCAACACAATAACCACCTTCCATGGGCTAAAGCCATGATCCCTGCCATGACAGACCTCAACGCCCAAATCATCAACGAAATACTCCACCAAGCCCGCGAAAGCTTCGCCCTTGCCAAGCACAACTACCGCATCGCCCTCACCGCCACCAGCGCCAGCATCCTCGTCAGCCTCATCGGCATAGGCGTATTTGCCAGCGGCCGCGCCACCCAAGGCGCAATTGCCACAGCAACCGGAGCCCTGCCCCTCATCGCCTGCGCCCAATACCTCAAATCCGCAGGCGACCAACTCGACGCCGCCAGCAAACAGCTCAATGAAACGCTGGATAACCTGGATGCTTGAACCGAGCGGAACAGCCGCCTCTTCCCCTAACCCCTACTCCTCAAGGAGCAGGGGGACCGAGCCACGTAGCGCAAAACTTATCAAGAAGTATTAGTTTACGTCACCCCGCTCCTTCAGGAGAGGGGCCGGGGGAGAGGATTCTTGCCTCAACCCAACCTCCGCAATCTCCTCCAACACCCCTTCCAAATCCTCAAAAACCTGCTCATTCGTAAACCGCAAAACTGTCAAACCCTGCTCTCGCATCCAAGCATCGCGAATCCCATCCGCCTCCCGCTGCTGCTCATGCACCTTGCCATCCACCTCCACCACCAACGCAGCAGCATGACAATAAAAATCCGCAATAAAGCGACCCAAATTATGTTGTCGGCGAAACTTCGCATTGCATAGCCGCTTCACCCGCAAGCATTCCCACAGCAACAATTCCGCAGGCGTTTGCCGCAGCCGCAGCTCCAAAACGCGCTGCATCAACACCGGCGGAATCCGGCGGCTACAGGCTCCAGACAAAAGACGTTCATCAGTCATGTCTGTAGGCTGCCCACATAGGCCTCTTCCCCTAACCCCTACTCCTAAAGGAGCAGGGGGACCGAGCCACGTAGCGCTACCCCTCTGTCAGATAAGTTTAAACGACTTCCCCCCCTCTCCTTTCGCACGGATCGAACCAAGTCGCATCACAACCCCGTAATACCTGTGGATCTACGTCACCCCGCTCCTTTAGGAGAGGGGCCGGGGGAGAGGATTCTTGCCTCTTCACTCCCCCTCATAATCAGAAAAATACGACAACTACAAGCCCCAGGCAAAAGACGTTCATCAGTCATGTCTGTAGGCTGCCCACATAGGCCTCTTCTCCTAACCCCTACTCCTAAAGGAGCAGGGGGATCGAACCACGTAGCGTCACCCCCCTGTCATACCTGTGGATCTACGTCACCCCGCTCCTTTAGGAGAGGGGCCGGGGGAGAGGACTTTTGCCTCTTCACTCACCCTCATACCGCAACGGCAAATCCCCCCCATCTGCCGTCTCCTCAAACTCATAACTAAACGCCAACGACATCTTCCCCTCCGGCGTCACCTCATAAACCCACGTCTCCCCCGGACAAACTTGCGACTCCAAACCTAACAGTTGCTTAGGCCACTTATCACCCTGCTTCTGCGCCTTCGCTTGCAACACCTTCTGCGTCAGCTCTAGCTCCAGCATCCGCCGACTGCCCTTTGTTGCCACTACCTCTGCAAAAGGCTGTGCAGTTTCGTCGCCCAAGGAATTCCACCAGGCAACCTGGCTCAGGTCTAGCTCTGCGAGCTCTCCAGAGCTGCACATATTGAAATCTTCCAGCTGCTGGTAATGGTCATCCATCACCCGCGCTGTATCCGCCGCCGACAAGCTGAACAACAGGCTCTTGAAAGGACCGGGCTTTTCCTCTTCTCCCAACTGCTGTTCTACAGTTTCCCCAGAAGCAAGCTTTTGCATCCCCTCATACATCATCCAAGTCTCAAAGCCCAAAGCTTGCTGACCAGCCTCCTGGCGATTTCCCGCCAGTAATTGCTCTGCCAACTCCACTGACACCCCATCCAAATGGCGCAACACCCCGACCTGGTTCTGCTCCATCAGCAACGACGTGAGATAGCTGAGCAAATCAGGGCGTTGCTTAAGGGGCTCATGTAACTTCTGCGCGATCGCCAATACCTCCAGCATTTCTTCGGGCTGATTGTTTTGGCTGTGGGCGATCGCCTCCACCAGCAACAACTTATTCAACCTGCCCAAATTCAAAAAACTAGACAGCGCATAGGAGGAAAGATCTGCCATTCTCTCTGGATCTTGCTCCCACACCGGCGCTTCCGCAGTGGCGAGATGCTGCTTGACCGCATCGAGTTCAGCCTGATGCTGCGCCAGAAAATCCGTCAGTTCCGCTGGCACAGGCTCCAAGGGACCTCCGGTCTTTTGCTCCTGGCTCTCCAAATAATTTCCTAAAATTTCGTGAATCGCTGCGAATGCCTCAGCCTTTTGCTCATCCACCTGGGGTGTAGTCTTGCTCTGCTCTGAGGAAACCATGCCAAGACGGGTGCTGAGCCGATCCAGCTCACGAGCGGAATCGTTGGTTTCGGTCACAGGGAACTGGGCAAAGAATTCGGTGGCGTTCTCATCTAGTTCCGCCCTCTGCTGACTTGCCACCGCCTTACCCACACCCAACAGTGCGACGGTGAGCCCAATCAGCCCTAGGCCCGACAAAAGCAAAGACTTGACCAACTTGTTAGACATTGAGGTTGAAAGAAACAGCTGTGATTCGCGGATACAGCCTCTAGCATTCCCAAATCCCGAAACCCTTTACCAGAAAGCTTTTCGCTTACATCACGACTAGAAGGTTAGTCCTTTGGTACCAGCTCTTCTAGTCCTTCTTGAAGCGAAGTTAGGAACATTGATCCATGTGCTTTCCAGACAGGTCTCATAAAGTGAATACATCGGCAAACAACGCAGCGGCCCACAGCTACAAACGTTAGCTAGCAGCCAATGCCTTGCTGAACTTGTTCGCTCCTCACCACAACCTCTTCGGAGTTATCCAATGAAAATTCGCACTACTGTTTTACTGGCTGCTGCAACCCTAATCATCCCCATGGCAGGTTCCCTGCTGACCCCTAACGTGGTTGAAGCTCGTGGTAACCGTGCTCAAACCATCGCCATGCGTGGTGGCAAAGACCTCACTCCCGAGCAACGCGAAGCCAAGCGGGCTGAGCGGGCTGCCAAAATGAAGGAAGCTCTGGGCCTCTCCGATTCCCAAGTTGCGGCTATCCAGGACATCAAAGAATCCTATCGGCCTCAATTCGAAGCCCTTAAGGAGCGCGCCAAAGCCCTGAAGGAAAGTGGTGCTGACCGCGAAGCGATGCAGCCCATCCGCGAAGAAAAGCGTGCCCTCAAAGATGCAGTGAAAGCTGAAGTCGCCACCATCCTCACCCCCGAGCAGCAAGCTAAGCTTGAAGAGCTAAAAGCTGAGCGTGGCGAGCGTCGCGGCGGCGGTCGTCGCGGTGGCCGTCGTGGTGCTGACGCTAACTCCTAGAATCACCCCTAGGAGCAACTCCTAGAAATTTGCGAGGCGCTTTAGACTGGCCGCTAAAGCGCCTCATTTCTATATTGTTGTCTGTGATGTTGTGCTTACATCAAAATCGTTATACTGCCGAGACTTTGGAAATACTGCTTATTTAGGTCTGATAGAGTTCAGTCGCGAGAATGGAAGACTGCTGAACTGAAGCATGAACGGACTTCTAAAAATCGAACTGGCGATGGACTTCCTAAAAGGCTCCATCCCAGCAATCGGCAACGCCCCTCTTTGAGTCTTGTGGGACTTGTACCCATAGGTGCAGGCCCAAGCAGACGAGGCCCAATCCATCACACAGGCTCCGCCTCAAGATTCCTGACGACCACACGAGAGCTGGGTGGCATCCAATCCTGGGGAGACGTGGTTGTGGCTTGGATATAGATCCCCAGTTGCCTTAGCATCTGGCTGAGTTGGCGATCGCTCAAGTGAATCTCACATTCCTTGCTGAGGTGATAGTTGAGCCAACTAATGGTCCAGCGTCGAAAGGGATAGCCCAATTGGCGGGGAGAGGCAGTGGCGATCGCTTGAAGATGTTGGCGATAGGATGGATTGCTCAAGGCCGGTTGTCCTTCACTTTGGAAAACAGACTGTTTAGAAACGGAGTTGACGGTTGCAGTAGTGCGACTGGGAGTGAGCCCAGGCGAAAGAATCGTTTGCGATGGGAGCAGAAGCACGAATTTCATCCTTCAATAGTTGACCTGAAAAGCGACCTGTTGAACCCTGTAGATTGGCTTGTGCGAAGACTTGGCCAATCATCAATTCCTGGCGAAAGCCCCAGTCAATGTTGAAAGCTGAATCATTGATGACTGGGAAAATTGAGTCATTGTTCCACACTGTTTCCCAGGAGTAACCGCCGAGCTATGGATCGCTCAGGTTATGCCCTTCCGAGGGCAAGGCTGCAAACGATGCTTGAGCCGTAACCACTTGGGCTGTCATTAGGAGCGCGGCAAAAATACGGGAGATCAAATTCATCGTTGCTTCCTCTGCGATCGGGAGTCCCTAGAAATGAGGGCTGGACAGCAGCCAATTTGCTGGCATATCTACAGCCTGTGGCGCTTGCCTGAATCTGCTCTGAAGCCTATCTGAGGCGTTTTGAATGTTTGCCTGAAAATTTGCTGAATTGAACAAGTTGCCTCTCAGTAGTGCCGGTTTTAGCCGCTATTGCGCGATCGCCAAACCCCAGGAGGCACATCCAAATGACGCTTAAAGGCTCGATTAAAGGCCGCGAGGTTTTCGTAACCGACTTCTGCGGCGATCGCGCTGATGTTCTTCTCACTGTTATTCAACAGGCGGCTAGCCACATGAATTCGCCACTTCGCGACATAGCTCATGGGGCTTTCGCCCAAAGTGGCTTTGAAGCGCGCTGCAAACCGCGATGGAGAGAGAGCGACCGCTTGGGCCAAGCGCTCAATTGACCAATCATGACCCGGTTCGGCATGGATCAGGGCGAGCGTCCGACCCACGATAGGGTCACGCAATCCGGTTAACCAGTTGCTTTCCTGGTTGTCCAACTGAGCCATATAGGCTCGCACTGCCCCTGCACAAAGCAGTTCCAGCAGGCGCTCCACCATAAAGTCACTGCCCGGTGCAGGTTGCTCCAACTCCTGGGCAAGTAAGTGAGCAACCCCGCCAAGATTTTGAAAGGTTGTCGTTTGGGAGACGGGGGCCTTGAGGGTGGGAGGCAAGGCGGCAAACAAGGGATTGAGGTGGATGTCATGCAAATAGAAAACACCGCAAAGGCAAATAACGGAGCTACCCGGTTCATCCGGGGGACAACGAAACGGAATGTCTGCACCCTTCAGAACATCTGCGACCTGCAAGCTCTGGGAATAGGAACCTTGGGCAATCTGGTGAGAGCTGCCGTTGAAGCAGATCACCATTTCGCCCGCATTGACCACCAATGTCGGCTGATCCGGGTTGGGGGTGGTGAGTTCAATATGGCCACGCTCAACGAGGTGAAAGGCCACCGCCCGAACACCAGGCTTCACGTTCATCAGTTGGGCAAGCTTTGCTCCTTCGGGGACTGCGATCGCCCAGGGAGCCACGTAAGACTCGCGCAGCAGCGTGCTGCCACAGATTCGCAATGAATCCAGCACATCACTGAAAATATCAAAATTAGGACTCATGGCAGTCGTTTCAGCAAAACAAATAGGCTTTTAGGTGATTTATATTCTTGCCTCCCTTGATTAAACTGCATTCTATCGGCGCGAACAACTCTGACTCCATAGAATGTCTGATGGAGTGAAGGTCTGGTTGAGTCGCCCATACAACTAGAGGCAGGAAGCGAAGCATGACACCCGAATTATTTTGGTTAACACTCACCGTGACCATGACCGCATTGTTTTGGATGCCTTATATCGTCAACCGCATGGTGGAGGATGGCGTATTAGGCGCAATGGCTAATCCCAGTTTTGATGCAGCCCCCAAAGCTGCCTGGGCCGATCGCATGACCCATGCCCACAGCAATGCTGTGGAGAACTTAGTGATCTTTGCGCCGCTGGTCTTGATGCTGGCGATCGCCAATGTCTCGACCCCTGCCACGATCGCGGCCTGCCAGCTCTACTTTTTTGCTAGGCTGGCTCACTACATTATTTATTCTCTAGGCATCCCCTTTCTGCGCACAGTGGCCTTTATCGCAGGCTTTGTGGCTCAAATGACCCTGGCGTTTGCTTTGCTGGGGGCGGCGTAGGTTTATCAAATGACTAGGCTCTCTCCCAAGGGTTGGTTTTATATCGCGTTACGGCTGAGCAGTTTGGATTGTTGTCAAACCCCACCCCTAGGAAATCATGGCTGAGCAACAACCGTTGATGATCGTGGCTGGGGCCGGGCCAGGCTTGGGCCAATCCCTAATGCATCGCTTTGAAGCGGGGGGCTATAGGACTGTGGGGTTGGTACGAACAGTACCGCCGGAGAATCCGAGCAAGCTAGATTTGCGGCAGGTCGATATGGCAGATGCTGAGGGAGCGATCGCCCTCATTACCGATCTGATTTCCACCTATGGACCTCCCAAAACGGTTATTCACAACACCGCTGAATTGGTCATACAACCCTTCGCTGAGACGACCCTAGAGGACTTCGAACGCTGTTGGTCTTCCACTGTCAAGGCAGCAGTTGTCTTAGCCCAAGCCGTGATGCAGCCGATGGTGCGAGGTGGCGGCGGTGCGCTGATTGTCTCTGGGGCGACGGCTAGCTTGCGAGGTGGGGCAAGGTTTTCAGCCTTTGCCTCAGCCAAGTTTGCCCTGCGGGGATTGACTCAATCCTTGGCGCGGGAGTATCAGCCAGCGGGGGTCCATGTGGTCCACGCCATCTTGGACGGTATCATTGACACGGAGCGGAGCCGTCAGTTGCATAGCTTGGACCCAGCCAAGATGCTCAAGCCTGAAGATATTGCTGAAGCCTATTGGCAATTTGCCCACCAGCCCCGCTCGGCCTGGTCCCATGAGGTTGATTTGCGCCCCTGTTCGGAGAACTTTTAAGGCCAATCATCTCTCAATCAGATTCTTCCAAAGCGACATAGCTTAATGCAGACCGATGTTTTGATTGTGGGTGGCGGACTCTCTGGGCTTTCCTTGGCTCGTCAGCTGCAAGGAGCTGGGGTGGATTATCACTTGGTGGAAGCGCGATCGCGGTTCGGTGGTCGCATCCAAACCCAGTTCGTTGAATCCCAAGGCCAAACGGGCTACTTCGACACCGGCCCGGCTTGGTTTTGGCCCGGTCAGCCCCGCCTGGAGAAGCTGGTACAGGAACTGGGCCTCAAAGTATTCCTACAATATGCCGAGGGCGAGTTGAACTTTGAAGATGAGCGAGGGCAAGTCTTTCCGGGGCAGGGCTATGCATCCATGGCAGGCTCCTATCGTTTAGATGGTGGGTTATCGAAGTTGGTGGATGGGGTGCGTCAGCAACTGGATTCTGCTGCACTGTCCCTGGGGGAGACTGTCACAAAACTGGAGCAAACAGCGGCTGGGATTGGGGCGACCTCGGTGGATGGTGAGGGGCAGGTGCAAACGATTCATTGTCAGCGGGTGGTGTTGGCACTGCCACCTCGGGTTGCGGCGGAGCGGATTGTGTTTGAACCGGAGCTGGAGGAGGGGGCGATCGCAGCCATGACCAACATCCCCACCTGGATGGCAGGCCAGGCCAAGATTATTACCATCTACAATTCTCCTTTCTGGCGAGAAGCCGGATTCTCCGGTGACGCCATGAGTCGCCGTGGCCCCCTAGCAGAAATACACGATGCCTCTCCAGCAGAGGGTGGTCCCTATGCCCTGTTTGGTTTCGTCGCTATGCCAGCCCAGGTGCGCCAGCAACAATCCGATGCGCTAAAGCAAGCAGCAGTGGAACAGCTAGGCCGACTGTTTGCTAAGGATGCTCTGCAACCGATTGAGGTGATTTTGAAAGACTGGGCCTTTGAGCCCGAGACGGCTACGCCGCTGGATGCCCAGCCGATGTATAGCCATCCAGCCTATGGTTTGCCCCATGCCCTCTCCAATCTGTGGCAGGGCCAGCTGATGTTGGGCTCGACGGAGGTAGCTGCAAATTTCGGAGGTTACTTGGAAGGTGCGCTGGAATCTGCTGAAATGGTGTTCCGCAAGCTGATGTAACGCAACCTGTTTCCCCAAGGAGAAGTATGAGTCGTCGGTTGATTTCCAGTGGCTCGGAGTTCGAATCTAAGATTGGCTATTCCAGGGCCGTGGTGGATGGAGACTATGTTTTTGTCTCTGGGACAACGGGCTATAACTATGAGTCCATGGCGATCGCTGATAGCCCAGTTGAGCAAGCGGAGCAGTGTTTTCAAAATATTCAAAAGGCTTTGCAATCCGCTGGGAGCAGCTTGGACCAGGTGGTGAGAGTGCATTACATTTTCCCAAATCGGGATGACTTTGAGCCCTGCTGGCCTATTTGCCAGAAGTATCTTGGGGTGGCACGCCCAGCGGCGACGATGTTTGTGGCTGGGTTGATGGATGATCAGATGAAGTTGGAGATTGAGGTAACGGCGCGGGTGGGTTGAAGATTGCTGTGGATGGATCAGTGTGGACCAGCGACTGACTCTAATGGGAACTGGGTCTCACAGCAGGCTTTCATCCTGAACCGTAGGATAAAGCTCAAGGCAAATCGTTCTAGACTTTAGATTCGTCATGGGACAGAAGCGATATGGCACTTTGGGGTGGAATTGAGGCGGGGGGGACAAAGTTTGTTTGTGCGGTGGGCACAGCGCCGGACAAGCTCAGTGCAGAAATACGTATCCCAACCACCACGCCGGATGAAACGCTAGGTCAAGTGGTTGAGTTTTTTCAGCAGCAACAAGCCCTACACGGTGAGATTGAGGCGATCGGCATTGGGGCGTTTGGCCCCGTAGACGTGAATCCAGATTCATCGAAGTTTGGCTGGTTTTTGAATACGCCCAAGCCCGGCTGGCAGCAAGTTGACTTTGTAGGCCTAGTAAAGCGCGAGCTGGGGGTGAGGGTTGGCTTCGATACTGATGTGAATGCAGCAGCCCTAGGCGAGCATCGCTGGGGAAATGCCCAAGGCATTGAGAACTTCATTTATTTGACGGTGGGGACTGGCATTGGCGGGGGCGGGATGATTGGCGGCAAGCTGATTCACGGCTTATTGCATCCTGAAATGGGCCATATTTTGATTCCCCATGATCGATCTGCTGATCCATTTCCAGGGTCCTGTCCTTTTCACCAGAATTGTCTGGAAGGTTTGGCCTCTGGCTTTGCAATGGAAAAGAGGTGGGGGCAAAAGGGAGTCTCCCTGCCAGCGGATCATCCGGCTTGGGCTTTGGAGGCTCGCTATCTTGCAGTGGGCCTAGTCAATTACATTTTCACGCTGTCTCCCCAACGGATCATTCTGGGTGGTGGGGTGATGGAGCAAAAACAGCTGTTTCCCATGGTGCGAGAGCAGGTGCTTGAGCAACTCGGCTCCTATCTGGATGTGCCAGCAATAACTCAGAATATTGATAGTTATATTGTGCCTCCAGGGCTGGGGAGTCATGCTGGACTGGCAGGTGCGTTTGCCCTGGCATTGGCAATGGCAGAGTAGCTCTGTCTGTGAGGGCTAGCGAGTCAATGGATTAAATCCCTTTGGCTCTATTCGTTAGCGCTGACAATGTTTTGATTTGCAATCCTCGGGACTAGAAGAGGATCAAATCTGGGACGATCAATCCGTCGTCTTCGCGGCTTGGGTTCTATGGGTGCTTTGAATGCGGATGCTCATCTCTATGATGTGGTGGTCATTGGCGCAGGTCCAGTGGGGCTGGCAACGGCAGTGGGCTTGCGATCTCGCGGCATTACCAATATCGCTGTGCTTGAACGGGCCAGAAGCTTTCGGCAAGTGGGGCAAGTGCTGGATATTCTGCCCAATGGCCTACGGGCATTGAAGTATCTCGATCCCCAAGCCCACCAAGCAATTCTCGAACCCACGGCTCCCGCCGGTCCACCTAGACCCGCCTCTCAGTGGTTCTATCGCGATCTTCAGGGACAACCGATTCGTTCCGTCTCAATGGATAGTGAGGATTGGTTGGAGAAATATGGGGAAGGGCGCAACTCCCTGTCTTGGTTTAACGTGCAAACTCGCCTCCGGGAGCTGCTTCCCCAGGAGGACATTTGGGTCAATCATCGTTGCATCAATCTCAAGGCAGAGGCGGATTATGTCGAGATTGATTGTGTTTCTAATACAACAGAAGAACGTAATCCCTACGCCCATTGGGCGACACCCGCTCCGGAAGTCGCTGAAACTGCGTCTCCCGCAACGCTTGAAAACAAGCAGCTCCGGGCCAAGCTCGTCGTTGCAGCAGATGGGATCAATTCCACGGTGCGCCAGTGGCTCCATCCAGAGGGCTCCGGCTTTGTTCAGGCAACACCAGTCTATTCAGGGTTTGTGGCCTTTCTTTGTATGGATGTGGGAGAACTGCCCGAGGCGTTATGGGCTGAGCTTTCAGAACAATATTTCCAGGGGCAGCCCATTGTCACGGTCTGCCAGGATGCAGAGCCCCATGAAGCGGCATTGAGTCTCGATGCACCAACGGGCCGTTCCAGAATTATGATGTTTCGCCGGGGTAATAGTTGCGGCTACATTGTTCATGCCCCCATCAGCTTGGAAGTGTTGCAGGGTAAGTCTGGTGCAGCGTCTATCGACTTGGCCGTACAACAATTGGAGCAGGCCGGTTTCTCCGATTGTATTAAGCAGTTTGTGGGCCTGGCTCCTCCCGAGCAATTTACTCAGCGTCCCTACTACATGCATCCGGTGGACTTGGAAGGCAATACAGCAGCTTGGTCGTCTGGGAAGGTGGTTTTAGTGGGAGATGCCGCCCATGGGATGCCGCCGTTTTTGGCCCAGGGCGTGAATCAGGGCTTTGAGGATGCAGCGGTGGTTGTGGCTGGGATTGAACGTATTCGTCAGCAGGGGCTATGGGGAGATGAGGGGGCGATCGCTTCTCAATTCCAGCAGTACGAGCAACTGCGCCGCCCGGTAATGGCTCGCGTTCAGAAGCTGACGTTGACGGAAAAGGCACGCTGGTCAGATGAACAGTCAGAAGATTACAACCAGTGGGTATTTTGTCGAGATCTAGTGCGGGATCTTGAGGTGTTTTAAAGATAATCTCCGGGTCTGCATTTATTGAGATGTAGACCATATTCTTGAACTACAACAATCCCCGATAGCGAATAAATAGCAAGATCGCCGCCCAGGAGCCTAACGCAACTTTCAACGCCACAAGCACATTCAACAACGGAATCCAGCCACCGCTGAGCAAACTGCCCAACTCTCCCTGGGACAGGCTCAATCCCAGCAAGCTGACCAGCGCGATCGCCACAAACAGCAGCACCGACACCTTTTCCCAAATGGCCGCACCATAGCGCTCATACAGCTGCTCCATATACTGAGCCGAAGAAGTGATCGCCACCAATCCAATAGCAGTGCCTCCCGCCACCCCCGCAGCAAAACCACCGCCGGGGCTCAGATGTCCGCGAATGGCAAGCTCCACGCAAACCAAGGCTGCAATAGTTGCACCCAGTCGAGCCAAGACAATGGAGGGCTGGTCCGTAAATTGGTAGACCGTACAGGTCGGCTGCTCATCAGCCAGTAGAAACTTCACTCCCATGATGGCAACGGTGAAAACCACCACTTCAAAAATGGTGTCATAGAGGCGATTGCGAAAGATGATACCGGAAACGGCATTGGGAACACCGGCTTCGCTTACGACAGATTGGACAATTTCCCAGTCAGCTAGCGCCCAGTCCACGGCTTCTAACTCACCTCCATTGCTGCCAAACAGTGGCAACAGCAACAGCTTGAGAAAAACAGCGACCCCAGCAACGGCATAAATCCACTTCATGGCAACTCCTAAGCGGTATGGGAATGGGAGGACTGGGCCAGAGGACGGCCAGGGCTAGCAGGGGAAGTGGGAACTAAGTCGAAGTACTCCACTGTGGCCAGCTCGGGGGGGAGGCGATCGCTCAAAATATCGTAAAGCCGCTTGACTCGGACCTGGATTGGGTAAGGGCCAGCTGATGTCGGCAATGGCTCGACCGTCACCCCAGACCAAACGGCACTGTGGATACGTTTAGTTTCCAAAGCAACTTGCATGGCTTCAAGGTTCGGGTAGGCCAAAATCTCTAACCGCAGGTGGTGGAGCTTGAGAGCCTGCCGCAAGGCTGTGACGAGGGTTTCATCAAGGGGAGAATCGGAATTTTTTGCGATTTCCGCCCCAGAGGAATTGACCTCAGCCTCAGCGCTAGCGATTGCATCGGCTGTCAATGAAGGCTGCGGAGCGGATGGCTGTGGCTGGACCCAGCCCAGGCGCATTTCCATGGAGGAGCGCACCGCTACGGCGTAGAGCGTGATCGATAGCATTGTGCCCACCAGCGCTTCGGTCAATGCCACATCTGCAGCGCCAAAGAGTGCGTAGACCAGGGCCGCGATCGCCCCCAAAATCCCCCGCATCACCAAGGCTTGGTAGGGATTAACTTGTAACACCAACAGCACGGCCGTCAGGGGTAACAATGCCGTAATAGCAATCAAATAAAAATCATCCATCACAACATACCTCCCGAAGGACTCTCATCGTTGACTTGTGATAGTTTCTGGGGCCAATCTGTTTCTTGCTGCAGCGGTCCATCTCCAGCTGAGCAATAGGCCAGCACATAGCCCAAGACCGTATTCCAAATCGCCAAGGAGATCAGCGCCAGGATCAACAGCGGCCATTCGCGGGGGATTTTCAAGAGCAGGCCCACGATGATCAGCATGGAGCCGAGGGTGTCAGACACCGATAGGCCATGGAGCTTGTAGAGCACGGAGCGATCGCCCAACAATGGCCAAGTGCCCCAAAGCCAAAACCAAAGGCCAAGACCCAGACAGCCATAGCTCAATCCATTGAGCAGCAGCGGAATAACAACTGATAGATTCATGATTGATTCACCCGTCGCAAAATATGGGCCAACAGCATCAGAGAAGCATTACCCAGGCTGAGAATCAGCACGCCCACTAGGCCAATCATCCAGTCATCCCGCAGGACGGAAATCACCAAAATCATTAGAGAAGTTTTGGTCGCGATGCTGGCAAAGGCCAACATGCGCTGCCAAACATCTTCTTCTTGGGCCGACTCATAAATGGGAATCAGCAAAATTCCGATCATCACCAATACAACCCAACTCATAGCTTCGTTCATGTTTCTCCTCGACGACGAATGCGATGGACCTCAAACCAGCCGTCTTCTCGACAATTCAAAACGATAGTTTTGGGTGTGAAGGTGATGATGAAAATATCTAGAAAAATCAGGCCCGGCGATCGCTGGGGCTTGACTCGCTCCAGCACCACATCCTCGGCCCGGTGGGGCTTGAGCATGATTTCAATGGCTTCCCAATAGGCTTGGGGAATGGCGATCGCCACTTCCCACAGCGTCCGCAGCCAATCCTTTAGCTTGGGCGGAACCAACTGGCTACTGCGAGGCAACAGCAGCGCCACCGCCAGACCAATGGCAATATTGGCCCAGCTACTATCGGCGGTGAGCAAAAACCAAATGGTGAGGCGTAAAACAATATCTAGAATGCGAATCATGCCAGCACCATCCAAAACAGCAGGGTTAGCATCAGGCTCATAGTGCCAATCAGGTTGTCAAACTGCTCCATCATGCGAGGCAATTTCAGGGGCACTCGCCGAATCACCAGCCAATAAACTGACCAGCCAGCCCCTAAAGTTAGTATTGCTTTAGCCATGGAGACTAGGCTATAGGCCTTTAGATAGAAGCCATTTGCCAGTACCAGTCCCCCCAACAAAATCCCCATGGCGATCCAAAAGCCTGGGTTATCGATGGACTTTAAAGCGGGTTGATCAACCTCAGCAAGGCTATCTTCAGAACGCCGAGTACCGTGGGGCAAGAAGATAAATTTGGCAAAGGAAATCGCGGTGCCCAGTGCCGCAACGTTCATACCAATAACCTGCCAGGGCTGAATGGTCTTCAAGGTCAGCGTCTTGGCTCCAAAGCCTGCCAGGAGGGGGAGACCCGAAATGGAGAGAGCCGCGATCGCCAATACGCCCCACAGCGCCCAAGAAATCGGTTGCTTTTGCAACGCCTTAAAGTTCCGATCCGGCAACTGCCCCGCCCCCAGAAACAGCGCCGACTTCACCAGCCCATGGGTCAAGGCATAGAAGCCGCCCACCGCCGGAGCCGCCAAGACAAACCCCAACTGGGACACCGTATGGAACGCCAGCATCCGCTTGGCATCTTTCTCAAACATGGCATAGCCCACGCCTAGTAGAGCTGTGCCCATTCCCAAAATTCCCAGCAGCGGCTGAAGCTCAGGGAATAGCAAGGCACAGCGTACCAGGGGAAACACTCCGGTCTTCACCACCACGCCAGATAGCATGGCCGATACCGGCGTTTCCGCTTCGGAATGGGTTAGAGGTAACCATAAACCCGAGACAAAAATTCCGCCTTTGGTTAGAAGGCCTAGCGTCATTAGGGTGATCGCTTCTGGCGGAGCATCAGCCAGCCCCGTAAAGGCAAACGTTCCACTGGACTGATAGAGCAGCACTGCCCCCATGAGATAGAACAGCATGGCCGTGTTGCTGACAAACAGGTAACGCAGGCCGACCCAGATTGCGCGATCGCTCCTGGCATAGGTCATCAATAAAAACGAGGCAACCCCAATTACCTCTAGCGCCACATAGAGGCTAATAAAGTCAGCGCAGATAAACACCGCATTGACACTGCCATGGAGAACCATCGCCTGGGCGTAAAAAAAGCCACCCTTGTTGCTCGACCAACAGTAAGCCAACACTGCCGCCGTTACCACCGCATTAGTTAGCACGAAGTAACCGCTCTGGGCATCGACTTGCAGAGTTACACCAAAGCTATCCACCAGCTGCGTGGTCAGTTCAGAACCTTGAAACAACAGCGGCAGGCTATAGACCAAAGACAGCAACGCCATCAGCAATGCCAGAGGACGCGCCAGCTTGGGCAACAGATAAATGCTAAAGCCAATCAGAAATGGCAGAGCAATCCAAATGAGGGTCGTCGTTTCTAGAGATATCACAGCACTCATTGGCTATAGGTCTTCTCAATTTCGTGGCTCTCTAATGTCGGGTTATCCCGAGAAAGCTTCATCACGCCCACCAGCATTAGCGCCTGAATGGAAAAGCCTATGACGATCGCCGTCAAAATAACCGCCTGGGGCACTGGATCGGCATAGTCCACAGTGCGTTCGGGGTTCTCCAGGATGGGCGTAAATAATCCCCCGCGAGCCGCAATCAGCACATAAAAGGCAATGACCCCCGTGCTCATCACATCCATGGATAGGATTTTCATCATCAAGTTCTGCTTGAAAACGATGCCGAAAAATCCACAAAAAATCGTGGCAAAGACTAAGGCTTGGAGAATTAACATGGTTCAATTTCCATCAAAATCTACTTCTACCGATCTCGGCAGGAGAGCAAAGCTGGCTGTGGGCAATACAGCTTAGTGACTTAGAGCTTAATGCGGCACGCTTGGAGCTGAAGCCCGCCTAGGGCTAGCAGGCCTAAGCTAATCTGAGCTTCGCTAGGAGCAACGGCGAGGCCCCAAAGCGCCGCCACGCTGGAGGCGCAGTAGAGCGCCACACCATAGATTTCATCCATGAGGTGGAGGCGACGGGCGATGACAATACAGGCGATCGCCAAACTAAATAGAATGAACCAAAGCATCACAGAAATTCCGTAGGGTGCAGCGGTTGGAGAGTCTGGCTCACTCATAGGCTTTAACCTATGATAAATCTTTTCTCCATTGATTAAACTCTAGCAATGGATGCCTCATTTGTCTTTCGCTCAGGCCTTGAAAGTTTTCAATAGTAAGGATAAGCAGGAGTTTTGTTTGCGAATCGGGGCAATGCAAAGACTTCGGAGCATTGCCCTCTTCATGGAAGGCGGTCATTTCCTATTAAGTGCCGGATGTCTGGCGATTGGGGGATGTGCTCGCCCCAAAAAATGCCCTAAGCTGCATCATTACAGTCGTCGGCCAAAAGTAAATCCAACAGTGCCAAATATGTTCAGGCGCTGCTCATACATAGTCTTCAGCATCAGCTTAAACCCGGCACTACAGCTCTGTCTAAGGTCTCCAGCTCGGCACTATGGCCGTCCAACAGTGGCAACAGCAACAGTTTTAGAAAACCAGCGACCCCGGTGATCGCATAAATCCACTTCATAGTGAATTCTGAATAGAAGCTTTGAAGGTTTTTACCCACAATCTCTAGAATGCTGGTTATTCAAGCTTCTCCAGATTTTATCCCTCCCCAAGAAGACAGCGGCGCAAAATGATAACTGTCTTCTGCTCGAAGGCAGTGGGATTGGTGTGTGAGGTTCAGCAAGCTGAACATCGGCAGGTTATAAAAAGAGACGCTCCAGCTTGGATACTTAGGCCGCAACGAGCAAAATCTATGATCAGGCCCTGAAATAACTGGAGCCCTGAGGCTTCTGAAGACCTAACCTTGGTCAACTCTTGCCCCTATGAGTGACTCGAAGATAGAGAAGGAGATTTACATTTTCCAACACCTAGAAATAACCATTAGTAACGAGCAGTAGCCTGGAGCGATTTGCAGATATCGCCCAGGCTAGGGGCCTTTCCCGATGGGAAAGACTCCGACCGTTCACTCACAGGCAAATAGGGGTCACTATAGCCTTGGCGCTCCACAGCCTTAAGAGACTGACGATATCCCCAAAAGCCTGCCAGATACCCCGAGATCTCTGCCCAGAGAAAGCGCCAGGGCACTTGATTTTGCCCCTTTGCTTTTTCGAGCAATCGACTAATGAAATAGCGAGGTAGTCCGCTAAGCAACTGTTGTTTTGCACGCATATCCTGATCAACGCGCCAGAGGCGCAGATGATAGGCAGTCCCTCCCATCATTTGCCGATGAATTTGATAACGCAACTCAGGGATAGTGCGGCGATGACGATGCCAGGCATAAGCAGAAGGGTCATAAACCAAGGTTCCCCCTGCTCGCAAAAGACGGTAAATCAAGTAGTTTTCCTCACCCCCCCCTACAGGCGTGCCAGGCCCCAATTCTTCGGGCATCATCCCAATATTGGGATGATGGAAAATGCTGGCCCGAAAAGCTGAATTGGCTGAAACTCCCAAGTCCCAAACTGGAGGAGAGTAGTTAAAAGAGCTGAGCCAATGCCCATTGACCTCAAAGCGTTCCAACCCTTCACCCAGACCACCGTAAAGGTCTTCATACATTCGCTGGGCCTCAGTTTCCAATTCCCGAGGCAGAACATTTCCCGTGACAGCTAGAACTTCAGGGCGAGCCATGGGAGCCAGCAGTTTTTCGAGCCAATCCGGGGGGACAGTGACATCATCATCCACAGTGACAACAATATCGCCAGTACTCGCGCAGAAAGCAGAATTGCGACCATAGGAACCACCCACTCGGGGTTCTGAGACCAGCCTCACGCCAGGAAAGTCTTTCACAACGGTGGGGGTGATGCCAGAGGCGGGGCGATTGTCCGCCACGATAATCTCGAAATTGCGATCGCTGGTTTGAGCTCGTAAATGTTGGAGACAGTTGCGCAGATCCTCAGGACGATCGCAGGTGGTAATAATGACCGAAACCGGAACTTCCAGGGGTAACTGCTCTGTAATTCCGGTGTTCTCTGCCAGAGAGGAAGCTTGCTGAGGCTGAAGCCAATGGGCCACTTGAAGCTCTAAAGCTTGCCAAGCTTGGGTATGGCCGCTTTGGGACTTGAGAAAGAGGCGATCGCGTAAGCTACGCACCAGCACTTGGCTAATCTGCCGAGGCGAAATATTGCCCTTGTTGTGCCATAGGTCAACGTTACCTAAGAGCTCTTCACCATGGGTGACAAAAATGCGCACACCATCGTATTCCTCTAAATCATCCCAGAAAGGTAGAGGGCTTTGGAGGTCGAGGCTACGGCTAGCCATTCGCTGTCCGGCCTTGGCAGCCTGCTCACCCAAGCCTTTACCCGGAAGCATTTCAGCTAATCCTGCGAGGGCTTGCTTGAACGAAGTGAAGCGATTGGCTTCGCTGACAACGGTCTTAAGCCCCGAGAAGAAACCCGCTAGCTTGGCTTGGAAAAAGGTCTTCGCCAGTCCCGACTGTTGCAGGCTAGATTGACCATACCAGCGGAGTCCCCCCAGGCTTTCTTTTAAAAAGATGAGCCTATAGCCCGAAGGAATACCGCTAGTTGCACAGCTGCCCCAGGCAAAGTAACGACCCAAGCGAGCTGCCTCTTGTTTAGCACTGAGACTCAGCTGCTCATCGCTTTGCTCAAAGCTCTCCCGAGCCCACATAGAAGAGTCATTGCAAAGCCCATGACCCTGGACCATTTGCGTGAAGGTTAAGCGATAGTCATTGGCGATCTCACCATCTTCAGCCAATGCCGAGAGTAATGCCGAACGACGCAAAGCAACGTTCTGTTCAGGAATAGGATGGTGGAAATGAACCTGATTCCATCGTTCCGAGGGAATAGGGCTTTGGTGATACCACCAACGTTTAAAGGACGGAGCCATAATGCTCTGTCCCTTAAGCACTTCCCAGGCATCGCTCGCTTCTGCCTTGGGCAGTAAAGGTCCAGTCATCACCATGATGCTGGAATCTTCCTGAAAACGCTGGGAGATCGCCGAGGCCCAGCCAGAACTCACTTGAACTTGAGGGGAAAGAAATGCAAGAACTTCCTTTTGACTAGCCTCCACAGCCAAGCGCCGCTGGGTTGCAAGGTCATTGCTCTCGTCAGGTATATATTGCAGAGACAGTTCCCCTGCGGCATCGCAAATCTGGGTTTCACTCATGGCCGGTCCCACGGCAATAAGCTGCCTTGCTGCCTGGGGTAAAAGTGACAAGCTGGATTTTAGTTGAGCAAAGCAGCTTGCAAGTTGCTCGGCAGTAATCTCACCTTGGGCAGCCGCACAACACAAAACCACCGTGACTGAAGCTGAGTCACTTGCAGAAGTCAAACGAGCTTCCTGCTGCTGAAGTAGGTCTGACCAACTAATATCTGGAGTCCATTGCCCCGCAACCAAGCTTTCACTCAAACTGCGCAGGAGAATTTCCTCCGAGAACTGTTGCGTGATCGCCTCCCTTTGGTCAGCCACCGAGCAACATCCTCCTTTCACAGGAAGCTCTATTTCCCCTAAGGCCTCTCCTCCCCAAACAACAAGCCCTCGAACAGACCTATACCCCTCTAAAGATTCCAAATTCTGAAAAGGTTGATTGAGATTAAAATCAACTAAGAAAGAAGGCTTGGTCATAGTAGGAAAAAGGTCAATATAAAATAGATTAAATAAGGTTTTAGAGAGAACTTCGAGAGAAATAAAAATCCCTAAGACCCAAACGCCCAGAGCAATCTAATAAGCTCATTTCCCAATTGTGCAAGTTACGAATAGATAGGTTTTGATGGGATTTGGCGGACTGCTCCTTAAACAAGGAAACAATTGACATACCGCTTATTTCTGAGGAAACAAAAAACCAAAATCGCATCCAAAACTCTCTGGCTGAATGGATGGGCATGTTTGTGGACATCCGCAAACATTTGTCTCTCATACCAAATCCGGTTCGGTGACCCCCGATTCCTGTCAGTTTATCTGCAGGGGCGAACAGCGGTTGGCTCGCAGAGAGTTTAGGAGGACAGCTATTAGGATTTGGTATCAGACGCTATCCATGTCAAGTATTGCACAACCTAGAACCTAGATTAACATTTTTCTAGACCCAGAGATATTGTGGTAGACAGCTAAAAATTTAAGATTCAGATGCAGTTTCAAGCAGTTCTGCATTGACCATTAACTTGCATCTATCAACTGCTTAAACAGCAGAAGCTTCCGGTGAAATCTTGGAATCACCGGCTAAATTGGAGTCTTGCTTCGATTCAAGCCTCGCAGTTTCAATCGTCCATATGCAGGGGGGATGGAGCAACCCTTCAATAACGCGAGTGGGCTTCACAATAAGCTCTGCCATTTTGTCTTGGTATTCCAAAAGCGTTTTCCAATTTTTGGAATGAACGCCAGCATGCATAGAATATTTTCCACCGTTGAGATCTAAACGATCAATCTGTAAGCGAATTCGCCCAGTTCCAGGCGAAATCATCTTATTGCAGTCCATGCGATGGGTATTACTGGTAAAACACACCGCACCATTTTCATGGAGAATACGCACCGAAAAGATCGGATCAGGCAAGGGCTCTAAACAGTTGTAATCCAGTTCTACCGTTAAAGGATCACCGCAATGGAATGGTTCTGTAGGCGAGAGGCGCATGGCCGTGATAGCAATCTGTCGTCCCAGAACCTCGACTTCAGCCTGGGGAAGCCGAGGTTTTTGATCCGGATGCATGGCAGCTTGATATTCTGTCACGACAGTTTTAGGGTCACTGTAGGCAGCAACCTGACCCCGGTTTAGTAGAAGGGCGCGATCGCACAATTCCATCACCTGATCGGGGCTTTGGGAGATGAACATAATGGCACAGCCCTGGTCTCGCAAAGCTTTGACTCGCTTAATACATTTAGTCTTAAAGCCAATATCTCCTACAGATAAATGCTCATCAATCAACAACAACTGAGGATCCGTATGGATCGCAATGGAAAATGCTAATCGCATTCCCATCCCGGTGCTGTAGGTCCGAATCGGATTATCAATAAAGCTTTCTAGCTCCGCAAATTCAATAATTTCCGCTTCTCTAGCCAGAACTTCTACTTTGGTAAGGCCGCCAATTAAGGCAGCTACCATGAGATTTTCCCGGCCCGTGAGGTCTTCATGGAAGCCTGCTCCCAGATCTAACAAGGCTCCTACGCGTCCTCGAATATGGATCTGTCCTTCATCGGCACTACCAATACCACCAATGAGACGTAGCAGAGTCGATTTGCCTGCACCGTTATGACCTAGCACACCCAGGATTTCGCCCGGTTGCACCTCAAAACTGACATTGCGTAAGGCCCAGAAATCATTCATGGGTTTGAAACGCTTGAAGCCACCCATGGCCGCTTGCATAATGGTGCGGGGGCGATCGCTGGGATAAGCGCTAAACCGCTTGCCTAGATTTTGAACAACGATTCCGTGACCCATCGATTTCGATTCCTTAATGATGTGCTCCTTGGGATTGGAGCGGAGAGCATCTAAATCTAACCACTGACTCAAATAGGCGAATATTCAGGCTATAGCTCTTCCACAAATCGCTCGCTTTGACGCTGGAAAATTCGATGGCCGAGGGGTAAGAGAACAGCGGTAACCGCAGCAAGAATAAGAACAGGCATCCAGCCAAAGCTAGCCGTTGTCGCTTCAGGGGAAAGCAGAATCGAGCGATAACCATCAATCAAGATCAACACTGGATTGAACTGGAAGATGTGACTGTATTGCTCGGGGACCTGGTAGAAAATTGCCGAAAAATAAAACAACATTTGCAACAGTACTCCCAAGGTATGTTGCGTATCGCGAAAGGTCACATTGAGGGAGGCAAGGACGTAGGCCAAGCTCACAGTGAGTGCAAACTGCAAAGCCATCAGTAATGGTAACAAGAGCAACCCGGCATGGAGCTCAATGCCATCTATCCATAGAAAAATCAGTAATATCGGCAGGGACATAAGGAAGTGAATCAACCCCGTTGCAACATTGACAACAGGCAAAACCGCGACCGGGAAACCTGGCTGACGGATGAGAGCGCGATTGTGGACAATGGCCCCAGTGGCCTCTGTTAGGGAACCCTGGAACCAAGTCCAGACCAGTAGACCGCTAAAAATATAAGAGGTGAAATTAGGAATTGAATTATTGACTAACAGAATGCCAAAAACAAAGGCATAGACAACGAGCTGCATTAAAGGGTTGATCAGCATCCAAGCAATCCCGAGAGCAGAACGGTTGTAGAGCAGCTTGATATCCCGACTCACGAGCCCAACGAGTAAATCTCGGCGCTGAATCCAAGGCCGATTAATCAACTTTTTTTGCTGGGGAAGTTTAGAGCTAATAGCCATGGTCAAAGAAAAGATTGCTTGGGATGTCGCCTCAAGGCTAGGACAAACGGCCCATATAAAGGGACATCACTGCTTTAGCCAGCTTTTCCAGACTAGACCAGAATTCTTGTGATTGTGGCCCAACCTGAGGAATTTATCGAGCGACAAATCCGTAAATTTACGGGGAGTCAACCCTAACAAGCCACAAAAGGCCAAAGGTAGAGCGGCTTCATCTGAACTTTTTGTACTGCTGAAGACTGGATGAGTCAGCGGAAACTACGGGAACAGGAAGGCTAACTTAGGGTCAAGACATCAACAATTGCAAGTATTCCTACGGTGGTCACACCTAGGCCAGTTGATGATAGTTGCTCTAATTGACTTTGTCCTGAGCTGCTGCCAGTTGCCGCTTCTTCTTATTCAAAATCTGAAATGGTATTTAACCAGCCCAGCCTCTCTGTTATTGTGCCAGTGCTTGATGGAGGAGAAGACTTCCGTCGGTGTTTACAGAGCATCCGCCAGGGAGATACCCAGCCCAGCGAATTAATTGTGGTGAACGACGGCAGCCGCGATGGCTCGGGTGATGTAGCCCGTCAGTTTGGCGCAAAGGTGGTTGATTTACCCCATGCCCATGGGCCTGCCTTTGCTCGAAACCGTGGCGCAAGTCTCGCCAAGGGTGAGATTTTATTTTTTGTTGATGCAGATGTCACGGTACAGCAGGGCACGCTACGTAAGGTTGCTCAAACGTTCCAGGAACAATCCCAAGTGGATGCACTGATTGGCTCCTACGATGATCAGCCGGGCGCTGAGAACTTTACATCTCAGTACCGCAACTTACTTCACCATTACACCCATCAAGTATCTTCTACAGAGGCTTCTACGTTCTGGGGAGCTTGTGGGGCAGTGCGTCGCTCAGTATTTCTATCGGTGGGTGGCTTCGACGAAGGCTACCGCGTTCCCTGTGTGGAGGATATCGAGCTGGGCTATCGCTTTAAGCGAGCAGGCTACTCTATTCGCTTGTGCAAGGGCATTCAGGTCAAGCATCTCAAGCGCTGGGAGCCTGTAAAGATGATCAAGACGGATATCCTTTGCAGAGCATTGCCTTGGACTGAACTATTGCTCCGCGATCGCCAACCCATGAACGATCTAAACCTCAAGCGTGGTAATCAGTTCAGCGTTGTTTGTTCCTTTGTTTCCCTGTTGGGCTTGTTGACGCCTTTGGCTCCAACCTTATTTAGCACGATTTCTCTGCTAGCTCTGGCTGGAATAGTTGGGCTCAATCAGGACATCTACCGCTTTTTCTTGGCCCAGCGAGGCCCAGTCTTTACGCTGAAGTCCATGGCCTATCACTGGTTGTTCTACGTCTACAGCGGCCTAGCTTATGCTATCGGCCTGGCTAATCACCATCTCCAGCCTCGCCATGCCCGTCAGCAGCTGATGCCTTTGACAACGATCCCTGCTGACCTACGTCAGTCTGCACAGGTTCAAATAGGGCAGCATGTGACTCCATACGGCTCTAGCAGCAGCCCCAAAGCGATGCCCCAACTCACCTCTGTGAGCTAGGAACTCAGTCCATCATGGCTGGATGGGAGCTTTAGACAGCGGCCCATGGGACCCTGAATATTCATGTTTATCCACGCCTTGGCAAACCAAGGCGTTTGTTTTTGGGCAAGGCAACCTAGGCTCAAGCAACAGACCCGTAGCATCAATAACCTCTCCCCTGCGGAGGTCCCCAATCATTGCCGCTGATAAGATCATCCCCATAGCCCCTCTGCCCCAGCCTGAATGTCTCCTGACCAAATTGACCTGTTCAACGTTGCCGATACCGTCAATGCCCCCCCGGAAGACTTTGACCCGGCTTTGATTCCCACCGATGCCAACATCCCCATTCCTGCGGGGACCTACAGCACTATGGAGGACTTAAAGGCTCCCTGTAATGGCTGCCATCGCTGTGGGTTAGGCACAACGCGAACCAATGCCGTCATAGGTCGAGGCAACCCTAAAGCAGACATTCTCGTCATTGGTGAAGGGCCAGGCCAAACCGAGGATGAGACAGGATTACCCTTCGTAGGCAAAGCAGGACAGCTGTTGGAGAAAATCCTTGCGGCGGTGAAGCTGGATACGGAAAAGGATGTCTACATCGCCAATATTGTTAAATGCCGACCTCCGGGCAACCGCAAGCCAACGGATAAGGAAATGAAGTCCTGTACGCCCTACTTGCTAGAGCAGGTTCGGATTATGGACCCTAAGATTGTTTTGCTCATGGGAGCCACTTCGGTTCAGGGCCTACTGGGGGAAAAGGCTGGCATTACGAAAATTCGAGGTCAGTGGCGCGAGTGGGAAGGTCGCCTTTGTATGCCCATGCTGCACCCCGCCTATTTGCTGCGTAATCCCTCGCGTAAAGAAGGCAGTCCCAAATACCACACCTGGAAAGATATTCAGGCAGTGCGAGCAAAGTACGATGAGATTTGTCAGGGCGAGTAATTCTGGCCTAGGGGGCTCACCCCCATTGGTGTTAGAGATTAAGGCTGCTGACGACTGAACTATTGAGACCGCGATCGCTATGGCTTCTGATCTCTACGTCAACTGGACCGATTATCACCGCCAGATTGAACAGCTTGCTGTGAATATTCATCAGTCTGGCTGGGAATTTAATCAAATTCTCTGCTTGGCGAAGGGCGGTTTACGCATTGGCGATATCCTGGCACGGCTATTTGACCAACCCCTAGCCATTCTCGCGGCTTCATCCTATGGCGGCAGTGATGGTCGCCAGCGTGGCTCCATTACCTTTTCTCATGACCTCACCATGACGACGGCAAATTTGGGCAGTCGCATCCTCGTTGTGGATGATCTCGTGGACTCCGGCATTACCTTGCAAAAAAGTCTGGTCTGGCTGGATCGGAAATATGGGTTTTATGTTGATGAGGTGCGTACGGCGGTGCTGTGGCATAAAGCTAGCTCCGTGATTAAACCGGACTATGCGATCGAATATTTGGAAGACAATCCCTGGATCCATCAACCTTTTGAACAATACGAACTAACGTCAGCAGAGGCTTTGATGAAACGGGCAAATGGAAAGACGCCTTAGTTCAAAGACCTACAAGCTTTCTCACAAATCGCTGAGACTTTGCCAAGGCTTCTAGGGGGAGATCACCATCAAAATGTGAAATCCTCTCGACCCTCCCCCAATTTTTATCCGGAGCGAGTACACTCCCCCTTAGTAAGCTGCATTTGCACTCCCTGGGGTGGACCCTATGTCGTCGAGCCGTATGACCTCCAAACCTCGCCAGCCAATGGCGGGTCGAAATCGCCGCACCACAGGTCAGCGTCCTCCGGCAAATCGTCAGGTAAGATGGCAAAGCAGTCAGCCCTCAATGGGGCAGAACCCCTTCATGATGGACGATTTCGACGATATTCCCGTTGCTCTGCGAGAGGGCAACATTCCCAAAAAACGTAGCGCTTCAAAATGGCGCTGGGTTATTGTCGGCGGTACCTTGGCAGGGGCCGTTGGCCTGTCTATGGGCATTGCTGCTGCTGTCTTTAATGCCAATGTGTTGTCTTTCAGCCAGGCTCAGGCTGAATCTGATATAGACAGCGCGATCGCAGTCATGGGCGATGGCCCCCTCAATGGCGATCGCACCAACTCAAACTCAATCCTAACAACAGCACCGGGAGGCTCAAACCAGGTTAACGAATCTTCTCCATCCAAGCCAGTGGGCGAAGATACGGCGCAGCAAACACTGCAACTCGATTCCCCTGACTCCGTTAAGACGATCCTGGGCCATTACCCCTTTGAAGAAGCCGCTAATACTCAGCTCACTGACATTGGCGGCGGCATACTGTTGAATAGTGCTACGGCCTCAGCCTTCAGGGAAATGCGGGCCGCAGCCCAGGCTGATGGAATTGACCTGGTTCCCCTCTCTGGCTTTCGTTCCGTAGAGGTTCAGCAAGATCTATTCTTTAACGTCAAAGCAGAGCGTGGCCAAACCGCGAGCGAGCGAGCCAAGGTCAGCGCCCCTCCGGGCCACAGTGAACACCACACGGGCTATGCCGTAGATATTGGCGATTCCAGGGACGCTTCCACCGACCTGAGCGAGCGGTTTGAAACGACAGCAGCCTTTGCCTGGCTGCAAAAGAATGCGCCTTACTTCAGCTTTGAACTGTCTTTTCCCAAGGGCAATGAACAGGGTGTCAACTACGAGCCCTGGCACTGGCGCTATGTAGGGGACCAGGCTAGCCTGGAGTTATTCCATCGGGATCGCTAAATCACCTCCATGAGCCAAACT
The DNA here is from genome assembly GCA_937949725.1 of uncultured Pseudanabaenaceae cyanobacterium. GTDB lineage: Bacteria > Cyanobacteriota > Cyanobacteriia > PCC-9006 > JAAUQQ01 > JAAUQQ01. The sequence continues at coordinate 52,793 of CALECT010000032.1, forward strand.
GCTATTAATTTGCTGGCGGTCGTCATTTTTGTCATGACCTGCGGCTCTATCTTGGCTCCTGCCTTAGACGTTTCACTTTTTATTCCAGCTGGACTTGCCTTTGCCGGCCTGAGTCTAGCTACGGTGGACCGGTTTGCTTTTAACAACATTGGCGTAACGCTATTAATTGACTGGGTTGCTCAGTTTTCTGAAGAACATCGTGATCGCGTTCTTCAGCATGAAGCGGGCCACTTCCTAGTCGCTTATTTATTGGGTATTCCAGTCACAGGCTATGCCCTCACCGCTTGGGAAGCATTGCAACAGGGTCATAATGCCCAGGGCGGCGTGCGCTTTGATGACCAAATCATTCAGGCTCAGATTGAAGAGGGGCAGCTCTCTACGCTACTGGTGGAGCGCTACTGCCAGGTTTGGATGGCTGGGGGGGCTGCGGAGAAAGACGCTTTTGGGAATGTAGAAGGGGGTGTGGATGACGTGATGAAGGTGCGATCGCTCCTGCGCCAACTGCGAGTCCCCGGTGCCCAGCTAGAGCTGAAGGAGCGGACAGCAGCTCTCCAAGCCAAACAGGTCATGGAACGGAACCAAGAGGCTTACGAAGCGTTGAAACAATCCATGATGAAGCGAAAGCCGGTCCAAGACTGCATCGAAGCAGCCATCAACGCCGGCATGGAGAAACCCTCTGCCATTCCAGCGATGGGTGCTAACTGAAATTCAAGTCCTTGCAAGTTTCACAAGTGCTGCTTTTACAGCAGTCGCTTAGCCATAAAGTCGACCTGAGGCTCTAGCGGATCGGTCACAAAAGCGACTCCAGCAAACCCCCAACGCTCCAGGGATGTTTTGAGCTGGGTGAGGCTGTGGGATTCGACAGCGAAGCGATCGCCCATATCAGGCGCATGGGCGTTGAGATAACTCATCGCTTCAAAGTCTCTTTGAAACAGCAGTAAGTAGCGCTCTTGCTCGACAGGTTCCCCCTCTGAATTAGGCTGTCGAGCTGCCAAATATTGGCCATTTTGCCGCGATCGCAGCAGGTAGTAGAGCGCTGTCATAGTGACTGACGACCTAACGAGCTATTTGCTAGAAGTAGACCCCAATACTGAAATCTGCTCCATGCCCTCGAAAAGAGGCGTGCTGAGGTATCGTTCACCAAAGCTAGGCTGAACCATGACAATGAGCTTACCTGCGTTCTCGGGACGCTGAGCAAGCTTTACAGCAGCACAGAGAGCAGCACCAGTGGAAATGCCTGAGAGGAGTCCCTCTTCACGAGCTAAGCGGCGACCAAAGGCGATCGCTTCGTCATCGCTCACTGTAATCACTTCATCAATCAGGTCGGTATTCAGAACTTCGGGGACAAAGCCTGCACCAATACCTTGGATTTTATGGGGACCGGGATTACCCCCTGAAAGAACCGGGCTAGTCACCGGCTCCACAGCAATCGTTTTAAAGCCAGGCTTCTTCGCCTTCAATGTTTCGGAAGTGCCCGTGAGCGTCCCACCGGTGCCCACGCCAGACACTAGGAAATCCACTTTGCCGTCAGTATCCGCCCAAATCTCTTCACCTGTGGTTTCGCGGTGAATTTTGGGGTTAGCGGGATTGCGGAACTGTTGCAGCATGAAGGCACCTTCATGGGTGTCTGCAATTTCCTGGGCACGCTGAATGCAGCCCTTCATTCCCTCGCTACCAGGGGTCAGTTCCAGCTCAGCACCGTAAGCCTTGAGCATCGCCCGACGCTCCGAGCTCATGCTATCGGGCATGGTCAGTACCAGGCGATAGCCCTTCGCCGCCGCAGACATGGCCAGACCAATGCCGGTATTACCAGAGGTGGGCTCCACTAGAATCGTTTTGCCGGGGGAAATTTGACCCGCCTTTTCCGCCTCTTCGATCATGCTGATGCCGATGCGGTCCTTCACAGAAGAGGAGGGGTTCATCCCCTCTAGCTTAACGACAATGTCAGCAACGCAGCCTTCAGCCTGGGGAATTCGGTTGAGGCGAACCAGAGGGGTGCGACCAATGAGCTGTGTGACATTATCGGCAATGCGCATGGCAGTTAATAAATGGGGAGCTTTAGTAGATGATGCGGGAGACCTTCTAAAGGAGAAGTCCCATACCTTCTAAGGTAAAACAATGGTGAGGCGGGCTTCAATGGTTCTTGTCTAGACAGGCAAAAGAGTTGACAATCTGTTGCGTTTGGAATTTGAGGTCGCATCAGACTTAGACAGGGTTTGGCAGGAAAAGTCGATAGCCTACAAACGGCCAAACTGTTGCAAACTGACACATTCCCATCGGTCTTTTGAGCAGTCTGAAAGCAACTTTCAAAGACTTCGACAAAAGATAGGCCAATAACTCTATCTTTTGGAGCGCGATAGCTACAGCCCTACTGGATTAGGACATTGTTGTACCGTTCACCGTTTGCCTAGTGTCGGTTTGGCTGCTTATGAATTTTCTAAGGAATGAAAAAATATCAATAAGACCTGCTGCATAGCAGATATGGCATGCCATCTGTTTGTCGTTGTGGTGGGTCACTAACGGTTTTATTAAATTTCCGCTCCTCACTGGTGATATCGCCAAACTGCTCTGAGATAAGTTTGTTCAGTCAGGAGTCTGAATCTGAAATAGCTGTTTAAAGCAAATAGCCCATGCCCAAATTTTTAGGCATGGGCTATGAACAACCAGAAGAATCTAAGCCTTGAACAAAGACAGGCAAAATCAACTGGTTACTATTCACTCTCTTGGATATCAGTCGCGATCGCGATGACCGTAATGTTATCTCGTCCGCCATTTTCCTTCGCAGACTCAATGAGTTTCGTTGTCACTTTCTCGCAGGCGCGGGTGCTCTTGAGCAGCTCAGCAATAATGTGGTCCGAAACCTCTTCGGTCAATCCATCACTGCAGAGCAAGAGTCGATCACCAGGGACAACCTCCAAGGGCTGAACACTCACTTCAGTCAGGTCTGGGCGACCCAAACATTGGGACAACACATGACGCCAGGGGTGAGTCTTGATTTGGTCCTGGGTAATCACGCCCATTTTGCTGGCCTTGTTAACCCAGGTATGGTCTTCGGTAACTTGATCCAGCTTTGCACCGCGCAGGCGATAGAGACGAGAATCCCCCACATGGGCGCACCACGGCTCGGGGACGGCATCACCATTCTTAGGACGGAAAACAATCACTACAGCAGTTGTCCCCATGTCAGAGCGTTGAGGATTATCCTGCTGATCTTGAATAATGCTTTGGTTTGCCTTGAGCAGAGCCTCCTCCAGCAACGCTTCTGAGGACTGATCAGTTTGCCAATGCTCCTCTAGGCAGCCACGCACGACTTCGGCAGCAAGCTTGCTAGCTTCCTCGCCACCCGCATGGCCTCCCATGCCGTCTGCCACAATAAAAAAGCGGCCTTCGGGGTCAATGTAATATGCGTCTTGATTAGCCGAGCGAACCAGCCCGGTATCAGTGGCGCCATCAAAATACAGCTTCATCGGCCTGCAATCCTTCCTCTATTCCCCAAGTGCCTAGTTTCGCCTAAATACGATCGTTTCGATTTAAGCGTAGTAGCAGACGCACGAATGCCAATGCCATTACCGCAGCTGCGAAGAACAGCATCACAGCAAGGGGCAGCTTATCATAGACAAACAATATCGTTCCCGAAAGTGTAAGGGAACCGAACAAAATTGCATAACTCGTACCCATCTGGATACTGCCTAAGCGGCGCATGAGGCGATCGCTCTCAATGGAGCGAACCCGCACTCGCACATCCCCCTGTTCAAGCTTTTCCAGGGTTTCTTCAATGCGAGTGGGCAGGCCAAAGGCAGTGGAACCCACCTGGGCTGCTTGGCGACCAATTTGATCAAACAGACCGGGAGAATTAGGCGAGGTTTGACTCATAATATCCAGGGCAAATGGCTTGGCCACCTCCATAAAGTTAAATTCAGGGTCAAGACCCTTGCCAACGCCTTCTAGAGTTGAGAAGGCGCGCATGACAAAGGTGAAGGTTGCTGGAAACCGGAAAGGCTGACCGTAGGCAATTTCATACAGATCATCACTAATACTATCAACCGATTGATTCTCAAAGGGTTGGTCCATGAAGTTATCCAGCATGTACTGGATAGACCGGCGAACGGGACCCATATCACCAATGGGCTCTAGGGCGCCCACTTCAATCATGGCTTTCATCACCTGATTGCCATCTTTTTGGGCAACGCCAAAGAAAATGCCCAGGAGCTTGGAACGCATATCGGACTGAATTTGGCCCATCATGCCAAAGTCATAGAAAATCAGCGACCCATCGGGGCGAACTGCAAGGTTGCCGGGGTGGGGATCTGCATGGAAGAGGCCGTAGTTGAGAATCTGGCGAAGGTAAGCTTCTGCCCCCAGCTTGGCCAAGCGCTTGCGGTCCAGGCCAGCAGCTTCCAGGGCTTCGTAATGGCTGATCTTGATGCCAGGCATATATTCCAGAGTCAGCACCCTGGGGGAGGAATAACGCCAGTACACCCGAGGAACCGCAACCCAGTCCTGCTCACGGAAATTGCGTCGGAAGGCATCGGCATTGCGGCCCTCATTGAGATAATCAATCTCTTCCCAGAGAATACGGCTGCATTCGCCATAGATGCCCATCCAGTCCCTGCCTTTGCCCCATTTGGGGTGGCGCTGGAAGTAGCGAGCAATATTCTTAAGAATCTTGAGATCAATATCAAACAGCTGCTTGAGGCCGTTGCGCTGGACCTTAACCACAACCTCTTCACCTGAATGAAGCTGGGCTTTATGGACTTGGCCCAAACTAGCAGCAGCTAGGGGCATGGCCTCAACGGATTTGAATAAAGGACCTAAGGATTTCCCTAGATCCGCTTCAATGATCTCTTTAGCATCCTCAAAGGGAAAGGCCGGGACGCGATCCTGGAGCTTAGAGAGCTCTTCGACGTATTCCGTAGGGAAAAGGTCAGCGCGGGTGGAGAAGAGCTGGCCAAGTTTAATAAAGGTGGGGCCGAGGTCCAGGAAAGTTTCGCGAATCCAGACCGCACGCGATCGCCTTCGCCTCACCAAGTTCTCTTCGGTCATGCCCCCACGATAGGACCAAGCCTTGCCATCCATCCAGAGGCGGCGAGACAGTGTCAGCACAAAAGTCCAGATACGAGCTGCTCGGATCGTCGGGGAGTAGTTACCCCGATTCCAAGAATAGTCGCGCCCAGCCTCCAGAGAGTCTTGCTCAGCAGAGGACAACTCTGGGACGGTGCTCACGGGCACGATGGTGCTGTCAAGAACAGGAGGGGTCATGTGGACAGAGCAAGTACTGCTAGCCTGAGGGGAAAGAGGAGCGTGGGGCAGACTCGCTTTGCAAGATTACCTGGGTCAGTTCCAGAGGTAACTCAAGCTTTGGCAAGGGAGGCAATGGCTGGAATGTTCAACTAGTCCACCTAAACAATCGTTGGATTGTGGATGTTTTAGAGGGAATCAGCACTATTAGCCCAGTTACGAATAGAAATGCATTGCTGCACCTCTATCGCGGACCTACAGTATAGAGCCATTTTAGCTGGGATCTCTCTGGGAGAATTGCAGTGCTCCTAAGTCGTGAATTCCCTAGGATTGAGGAATGAGGTCCGTTGCCAGATGCTCAAAGCAACTGGATGACCCAAGAAATGGCATCCCTTAAGGCGATTGGATTCAAATTAAAGTTCAACGAACCTGGACTTTCTTTTAAGACGTTGAGCCTTTGAATTCGCCGAGCACCAGCTAGTTGTTTTGATTCCGATGGGCTTGGAGCGTTGTCCGTAGCTGAGCAACTTCGGCTCTGAGTTCATCAATCGTTTCTTGAAGGTCTATAGAAGAAACAGCTGTGCTTCCGCTAGCTGTTGTTGTGGAACCAGTTTGACTGGCGTCTTGCTGAGCACGAGCCTGAACTTGCTCGGTGAAATTGCGAAAGTTTTCTCGCTGCTCAGCATCAAACTTACCAACCTCACTGAGGGCAGATGATACGGCGGCTTCGACCTGCTCATTGATGCCTTCAGCCAAAGCGCGACCCAGAAAAAAGGCATTAACGAGGGGATTTGTCATGGAGAGCGTCCAAACGGTGGCAGTGGTCATTATAGCGAGGGATTGAGCGGGGAGCCTGGCTCTTTCTGGGGAGTTTGGTTCAAGGCCAAAACTCAGCCTCTTTGCCACCGTGAAGAGAAAGAAACCCGTTCGAACTTCAATACTGCGTTTTGTCCGACTTGTTAGACGTCCTCATAGATAGCATCACCCTCAGCTGGAGCCGGACTGATGCCCTGGGGGATCGCTTCCTCATAGAGAGGAGGTAAGTCTGGCTCGGGGAAGTCATCGGCCGTAATGCTCGGTGGTTCCTGCCAATCTGTAGGCGCTTCTTCAACCCAGGGATCCTCTTCAACCCAGTCATCTTGGCTGGCACTGGATTCAGGTTCCACATCGGAGTAATCGCTGTAATCATTGTCATCTAGTACGGCAGCTTCATCCTCTACATAGGGCTCGGCATAGTCATTGGAATAGCCATCCGAATCGCTTTCGCTACCATACTCATCGTTGTAAGCTTTCTCACTGTAGTTATCTTCCACAGCTTGCTCTAGGGCTTCCCCATAGTCCTCGACCGTCGAGCTGTCTGGGGAAGGCTCCGGTTCATCCCAACGCTCAGTAGGAGCTGACAAGACCTCATCTTGAACAGCATCTTCATCCAAAATAACGTCGGGTAGCTGATCGTCTCTAGGTTCATCCCAGCGATCGCCACCGTATTCGGGGAGTGGTACATCTCCAGGCAGGTCGTCTAATTGAGTTTCACCCGGCCAGTTTGTTTCGGGAAAGTTTTGAGCTCTGCCCAGACCGGAGAAACCCGCAACGGACCCAGGATTAAGGACACGCAGGAGTAATCCACCTGCTAAGCCGATAGATGCCATCAAGAGACTGATGGAAGTGAGGCGCTTGAGGGGCTTAAAAGGAGCAGCAGCAGATGTTTTTGACTGTTGAGCAGCACCAACCATAGCTTTGGGGGGATGAGTTGCCTGGGATGAAGCTCCCTGTGAAGGAGAACCTGTAGTCCTGGAAGAATGGGAAGGGGAAACTGTTCCCAGCTTAGAGCGCTGAACCTGTTGTTGATCAGATGGGTAAGAGGGAGCATTGTTGTGAGGGGAGGCTCCTTGGCGATTGCGCAGCGAGTTTCCTGGGGAATTGCGTTGCAGACTCGCTCCGGAATCACTGAGGACATAGTTCGTACCGGGTGGATTGGGGGAATTGGGCCGCTTGGGGAGAGACGGAGTTGCGGTGTTTGTATGAGTTCCAGATGGGGATGATGACTGCTGTGGCGTAGCTCCTTGGAGGGGGGAAGAGAAGGCCGGGGGATTTGTGGCGGGGGCTTGGCTGGTAGAAACGGGGCTGTCCAAGTTTTGACTGGGTGGGGGCTGGGTCGCCCAAACTTGTCCTGGGTTGATGTTTCCCCTAGCAGGACTGCTTGGGGTAGAACCTCTGGACCCGGCTGATTGTGACGAAGGATGACTAGGCGATTCCGCAGGAAGCTTGCTTTGCAATCGCTCCTGGGAAACAACCCCTGAGGAATGACTAAGGGGAAAGAGTTGGAGCCAGTTTTCCAGGGTGGCAGGCCGCTGGGTTGGATTGAGGGTCATGCCCTGGAGAATGGCCTGTTCAGTGACTGGACTGAGGCTGGGTTGTAGTTGACGCGGAGGAATCAGTCCTGCGAAAGCCGTTGGGCCGGGGTTAGGGACTTGATATTGACGCTCCGCCGGATGAACTGGGACCTGACCCGTGACAGCCGCATAGAGCGTCGCGGCTAGGCTATAAATATCAAGTCGATTTTTGAAGATATCACCGCCTTGAAGTTGTTCTGGAGCACTGAAGGGAGTGAGGCGATCCGCAGGACAATGGGCCAGCTGCAACCCCCAATCAACAAGGGTTGGAATACCCACACCCTGGCGAAGAATGATGTTCTTAGGCTTAATGTCTCGATGGAGCAAGCCCTGGCTGTGAATACCTGCTAGGCCGGCAGCAATCTGGCGAATGAGCTGTAGGGCAACAGCTTCGCTTAGGGGGCCTTTTTGCAGTTGCTGTTCCAGGCTGGTTCCCTTGACTTTTTGCATGACCAAGAAGGGGCGGCCATCCTGCTCAAACCAATCCAAAATTCGGTTGCGACTGGGGTGGTTAAAGTCTCCTAGGGCTTGGAAGGTGCGTCGCGTCCAGGCAGATTGAAACCGGGATTTCCCCTGGGGAGCTACCGGGGTCTTAATAATGACTGCAGTGAGGTCCTTGGCTCGAATGCCATGGATCGTCACACTCCAACGGCCTGGCTGGACAGAGGAGCGCAGGAGGTATCGCCCATCGGCAAGGGAGACGCCAGGCTGGAATGTGAGGATATCTGACATGTGATTCTGGAGATGAACCTGCCGTCTCCATGTCCCATCGGAGTAGCAGATGTAGTTTTGGGAAGCTTAACGCCTTCTTCTGAGCTTAGGTCGTGTATTCCGCATTGATTTTCACATAGTCGTAGCTTAAGTCACATCCCCAGGCTAAGCCTTGCCCCGGACCGTCTCCTATAGATACTGCAATGACAATGGGATGTTCCAGGGGGCTATGGCCCATGGCAGGGCGCAGGGGGCTTTTCCCAGCATCTGTCACTAGGTCATTGGAGTTGGCGCTGCTCTGGAGGCTCGTTCCCCCGGCCTCGGCTGGAAGCTGAGACGCCTCAGCTTGGCGGCAGAGGTAATCGTGGGCCGCTTGGACATCGAATTTGAGGGGTTGACCTTGGTCCATGAGCAATGAATCGCCCAGCTGAATGCGCAGTTGATTTTGATCAAAGCTCACCCCAGCCCGGCCTGCAGCTCCGGCAATGCGACCCCAGTTGGCATCGCGTCCAAAGATGGCTGCTTTGGTTAGGGAGGAACCCGCGATTGTGCGAGCGATTTGTCTGGCGGCAGCATCATTTGCCGCACCAGTGACATTGACTTCAATTAGGGCTGTTGCTCCTTCGCCATCTCGGGCGATCGCCTTAGCTAGATGCTGACAAACCACTGTAAGCATTGCCTCCAATTGCTCCGCCTCTGGGCCAGGAGCAGTGATTGCTGGGGTGCGAGACTGTCCATTGGCTAGGGCAATCAGAGAATCATTGGTACTGGTATCTCCATCCACCGTGATTTGGTTGAAGCTGGCATTGGCAGCCCGAGTCAACATTTCTTGCCACAACGCTGGAGAGACCGAAGCATCGCAGGTGACGAAGCCCAGCATGGTGGCCATGTCAGGGTGGATCATGCCGGAGCCTTTGGAAATACCGCCGATGCGCACAGGCCGACCGTCCAGTTCCATCTCCAGGGCGATGGATTTGGTTACTAGATCTGTCGTGACGATCGCTTGGGCCGCAGAATCTGAGCCCGCTTCACTTAAAGCCTCTGCAACCTTATCTATACCAACGAGAAAAGGCTCCATGGGAATCTGTTTGCCAATCACCCCTGTGGAAGCCACCAGAACAGAGCTGGGGTCAATGCTTAATGCTTTTGCAGCCCGCTCTGTGGAGAGGCTAACTGCTTTTTCTCCGATGGCTCCTGTTCCTGCATTGGCCTGGCCTGCATTGCAAAGCAGGGCTTGGACTGTGGCATCTTGTTTCAGAGTTTGGCGACAATAGTCAACGCAGGCGGCGCGCACCTGGCTTGTGGTGAAGACCCCAGCAGCGATCGCTGGAACATCAGACACAATCAAAGCCACATCAGGAGCCCCAGAGGGCTTTAGACCTGCTGCAATGCCTGCTGCTCGATAGCCTTTAGGAGCAGTAATACCACCAGGAATCCGTTGCCAAGTTGCCATGAATCAATTCTGTCCTTTCCGCAGAGGTTGCCCTACTTTTGCCCTTTCAACCATGGCTGGGGGCAAAACAAGGCATGCTTAAAGCTTGGGAGCGCTCTAGCCCATGGACTAGAGTCTGGGATGGGTCGTAACAACAACCTGACCAGTTCTCCATTGTTCTGATGTATTGTCCCAGTTTTTGCACCTTGGTCATTATCTAGTCTGAGACGGGCTTACAGACTGACCAACTGGTGCCTCCGGGGTTGTTATGAGGAGTCCAAAAGAAAATGTCCTCGATGCTCCGGGTGTAGCAAATCAAACCAGTAGTAATAACTGGTAGATGCACCCTGACTCATTAATCCTCGGCTAAGGCTGGGGATTTTTTTTGTCCATTTTTATGCCTGCTGCTATTGGGCAAGTCGCGAGCTAGCGATACATGGGTTGAAGGCAGAAGTGAGGCGCTAAACCATCATGAATGCTGGTTTACAAGAAAATATACTCCTGTTAAACAGGTCTGAATTAGCCCATCTTTCTAGCAATCCAGACTCATCTTCCGGGTGTAGCAAATCAAACCAGTAGTAATAACTGGTAGATGCACCCTGACTCATTAATCCTCGGCCAAGGCCGGGGATTTTTTTTGTCAATTTTTACGCCTGCTGTTATGAGGCAAGTTGCGAGTTCGCGATACCAGATTCGCAAACAGCAGTGGGGCGTTAAACCATCATGAATGCTGGCTGCTAAGGAAATTTAGGCCCACAGAATAAGACTGAATCAAGCCGAGTTCGAGTAATCCAGGTTCATCTTCCGGGTGTAGCAAATCAAACCAGTAGTAATAACTGGTAGATGCACCCTGACTCATTAAGCCCCGGCTACGGCTGGGGCTTTTTCTTATTTAAATGGCCTTGTTAAGCGCCATTGATAATCACTTCTGCCATTCAGCCCATCACAAAACATTGAATCAAGTCATGCAGTTGCTTCGGGCCATCTCTTGGTGAGCATCCATTCAGTCTTTCCTAGAAATGAACTCGCTCGGACTTCATGAATTTGGGCAATCGCGGAGATAGATAAAAAGCTGAGATTAAGCCTAGTTTTTCTCTCCATAGAACTCCTGCAAAGCCAGATGACAGTGGAAGCCGTGAACAGTTCCTTCAATGGTCTGGCTATGAACTCCACCCAAAATCCTTCCTCTGATTGGATGCTATTGATTGCAGGTCTATTGATCGCAACCTTAGTCGCTGCTGTCATGTCCCCCCAAGCCGAACTCGATGCATCGGTGGTGGGGGACTATCCGCTTGAGCAAGCTATTTCGGAATAATATCGTCTTGATCTAAGAAATAAAGATCTAGGGTTTGAGCGATCGCTGCTTGCCGCCGTCGTTGATCTTCCGAGATGCTCAGCCACTGGTTACCCAGTCCTGGCGCATTCCATTGATCAAGATCTGGATCCCAATAGGACCAAGTGCGAGCATGGAGAATGCCTTCAACTTCCCCTAGGGATAACTGTCGTGCTTCCTCAAGTCGATTGATATATCCCCGATCCAATGCTGCAAGGGGAGCCTGATTGGCAAGGTCAATACCGTTTAGAGCTTCAGTAATTGAAAGCTTAAGCTGCTTTTGAACAGCCAATTGCTGTAGCTGCTGTGCCTGGATTTGCAGGCGCTTAAGTTGTTTTTCATCTGCATCAGCCGGGGAGCTGGCTTCATGCTGGTAGGAGAAGCTGCCCAGGTTCCAATGGCCATTGCCGGGGTCATGGTGGCCATGGTAAGCCCAGGTGCGATCGCCGTTGGGCCTACGAGTGCCCTCCGCACTACCCACAGCCAGGGCTACTACTGAATCTGCCCCTCCTTGGAACAAGGCTTGAATGGACGGTGCCAATACCGGCAGCACTGCTGAGTGAGAACTATTTTTTTGATCTGCATCGGAAATGATGACGCCTGAAGCAGCTGGTGACTCGGGGGATGGGTCATTATCCAGTTGGGGGACAGATGCTGGCGAAGTTAAACTGCGAATTGTCTCCTGCCTGGAGTGGGAAGCTGGTGTAGAGCGGGACAAGCTGAAGTCCAAGAGGGCTGAACTACTTTGGGCATGGCTAGGGCTTGCAATCACAGCCTGTAAGGCGAAGACAAACAGGCAAAGCTTTTGAGCTTGGCTCAGCGTTAGGAAAGAGTGCAATAGAAGTTTTGTAGGCAAGGTCAATAAATTAAAACAATGAATGGACATGGCTCGGGAGTAAGGCCCTGGGCAATGGCGAGATTTAGGCAGACAGCCAACTGGGCAAGGCTAGGGCTGGGTGAGCAACGCTTCTAGCAAGCTGGGCGATGGCTCTACGAAGGCCCAGGTTCCTTCAGGTTGTTTGCGCAACATTGCGATCGCAACTTGCTCTCCTCGGCCAATGATTTGCCCCGCAGGCTGCTGGCCCAGTTGAAGCTGATGCAGATGACAAAGCCGCAGGCGATAGGCTGGAATTTCTGGGCTGGAAACCGCGACGCAGTTACTCGATTGAGTTCCAATCTTTCCCGTCGCAGAGGCTTCATTCTGCCGATCTGTTAAGGGCTGAATGCGACCGGCTTTAGGCATGTACAGAGCTTTGCCACCTAGGTTGATAACGACATCTCCTAGGCCACTGCTAATGGGATAGCTTGCAATGGTTTGACCGGGCTGGAGGTGCCATTGCTGGTGAAGTTTCAGGTTCACAGGAGCTTCCGAGGGGCGGTTGCAACTACTGAGGAGCGTTGCTATTAAGCCCAGATAAATCACAGCGGGCCTAAACCAGCGAGCGCGCCAATGGGGCTGTGAATAATAATTTGAGGCTGGAGTGGAACGGGGGGCGGGAGTCTTTTGAGTCAGGGAAGTAGTGTGCTCAGAGGTGGAGGCAGTCGCAGGTTGTGATGGGATGCAGTGAAAGGTTGAAATATTTGTTGCAATGGCTTGGGGCAAGACGGAGTGGGAGTCGAAAGAAGTCATGCTGAATTGGGCGCACCACTGTGCGCCCCGACAGGATTTTCAGTGTGAGTTGTTACACCGAGGTCTAGAACTGGAAGGCGTAGCCCGCGTATTCGTCTTCTTCAAACAGCAGTACAAGCCAAGTCTGGGGGTCAAAGGCCAGGGGATAGGCTTCGCGTTGGGCGCTGATGCCCGCTCGCATTTCAATGTCTTGAAATTGGCAGTAGGGCTGGGGGAGTTGGGTGCGAATGTCGCTTTGGGGCGATCGCTCCGGCACCGTTAAGACTTTGGCGAGCTGGGCGCGTGAGAGAGCTGCGTTGGATTGAACGATAGTTTTACAGTGAGATTGCTCAATGGCACTGGCATTAACGCGCCCCCCATGGGCTCCGCCCAAATTAATTGCGACGGTGAATAGTGCTACGAGCCAGCCTCCAGCCAGGAAGATTCGTTGCTGCTGGGGCATGAATCTTTCTAGTTGTTGAGTCGCTGCTGTGGGGGCATTTGCTTTGGGCTTGAGATTGGACTGTCGCCGTTCGACAAACGTTGGGTGATGGGGGAATAGGCGATCGTGAAATGCCTTCGCGAAGGTGAATGGGGACTGTTTTAAGCTGCTTACGGCAACATTTTTGGGATGATTCGGCTGATGAGTTTGTGGTTGGTGACTGCCATAGGATGGAGGGGTGACGGGAGTTTGTAAGCGATTACTGTCGATATTGAAGCTATGGGGATAGAGCTGCCTGAGTCTCAGGGGAATGTTGTGGGAATTTGGGGACGAGTCAGTGGGTTTAGATTGATTTTGCAGGTGCAATTGCATAGTCAAAACCTCAAAATGAATTGTCAGCTACGGGCATAGGCATGGACGATTGAGTTTCATCACGCTTAAGCATGGTGAAAGAGTCAGTCAGATTAAAAAGGTGACTGACGCTATAGTGCAATGAAAGTTGTGCACAACAAAGTGCGGCAAGATCTAGAGTGAATCCCCGAGATGTTGCTATTTCCAATCGGCAATAGCGAGAATTGAGGGGGCACGGATAGCAAGTCTACTCAAATCTGACTGCAACGAAGTCACAGTAGAGTTTCAGAGAGTAGACCTGCTGTTGATCTTTAAGAAAACGGATTAGAATCCTTACGCTGCCTTTTTTCTGAGGCTTTTGAGGATTGGTGGGACGCAATAGGATGGAGCAAATAAGGATTGATGCCTGTAAACATCTAGATTTGCCAATGAAATGACTCAAAGCTGCTAGAGCTAAAGCATATAAGCCAAAGATGTGAAATTTCCACGGGTCTGGAGAGGTACTGCTGGCTCATCAATGAGTGTTGAATGCAGGACTGAAACAAATTGGCCTCCTGAGGCAAATTAGGTTTTGAAGTTGGAACTTATATCGGTGTGGATAGCCGATTAATTCGATTGACTCTCTCAGGTTTGAATTGAATCAAATTTACATCAGGTAACTTGACTGTTATTGGTATAGCACTAATTTACCCAAGCTGATAGGGAAACAACAACCTCAATTTCTAATGACATGATTTTTCTGAAAGAACTGCTGAATAATCGTTCCACAGTCTGCAAAGATCTGTGGAAAAGTCAGATTTAGCTGTGGAAAGTCAAGTTCAATGTTGTGGAAATTCTGTGGTAAGGCTGTGACTAATTAGTTATTTTTATCACTGATAAGGTTTCAAATATTTATCTGAATCAATCTGATTTCCCTGTTTTTAAAAGCCTAATCGTCTTCCTTTAAACGTATTTTCAGCTTCTCAGTAATCAGACGGAGGGCAATTTTATGATGAGATTGTAGCCAAACCACCAGTGATGAACTCCATGACGATGGAGAGTTTCAAAATAGCCGTGGTCATATTCCGTGGTCATATTCCTTCGCTCTCTCCATAAGCTGTTCAGGCTAGATAGCTGATTGTGATATGGATATTACAAGTCTGAACGATTGAGACTGTTGATTTAAGAGCTTGAAAATTGGCTAGGCTAGAAATCGACAGAAAATTGCCTTCCCAGGAGACTAGACAATGGCCATTGAACGCAGCCGCAGCCGCATGATGTTCCGCCAAGAAGAAATGGTCGAGCTGAAGCAGCAATGCTTCACGATCAGCCGAATTTTTGAGCCAGGTAAGTACCTCGCCGGAGAGCTTCCCGATGAGGCCTATGACATGGGCTTGGTGGAGGCATTACCTTCTGTGAAGGGCAAGAGTGAGGAGCATCCGCCAGAAAATGATGCCCCAGCGGACGAGGCAGAAGCACCTGCAGAGGACGCGTAAGCGATCGCACCACACATTCAGCAAGATAGCCCCTAAAGAACGAGGATTCCATGAGGCCGTGATGCATCTACGGCAACTGCGGACATGGCAGGCCATGTCCCGATGGGTTGTCGGGCCTTGTTAAATTTCCACTCCTAACTAAGGCCTAAACAATCCAGCAGGAAGGCATCTTCAAAAGCAATCTCCTTGATGCGCTCATACCGACCAGATGCGCCGCCATGACCCGCTCCCATATTGGTCTTGAGCAATAAGCGGTTGCTGTCAGTCTTAGTCACTCGTAGCTTTGCAGCCCATTTTGCCGGTTCCCAGTAGGAGACGCGGGGGTCATTGAGCCCTGCTGTAATCAGCAAATTGGGATAATCCTGGGCTGCGACATTGTCGTAGGGCGAGTAGGACTTCATGTATTCGTAGAATTCCGGCTCGTTGGGATTGCCCCACTCCTCCCACTCCATGACTGAAAGGGGGAGATCTGGGTCCAGGATGGTGGTGACGACATCCACGAAGGGGACTTGGGCGATCGCTCCTTGAAACAATCCAGGCCGAAGATTCACCACCGCCCCCATCAACAATCCCCCAGCGCTACCACCAGAAATTGTCAGCTTTTCCGACTGAGTCCAATTCTCCGCAATCAAAAATTCCGCGCAGGCAATAAAGTCCGTGAAGGTATTGGCCTTATGGAGAAACTTGCCATCTTCATACCACTTGCGTCCTAGCTCACCGCCACCGCGAATATGGGCCACAGCACAAACAACGCCTCGCTCCAGCAGGGACAAACGGTAAGTCGAAAAGCTTACGGGATAGGGATAACCGTAGGAGCCATAGCCCGTTAAGTGCAAGGGATTGTCGCCCGTGAGTTCTGTGCCCTTGGGGTAGACCAGGGAGATGGGAACTTCTGTGCCATCGGGGGCTTTAGCCAGGAGGCGTTGGCTTTCGTATTGACTGCGATCATAGCC
The DNA here is from genome assembly GCA_937949725.1 of uncultured Pseudanabaenaceae cyanobacterium. Classification (GTDB taxonomy): domain Bacteria; phylum Cyanobacteriota; class Cyanobacteriia; order PCC-9006; family JAAUQQ01; genus JAAUQQ01. The sequence goes on from CALECT010000032.1 coordinate 68,730, forward strand.
ACCCAGGACGGGCTGTTCCTTTTTCAGCTCCCGTTCATGGCTATCCATGTCATAGTCAAACACCGAGGATGGCGTGATCATAGAGCTGTAGTGGAAACGAAGCATTTTGCTGTCGAATTCCGGCATGAAGCCGCCGCCGACGGAGTAGGTGGGCTCGGGGAAGTCTAGTTTCGTGACATCGCCCGTGGAGAGCTTTTGCACCCGGATGGTGGGTAAGCCCTGCTCCCGCTCATAAATAACTAAATGATCTGTAAACAGGTCTACGCCGCTGAGCATGATGTCTTCCCGGTGGGGAATCATTTCTTTCCACTGGGACTTGCTGGGATTACCGACAGGGGCAGTCATCAGCTTGAAGTTGATGGCGTCGTCGTTGGTGACAATATAGAAGCGATCGCCTTCCACATCACTTTCTAAGCCGGGGTGATGAGCCACGCCATATTCCACGCCTTTTTCACGGGGGTGAATGATGCGAAATTCTCCATCGGGAGCATTGGCATCGATAAAGCGGACTTCCGAGGTGATTTTGCTATCGGCGCTGAGGAGAATGTAAGCCTCGCTGCGGGTGGTGCTGAGGTCCAAGTAAAAGGCTTCGTCTTTTTCTTCGTAGACCAGTTCATCGTTGTGGATCAGGCTGCCCAGGCCATGCCGCCAGAGCTGGTAAGGGCGGTTGGCTTCGTCTAGGCGAAGGTAAAAGATAGTTTTGTTGTCATTGGCCCAGCAGGCACCGCCCACGTCAGGGATGCTTTCAGGGAAGCGATCGCCCGTCTCCAGATTGCGAAACACCAGGGTGTAACGCTCGTTGCCCTGGGTATCTGTGGAATAAGCCAGGAGCTGTTGATTGGGGCTGACTTCATAGTCGCCCAAGGAAAAGAATTCCAAGCCCTCTGCCAAGACATTTTCGTCCAGCAGAATCTCTTCTTCAGCCTCCAAACTGCCTGGCTTGCGGCAAAGGATCCCGTAGGCTTTGCCTTCTTCCGTGCGGGAGTAGTAGTAATAGTCGCCGTAGCGATAGGGCACCGATAGATCGGTTTCCTGAATGCGGCCCAGCATTTCGTCATAGAGCTTTTGCTGGAGATCTTGGGTGTGGGCCGTTTGAGCCTCGGTGTAAGCATTCTCGGCTTCTAGATATTCGATCACCTCTGGATTTTCTTTTTCCCGCAGCCAGTAGTAGGGATCAACACGGCGATCTCCATGGATCTCCAGTTCCTTCGGATGCTGAGCAACAATCGGTGGCTGGATTGAAGCGGCAGAAGAAGCAGTATCAGGCATGGTAAAAATCTGATCGTAAGAGGTTGTTTGAGAAAGGCTTTTAGCTGTAGCAGGATGACCTATGACGCTGCCAAGATGAACGGGATTTCGAAGTTTCGATCGAGGTTGCAAATTTGACGCTTGGCCGAATTCTCAAACAACCTCTAAAGGAGATGAATGAGAAATGCGGAGTCCTAGAGGAAGCCAAAGCTATGGCCAACAAACCAGGCGTACAGAATGAAAAACAGCCACCCTTCCCAAATGGTGAGTTCCTGATCCTGAGTGGCAAAGAAGAGCAAAATCGTTCCCGCCACCATGGTTGGCACACTGACCTGCTGCACTAAAGGGGGCACGGGCAGTTCTTGAACGAGGCCAGGAACGCCCATCACCATAAAGGTGTTGAATACATTGGAACCCAGGACATTGCCTACGGCCAATTCTGCCTTGCCCTTCAGGGTTGCGTTAATGGTGACTGCAAGTTCTGGCAGAGAAGTACCAAAGGCAACGACGGTAACCGCAATAATTTCTTTACCAATATTGAGTAGCTCCGAGAGCTTGATAATCGACTCAATGGTGTATCTGGCCCCAATGTAAATGAACACCGAGCTCAGGGTAATGATCAGCAATTGCTGAATCAACGCTCGCTTGCTGCGCTCCACATGGACTGGCAGATCTTCCTCCGGTGTCTCCGGTGCTTCACCACTGCCCTTGACTGTGTAAAACAGATACATCACGTAGCCAATGATGCTCAAGATCGCTTCACCTAGGGTAAAGCGACCGTCGGCTCCTTCTAATGCCAGGATGAAAGCAGATCCCACAAACAGCGGCAGGTCAACACTGACAAGATCGTAGGTAATTTTGATGGGCTGCTTGCCAATCACCGAAGCAATACCAATCACCAAGAAAATATTGGTGATGTTAGAGCCAACAACATTGCTGACCACAAACTCCGGTGCCCCTTCGGAGATCGAGACCAGGGAAGACACTAGCTCTGGAATTGAGGTGCCGATCGCCACGATCGTCACGCCAATAATGAAGGCAGGCAGGCCGAGAAGCAGACCAATTTTTTCGGCGGCGTCGGTGAAAAAATCAGAACTCTTTGCCAACAGCGCAAGGCTGGCCGCAAAGATGAGGGAATACAGCAGGATTTCTTGCATGGGGGAATTAAAACTCCATCGCCGCTGAATATCCTTCCTAGGCTGGCTTTCTTGAGCAGCAAATTAGGGCCGCTGGAGAGAAAGAGAGAAGCGGGGGCAACGGAGGACAGTCTAGGAATAAGGTTGACGCCAGACAGTCATTCTGCCACTGGCCTGCGGTTCCGGACAAGCTTAGGGATAGCGATGTATTGGTTTCTTTAGAAAGATGGCTTTGACTGGGGGATATGTTCTGAGAAATGAAGGGCGGCAGGGGCTGTTAAAGGTGTATCACTCCCCCCTACGACCCAGAAGCCAGTAAGTCTTGAGTTCCCCTTTCCCTTTAATTTGAATCTTGCCCCGTTCGGCTAATTCATAGTGGTCTTTAAGGTAAAGATAGGTTTGGTGAGTGACCTGGATATGCCCTGGCTCCCCCTGGCTTTCCATGCGAGCAGCGACATTCACTGCATCTCCCCAGAGGTCATAAATAAACTTGCGCGTGCCAATCACACCAGCTACCGCAATGCCAGTGTTGATGCCAATGCGCACCTCGCAAGGATTGCCCTGGTCATCTCGGATGTGAGCGATCGCTGCTTGCATCTCCAGGGCCATATCAGCGATGGCACGGGCATGGTCCTCTCGGGGTAGGGGCAAACCTGCTGCCACCATGTAGGCATCACCAATGGTTTTAATTTTTTCTAGACCATAGCGATCGGCAAGGATATCAAAGCTAGAGAAGATACTGTTGAGAAATTCAACTAGCTCTAGGGGCGCCATGCGATTGGAGAGGGGAGTAAAGCCGACGATATCCGCAAACAGAATCGTGACTTCTTCAAACAGTTCGGCGATGGTGCCGGGGGATTCCTTCAGCTGGGTGGCGATCGCCTCCGGCAAGACATTAAGCAAAAGTTCGTCGGCCTTAGCCTGCTCAAGTTTGAGGTTCGCATTGGCCTGACTCAGCGCTTGGGTACGATTGGCCACGCGCTGCTCCAAGGTGGAAAAGCTCTCCTGGAGCTGACTAGACATGGTGACAAAAGATTTTGCAAGGTGGGAGATCTCTTGGGCCGCAAAGGGATGGAGCTGAATATTGGGGGGGAGGTCTCCAGCGGCGATCGCCTGGCTGGCTTGGGTCAAGCTTTCCAGCGGCTGACTCAACCAACGCGCAAGACACCAGCCTGCAAAGGTCGTGAGTCCTAGGGCTCCTAGGGAGAGGAGGATGGTATTGCGAGTGTTCCGGCGAATCTGGGTCGTGAAATCTGACTGGGGAACTACGACGGCAATGAGCCAATCTAAAGCGGGATCATTTTGCAGGGGGCGAGCCTGGAGGTAATACCATTTGTCATTGATCTTGAACTTGCTCAGTATGGGCTGTTCGTCCACTCCCTCAAAGTCGGGATAGGTTTGTAGAAGCTCGCCTACGGCAATGCGGGTAACCAGATCTTGGCTTTCGATCGCCGGGAAGAGTTCACGAGACTCCCCTTGGTCTCGAAAGGGAATCTCATCTGTTGATGTTGCAAGCAACGTCCCCCGTCCCCTAGCCCGGCGTTCGATCAGAAACGCTTGCCCTGTCTTACCAATTTCGAGTTCATGGAGATAGTCGCCAATACTATTAAGACGGATGCCGCTATTGAGCACCGCTAGAAGCTCTTGACTATCACGGTCATAAACAGGAGTGGCGGAGGCGACCACCAGAGTATCTTCCAGGAATGAGATGAAAACCGCACTCCAAACAGACTGACCTGCTGTGACGGCATCTTGATACCAAGCACCTGCGCGAGTATCGGAGACCGTAAAGCTGGCATCGAGTTCTTGCGGATTGCCTTGGTCATCCGTTTTATAGGAGTGAAAGTCATAGTTGGTTTGCTCATCAATAATATTGAGCCGCAGATCTCCATTCTCTAATTTCTCGCCCGTACGCTGTTGGCCTTGAGAATTAGTGAGCTTGATGAAATTGATATCTGGATTCGTTTGCACCTGCTCCCATAACAGGGGCTCCCAGAAGGTTAGATCATCCAGGGGAAAATGGTCTTGTTCGATCAGGATGGCATTGAGACGATCAATTTGCTGAGTGGGAGCGAGATAGGCCCGCAGGTTTTCGTCAATGCGTTGGGAAATTTCTTCGGTGAGCTGCTCAGCTAGGGTCTCAACCGTGCGTTGGCCGTTGCGATAGGACAAATAGCCGATCGCTCCACTCACGGTGAGCATCTGGGCCAAGAAAGGCAAAATGATGAGCGATCGCAATCGCAGTCGCTGGCTGAAAGCAGGTTTATTTCGCTGAATCGGCAAAGATACCGCAACTGTCGAGTCAGTCATTGGGAGTCAAAAAGCCAGGCCTGATATAACCGCTAGCCTACGTTAACCAGTTGAGCTTCGTGGTGATTTCATCTCATGGGAGGCGAAGGAAGACCCCTTGTAATCTTCGCAATTGACCGGCTGTCAAGGGTTGTATGACGGAAAAGGCCGTTGCCATTGGTTGGTAAAGCTTCTTATCTTTGTTTTGGCACCTGATGACGACCTAGCTTGCGCCGCTAAACAGCAAAGGTTGACTAGTCCAGTCTTGGGTACAGCTTGGGTCGTGATTGCCTATGATGAGAGGGTACGAATGAACTGCCATGGCCTACGAACCGCTTCATCACAAATATCGCCCCCAAACCTTTCAAGATCTGGTGGGGCAAACGGCGATCGCCACAACGCTTTCCAATGCGATCGTCCAGCAGCGCATTGCTCCTGCATATCTATTTAGCGGTCCTCGTGGCACAGGGAAAACCTCCAGCGCCCGCATCCTGGCAAAATCCCTCAACTGCCAATCCGGGGACAAGCCCACCCCCCAGCCCTGCGGCACCTGCGAAGCCTGCCACTCAATTACCACAGGCATTGCCCTGGATGTGATTGAAATTGACGCTGCCAGTAATACCGGCGTCGATAATATTCGTGAGCTGATCGAGAAGGCTCAGTTTGCGCCCGTGCAATGTCGCTACAAAGTTTATGTGATTGATGAATGTCACATGCTCAGTACGGCGGCATTTAATGCGCTGCTCAAAACCCTGGAAGAACCGCCAGAGCGGGTCGTGTTTGTCCTGGCAACCACCGATCCCCAGAGGGTTCTACCGACTATCATTTCCCGCTGTCAGCGCTTTGACTATCGTCGCATTCCTTTAGAAGAAATGGTGGGTCACCTGCGTCATATCGCTAACCAGGAACTGATTGATATTAATGATGATGCTCTGCGTCTCGTCGCTCAGCTTTCCCAGGGGGGATTGCGGGATGCGGAGAGTCTGCTGGATCAGTTGAGCTTGTTGCCGCCCCCCGTTGCCATTGAAGCGGTGTGGGATTTGGTGGGGGCGGTGCCGGAGCGGGAGCTGTTTACCATTACCCAGGCGATCGCCAGTAACAATGCCGAAGCCGTGATTGAGCGATCGCGCCAGCTCATGGATCGAGGCCGAGAGCCCCTGGTTGTTCTGCAAAACCTAGCCAGCTTCTACCGCGACTTGCTGGTGGCCAGAACGGCTCCCCAGCGCAATGACCTCGTTGCCATTACGCCCAGTACTTGGCAGGAAATGACTGAGTTCGCTCAGCAACTAGATGTTGCAGTCATCCTTCAGGGACAGCAGCATCTGCGCACCAGCGAAGTGCAGCTCAAAAACAGCACCCAGCCGCGCCTTTGGCTCGAGGTCACGCTCATGGGACTGCTTCCCGCAGCCCTTGTTCAGCCCCAGGGAATGGCAGTTGCAGCACCCATAGCGGTTGCTCCTTCTGTTCCCCCTGCCAATGCGATCGCAACACCTCAACCCCCTGCGATCGCTCCCACCCCCATCTCTCCTCCAATTCAAGTCCCCGCTCCGCCAGCTCCCCCACCAGCGGTGCAAGGGGCAGCCTCCCAAGCCAATCCGCCGGTTCCCGCTCCAACTCCTCCTCCTCCCGCCGCGGCAAGCCAACCGCCTGCTCCGCCTCAGCCTCCCCAAGCCCCACCGACAGAACCCGCAATAGAACCGATTGCCCCCACAGGCATCGACCTCGGGGAAATGTGGAAACAAGTCATTGCCAACGTTGAATATCGCAGCACACAAATGTTGCTGCGCCAACAATCACAGCTCATGCGCCTCACAGGCAGTGTGGCCCATATCTCTGTCACCCAGCAATGGCTCAGCAGTATCCAGACTCGCCAGAGTGCGATTGAGTCTGCCCTAGCCAAAGTTGTAGGCTCCCCCATCAAGGTCAAGCTCGATCCAGTGGCTCAAAAGCCCGATGCGCCACCGCCCAATGGCACTGCTACCTCTGGGGGAGCTCCCGCAGCAACGGCTCCCCCCGCTCCATCCCCTGCTGCACCCAAGCCACTGCTTCCAGTCCAGCCCGCTGCCCCGACTCCATCAGCTCAACCTGCCGCGCCAACTCCACCCCCTGCCCCAGCAGCCAGCCAACCCGCTGCAACCGTTGCGCCACAGACGCCTAGCGTTGCTTCACCCCCTCAATCAACTGACCCGACTGAGCCGCCCTCCCCAGCTCCTGCCAAAGAAGAATCTGCTCCCGCCTCAGCCACCCCAGTTGCTGAGCCAGTTCAGTCCAGCCCGCCTCCTCCAGTTGAGCCTGCGGCTGTGGGAGCTGTGCTTGCAGATATCGTTCCAGCTCCTGTTGAGCCAACCAACCCAGCTTTTCCCCAATCCAGTGAACCTCTACCTGACAACTCAGGACCTATTCCTGTCGATCCGGGTCCCTTAGAAGAAGAGGTTGAAATCTCCATAGATCCCATGGCTGGGCTGACCCCTGTGCCTAAGCTGACCCCCCTTGCACCGATTAATTCAGCAGAGGGCGATCCAGAGTCTGCAGTCGATGAATCCCAAGCTCAGCTGGCTCCCATTGGAGAAGCAGGCTTGCCTCCAACGGTGAAGCCACTCTGGGAGGAGGACGAGATTGTGAGGTCTGCGAAGCAGTTGGCTCAATTCTTTAATGGTGAAGTGGTGAGAGATGAGGTCGTCGTCGGAGAGCTTGCTCCGAAGGACGTGGTGGTTGATGTGGCAGCAGTTGCTGCTGCTGAGTCTGTGCCTGCGATCGCGCCCCAGGCTTCCGAAGCAATCGCGCATTCCAGCACAGAACCTGTAACGGTTCCTGCCTCAGTCGCCGAGAATATTGATGAGGATGATGATGTGCCGTTCTAAGTCAATGACTCAAAAGTTTTATTGAGATCCACCCAGTCAATCAAGACAAAAGAAAAGCTCCCAGCCGGAGCCAGGAGCTTATTGAGTCAGGGTGCATCTACCACTTATGTATACTTTTTTGCTTGGCTGAATCCGGAGATTTAGAAAGTTTATTTTGACTGTTGGATGCTCATGCTTCGTATTTCAAAAAGAAAAGCTCCTAGCCGGAGCCAGGAGCTTATTGAGTCAGGGTGCATCTACCACTTATGTATACTTTTTTGCTCGGCTGAATCCGGAGATTAAGAGAACTAATTTTCTAGAAAATTTCTCAGGAATAAATATTGCTTTAAAGACAAGAAAAGCCCTTGGCTTTTGCCAAGGGCCAATTGAGTCAGGGTGCATCTACCGTTTGTCACTACTCACTTGAAAGAACATTTCAGGACATCAAAGTAAAGTTCAGTGACTCTACGGAATGCTCTATTTATGGCTTTCTGAAAGTTGGCGATTGGTACTGAGGGAGCTATCTGAGTAAGTCTTTAAGAAGACTACAGGCTTCACTGGCTATGCTTTTCTGAGCAGTACGGCGTTCCTAAATATTCAAACTCAGCAATCCACATTTCTCAGCATTAAGCCACATTCTTCCTGAAGTATTCCGAAGAGATATAACATGCCCAACCAGACAAGAAATATCACCGCAGAAGATTGATAAATCAGGAGATTAATAAACTCAGCTAGAAATCAGTTTGTAAAAGAATTCTGACTTTGGTTTCAGATCTCTCTTAGATTTCTGCTTCATAAGAGAGCGCAAAAAATGTTTGTTTTAGAAAATGCTGTTTTGGCGTATCTGAGTCAATCTTTGGAAGGAAGTCCCCAGCCGGAGCTGGGGACGATTGAGTCAGGGTGCATCTACCAAATAAACCTACTGCTGAGTTGGGGAAGGTCAGGAATATTTGGAATTGTCTCGCATATATACGGAGAAGTTCAGAGATGACTGAATTGTAGCCTCAGCAAACATAGGAGATCCCACGGGCAAGTTTGAAACGAAACCAAAATCCTAGGCCTAAATTTTGAGCAATGTCTGGTTATCTGTTCTGAATATTGGCCTGAAATAATTCATAGAGAGATGAAAAGCCCCGGCTCAACTTAATGAGTCGGGGCTTTTCTTTATGGGGTGAGTCAGCGATCGCTTCACAAACTACCGAAGGAATCCCCCCCAGCCTTCACTTGAATCCTAGAGATCCTGAGCGCGCTGGTAATAGAGCTTGCTGCCTTCGTCAGAGACAAAGTGGCAGCGCAGGTAGGACTTGAGGAACCCTTTAATGATGGGCTGATCAGACTTGCGATAATGCTCACCCAGTACCGGCTTAATCGCTTCAGTGGCGGTCTTGAGGTGGTAATGGGGGATGCTCAAGAAAATGTGGTGGGCCACATGGGTGCCGATGTTGTGATGAATGCTGTTGAACAAGCCATAGTCACGGTCAATGGTGGAAACAGCACCCTTCAAGAAATACCAATCCGTACCGCGATACCAAGGGATGTCATCTTCGGTGTGGTGCAAGAAGGTGACGAGGTCCAACCAAACAACAAAAACCAAGTAAGGCATGACGTAGTAGTTCAGCACTGCAAGGATGCCGTACTGGAACGCTGCAACAGCCAGTAAACCGACCATGGCAGACCACCAGAGGGTGCTGGTGATAACCATATTGCGCTCAGAAGGGCGGAACACATCACTACCGGGCAGGAAGTGAGAGCCCTTGCGACCGGGAGAACGCATGAACAGGTAGATGGGATAGGCCAGCAGGACCAAAGGCATCTTGAAACGCACTAACTTCTCAGGCCAGTTCATGGATTCATACATGGACTGAGTGAGGGGGTACCAGCTCTCATCCGTTTCAATGTTGCCAGTGTTGGCATGATGGGTGCGGTGGCTAATGCGCCAGCCATGGAACGGCACCAGGATGAAGGAGTGGGAGATGTGGCCAATCAAATTATTGAGCCAGCGATACTGAGAGAAGGAGCCGTGGCCGCAGTCATGGCCAACCACGAACAGAGCCCAAAACATCGTGCCCTGGACAAACCAGAAGATGGGGAAGAGCCACCACTGATTAATGACTGCCGCTGCCCAGTAAAGACCGGCAACGATACCGCAATCTAGAAAAAAGTAGGCTAGGGAACGCAGAGCTGAAGGTCGGAAGCAATGCTCAGGAATAGCAGAGCGAACATCTTGCAGCGTAAAGGGAAGAACCTCCCGCGGCGATGCAGCGGATGGAGCAGTAGATTGTGTTTGCACGTAGGATCCTGCTGTAGGCGAAAACACGCCTGAATCGAAACAACAGCCTTCATCGTCTCACACATTTCTTAATAATGCTTTAGGGATCATGCCTGGCTAGAAGCGAGGAACATCGCCCTGTTGTCTCTAAAGACACCGCATTAGTCGGGATGATGGGGGAATTTGAGGGGGCTGACTGGGCGATCGCCCCAAGGTCATTCGGCAGGCCCATGAATTCGCTGTCAGAAACGGTTACAGCATGTTATTTTTGTGAGGTTGTCAAAAACTCACACATCCAGGATTTCGGGTGGCTCAGTAACTGAAACAGGTCAAATGATCTTTGTCTTCAGCTCAGGATTTCATCTCCTGCTTACTGAAACAGCTCCCTGGATGGAGGTCTAACCCGAAAAGGAACCCCCTAATATGCCCGTTGTTTCTCTTGCCCAGATGATGGAGGCCGGTGTCCACTTTGGTCACCAGACTCGCCGCTGGAACCCCAAGATGGGGAAGTACATCTACACCTCTCGTAACGGTGTACATATCATTGACTTGGTGCAGACTGCCCAGTTGATCGATAGTGCTTATAAGTATGTTCGCAACAGTTCCGACAAAGGAAAGAACTTCCTGTTTGTAGGGACCAAGCGCCAAGCCGCCAACATTATTGCTGAAGAAGCTAGTCGTTGCGGTGCTTACTATGTGAACCAGCGTTGGTTGGGTGGAATGCTCACCAACTGGTCCACGATTAAAACCCGTGTGGATCGCCTCAAGGATCTTGAGCGCATGGAAGCTAGTGGCGAGATTGCTCGTCGTCCTAAGAAGGAAGCATCTGTTTTGCGTCGTGAGCTGGAACGTTTGCAGAAGTACCTGGGCGGCATTAAGAATATGCGTCGCTTGCCTGACGCTGTGGTCATCATTGACCAGAAGCGTGAGTACAACGCAATCTTGGAATGCCAGAAGTTGGGAATTCCCATCATCTCCCTGTTGGATACCAACTGCGACCCTGACTTGGCGGACATCAAGATTCCTGCCAACGACGATGCGATTCGTTCCATCAAGTTGCTTATCGGCAAGCTAGCAGACGCGATCTACGAAGGTCGTCATGGTCAACTAGAACCTAAGCAAGAGCAGGCTTACGCCGAATACGCTGAGGCTGAGCCCGCCGTTGAAGCTGAGGAAGCGGCACCGGCTGCCGAAGAGGCTGCACCTTCTGCTGAAGAAGCTGCACCTGACCCCGAAGCTGCACCTGATGCAGAGGCATAACGCTTCTCTTTCGAGTCAGTGAGTTGCATTTGATTCAGTCTGGGTCTCGAATTTCGGGGCCCAGACTAGCGTTAGAGCCCTAACGCCGCTTTTAATAACATTCAAAATTTGCCTGGAGGGACGCAGAAGATGGCTGGTAAGAAGGGAAAAGGCAAAGGAAAAGCTAAAGGCGCTGAGAAGGCTGCTGAGAAAAAAGCTCCTGAGGCTGCAAAAGCTGCTGAAGCGACAAAGGCTCCTGAAGCCGGAAAGATTTCTGCCAAGTTGGTGAAGGAACTGCGCGACAAAACTGGCGCAGGCATGATGGATTGCAAGAAGGCTCTCAAAGAGACCGGTGGTGACGTTGAGAAAGCCAACATTTGGTTGCGTGAGAAGGGCATCGCTTCTGCAGGCAAGAAGAGCGGTCGCGTTGCGGCAGAAGGCCTTGTAGATAGCTACATTCACACTGGCGGACGCGTGGGTGTGTTGGTCGAAGTCAACTGTGAAACTGACTTTGTGGCCCGTGGCGATAAGTTCCAAGAACTGGTTCGTAACATTGCCATGCAGGTTGCTGCTTGTCCTAACGTGGAATACATCACCACTGCCGATGTGCCCCAGGGTGACATTGAGCAGGAAAAGGCCATTGAAATGGGCCGCGATGACATCGCTAGCAAGCCTGAGAAGATGCGCGAGCAAATCGTCAATGGCCGCATTGCCAAGCGCCTCAAGGAGCTGGCTCTGATGGATCAGCCCTACATCCGTGACCAGAGCATCACGGTGGAAGAGCTAGTTAAGCAAAGCATCGCCGAACTGGGTGAGAACATCCAGATTCGTCGCTTCCAGCGCTTTGTTCTGGGTGAAGGCATTGAGAAGAAGGAAGAAGACTTTGCAGCAGAGGTGGCCGCTGCTTCTGGCAAGTCTTAAACTGGGAGCCTGCCCTGGAACCGCATCTGACCTTAGATTGACGCTAGACCTCTTTACAGGCTAGCTGAGTCATTCAAACGTTCCCAGGCTCATTTCTGGGAACGTTTGTTTTTTTTGGCTATGGCCAGCGTCTCACTTGTCAGGACGTTGGCTAGCCGCTTCACAGCCTGGCAGATTCAACCGTTAAAAGTTGAGGCCTGCCCTTAATGAGGTGGCCAGTGCTACAATCCTGCTCCCCCAACAGCCCATGGCTATGAATGCTGCGAAAATTGCCCAGGAACTCGAAACGCTTGAGGCTAAGAATAGGACCTGTGCTGAACAGTTGCGAGAGCTGTATCAGCGTTACCTAGAGGAACTCAGTAATACTGCATCGCAGCAGCTCATGACAGTTTGCTATCACCTCTGCACAGAAAGCTATCCTGAGGCTTTCTTGGGCTTATCTACTCAAAAGCGCCAGGTGCTTCAGGATAAGGTTCGCAGTCAAGGAGAGAAGCTACGCCAGCAGTTGTCCTTGGAAAGTTTGCTATTGCCCGAACCCGGCGATATGGAAGAAGCGAATCAACCTAGAATTGCGGTGATTAAGGCGGAACTCACCGGGGATGACCTAGAGGTGCTCACCAGTGCCCTGGATGACGATAATAGCGATCGCGTCTTAGCTCTTTTAAAGGACAAGGATATTGAGCTCCCCTTTGATTTAGAAGCGGTGATGAAGCAGCGGCAACGACTCAAAGCTGAACCTGAAGCCTTAGCTCCAGCCGAATCTGAAGAGCCTGAAGGCTCCCTGGAAGAAATCCCCCCACTGATTCCCCCTAGTCGTAATAGTTCAGCAAAGGATGAAGAAAAGCAGCAGGGCGAAACGGAAGCTGTAGACCCAGCCCCGGAGATTGACGAGATAGAGTCAAGTCTTGATGTAGAAGCAACAACGGGCAGTGATTCGACCACAGCCCCTGTCGTGGAAGGCTATTCCTCTGTGACCTCTGCCAAGTCGGTAGAATCAGTCGCAGCCTCAGACAGTGGGCGCTCCCTGGGGCGACGCTTTTTAGAAGATATTCTCTCGGGTCGTGCATTGGAGCGGCGCACAGGGAATGAGGATGGTGCCAGCATGAGCGGCGAGGGAAGTTTGCAAGTCGAGCATCAAAAGGCAATTCATGACTCTACAACAACTGCCGATGACGAGAACTCAACCACAAGTGATGACTCCACTTCCCTCGCTGTAGATGCCCAAGAGAAAGCAGAGCCAAATGCTTTCGATGACAACAATGGGTTTGACCCTAACTTTGAGCCACCTCCAGCAGAGGATCGCTATGAACCGACGCCGCTAAAGGCCGGTGACAAGCTTGATATTTCGCCTGGGGTGCTTGCCAGTGCATTAGCCGCCGAGGGAGAAGACGATAAAGGAGGCATGCTCATGCGTCCCATGCCCTATGACGGGACGACGGAATTGAGTGAAGAGGCAATGCGAGATCCCTTTGCCTTGATTCGTTGGGTGGAGCGTATGGAGCGAGGCATTTCCCAGCGCTTGCGCCAAAGCTCTCAACGGATGACGCGTACGCTAGAAAAGTCTAATGTTCTCAACAATGAGCTGCCGGATGGCTTGCTGGAAGCGGCAGTGCGTCCCGATGGCGATCACGAGGATGACTCAGATAGCAATATGCCCCATGTGCTGAGCCTTAGGTTAAATGCAGCTGGGAAAGATAATCGCCCTCGCCGAGATAAATCCATTCGCATTGTGGCGATCTATTTGCGTTTGAGTGAGATTGAATTTGCAACACCGGGGGTGATGGCTTGGCGCAATCAGTTGCGTAACCAAGTCAAGCAACTTCGACGATTGTCTAAGGATTATCAGGACTGCAAACATGCTCAGTGTGTGGTGAAGGCTCAAGAGCTGTGGCGGAATGGCTGGAAATAAGACTGAGGTCGCTTGTGCACAGGAGTTGCCATATTACGGGCTTGTCTGGAAGAAGACTTGTACATTGGCTTGATCGGCAATTGCCAAACTCCCGCCTTTGCCACTAAAGGTTGCTTGCTGAGCCACAACCTCTAGGGAGATGGCAGTTGCAAGTTGACTATCAATTAATCTTGTGCCTGCAACATCACTGCGAACGAAGTACCAAATGCCGTCGGGGCTGAGGCGGCCCAGATTGTCCTGGCGATCTATATTGGGCAGTTCGGTGAGTTGGTCAATGACGCTAGCACTGCGGATGTCCCAGGTGTCGAGGCGGATGTCGTAGAGATTTTTGGCGATGGTGCGGAGGCTGCCGTTGGGGGTGAAGGCGATCGCTAAATAAACCAAATTGCTATCGGCAGGCTCTAAGCTAGGCAGCCTGCTACCATCACTCAACTGCCACAGTTCAAGATCCTGGTTTCGACCTGAGATGGGGCCATTGGCAGACGTTCTAGCGAGGGCAGCTAGGTAGTTTCCTTTGGGGCTAAAGGCGAGGTTTAGTAACTCACGACCCGGCGTGACGGTTAGGCTCTGCTGGACTTCGCCAGTTTCGAGGCTGTGGAGGCTGAGCTTAATATCAGGCGGCGACTCTGTAGAAGCAAGGCTGGCTTGGGTGAGCACTTGATCGTGGTCGGGACGGATGATGAGGTCTAGGACGAGATCATTGGCTAGCTGACTTGGGCTTGCGGCTCCTTCAAGTTGTGGAGGCTCAAACGGCCTTTGCCAGAGGGGTTGACCTGTGGTGATGCTCCAGGCGTTGAGTGCGTAATTGGGGTTGAAGTTAGATAGGGATTGGACGATCGCCACCACCATCTCCCCGTCTTCGCTGAGGGCGATCGCGGAAAACTGGCGTTGTAGACCTGCATTAATGCTGGTGAGCGATCGCCCTGTCTCCAAATCCCACACTTTAATCAGATTGGTTGTTGCATCCAGTGTCGCCAGACGAGTGCCAGGGCCGTTGAAGCTGAGCTTTGCAGCTTGAACGGGCAAGGTGGCAATGGGGTTGGTTTGCCAGGGCTGGCTGGTGGCGATGATGCGGTAAGGATTGAGGGGGAGGGCTGGGGCTTTGGCTTCTTGGTAGAGGGCCTGGTAGACGAAGGCGGCAATTTCGGCGCGGCTGGCGTTGCGGTTGGGGTTGAGCTGGCGCAGGTTGGGGTAGTTGACGACGAGGCTGAGGTCTGTGGCGGCGGCGAGGCTGGGGATGGCGTAGGCGGGGATTTGGTCGGCGTCTTGGTAGTAGTTGAGGAGGTCGCGATCGGGAGTTTGAGTGAGACGATTTTCAGAGTAGTTGAGGCCATTGGCGAGAGCGACGAGGGCCTGGACGCGGGGGATGTTTTGCTCGGGGCGGAAGCGATTGCCGGGGTAGCCGGAGAGGAAGCCCGTGGCGCGGGTGGTGCTGATGGCACTGGTGGCCCAGTAGCTGGGGGCAACGTCGCTGAAGGGTTTGACGTTGCGCAGGTCTAAGTCGGTGGGGAAGGCGTTGCGGAGGATGGCAGCAAATTGGGCGCGGGTGACGGGGGCGTCGGGGCGAAAGCTGCCGTCGGGGAAGCCGCTGATGATTTGCAGGTTGGCGAGGGTTTGGATGTAGTCGCTGGCCCAGTGGTTGCTATCAACGTCGGGGAAGGGGAGCGTGCCAGTGAATTTGCTCGCGGGTAAGCCTCTGCTGGCAGGCGCGGTGAAGTTGTGAGGAATCGCGGATGCCCATCCCCAGGCTGATTTTATCCAGTTGGGTTGTGACATGGCGTTGAGTTGCTGCTTCCATTAACACCATAGGTTATGAATAACTGAATTTGCTGTGATGGTTCCTTCATCTGTGGCTGTCATTCCTGACGTTTGGCCGAAGACTTGCTCCTGGTCAGTCTGGGTATACTAACCAGGAATCAGCAAGCTCCGCACAAGAGTGATGCCAGGCCAAGTAGTAAGCTTGGACTTAGGCCAACCGATTGACTTAGCGATAACTGCTTCGAATTTTTGCCCAGCTTCCAGTCCAAATCTTGCCAATTTGGAAGCCTTGCCACATCTCTTACAGGTGCTCAGCTTAAAGGTGACAACAAAATGTACGACCTACAGACTTCACCATCTGTATCTCCGTCGAATAAGGATTCTCCATCAACAATTTTGGTCGTTGATGACGTTCCTGAAAATCTACGCCTGCTCTCCACGACGCTAACTCACGCAGGTTATGACGTTCGGAGTGCCATCAATGGAGCTGTCGCGATGAAGGCGATCGCAGTCGAGCATCCAGATTTGATTTTGCTCGATGTAACGATGCCAGAGATAGATGGTTTTGAGGTTTGTCGTCAACTCAAGTCAAACCCAGCTACCACCGAAGTTCCAGTTGTTTTTATCAGCGCTCTGGGTGAAGTAATCGACAAGGTAAAGGCCTTCCAAGTTGGGGGCGTTGACTACATTACAAAGCCTTTTCAAATTGCTGAAGTCCTGGCCCGAGTTCACTCTCAACTAGAACTAGGTCGTCTGAAACAGCAACTCAGAAGCCAAAATCAACAACTCACGGACAGCCTGCAACAGCAGCAACAGGCAGAAGCCCAAATTCGCCAATTGAATTTGGACTTAGAGCAACGGGTTTTGGACCGTACTCAACAGTTACAACTGGCCAACCAAAGCCTTCAAGCAGAAATACAAGAGCGTCAGCAGGCCCAGACCCAGCTGCTGCATATGGCAATGTATGACCCTCTCACCGGGTTAGCCAATCGCACCCTGCTACTTGAACGTCTCGATCACATCCTGTCCCATAACCAGCCCTCCTGCCAAGATGAGTCCAACGTTGCCCTGCTGCTGCTAGATTGCGCTCGCTTCGAGACCATTACAGATACTCTGGGACACCTTAGGGGTGATCAGCTTCTCACCAGCATTGCCAGTCGCATTGTTGAAACGGTTTCTGCAAATAGCCTGGTCGCTCGTTTGAGAGGTGATGAATTTGCCATTCTGCTGAACTTGTCCGCTCAGGCGATCGAAGGTTTTGTTGAAACGCTGCAACAAGCCCTGTCTATACCAATAGACTTGGGAAAATATGAAGTCATTATTAATCCCAGCATTGGAGTTGCGTTCTCAAGTACGGATGATCAAGAGGCTGAGCATCTATTTCGCGATGCCTATCAAGCCATGGTGAGAGCTAAAGCTCAAGGAACAGGCAAGTGGCGTCTGTTTGAACCGGAAATGCATCAACAGGCCTTACATCGCTTAACACTTGAAGGCAAACTGCATCGGGCCGTCCAGCAAAATCAATTTCAGGTGCACTACCAACCAATTGTGGCACTGGCAGGAGAATCAGAGCCCTATCCTGTCGTTGGTTTTGAAGCCTTAGTCCGTTGGCAACCCCATCCCGACTCAAGATTTATTTCTCCTGCGGAATTCATTCCCCTCGCGGAAGAAACGGGACTCATTCTGCCTCTAGGAGATTGGGTATTTGAAACTGCTTGTCAGCAAATTCGAGAGTGGAATCGGGGGCGTTCTGCTGAACAGGCACTGTTTATGAGCGTTAATTTCTCAGTTCACCAACTGAATCGAGAGCAAGTCGCTGAGCATATCGAAGCAATTATTTCCAAAACAGATGTGCAGCCCCATTGGCTCAAGCTTGAGATTACTGAAAGCGTACTCATGGCAAACCCCAAAACTGTGCTGCATTCCCTAGAACAGCTAAGGTCTCAGGGGCTACAGGTTAGCATTGACGACTTTGGAACGGGCTATTCGTCGCTGAGTTATCTGCAGGAGTTACCCGTCGATATTCTCAAGATTGACCGTGCCTTTATCAAAGATCTAGAATCCTCCAGCGACGATCTGCGAATTTTGGAAACGATTTTGAGCTTAGCTCGGGCCCTAGACCTAAATGTTGTGGCTGAAGGCATAGAAACCCAGCATCAAGCCGATTGCCTGGGCAAATTAGGAAGTCACTATGGGCAAGGATATCGATTTTCAAAGCCATTAGATAGTGCCAGTGCCAGTAAACTGCTCCAACAAGTAGAGCTAGATTTCTCAGAGATTATTCCTACGCGACAGTGAAGCATAAAGCCTATTTATCTATGACTAAAGGTTTACATGATGAAGTCAGTTAAAATCCCTCTGAGCTTAAGTCTTGTTTTGACGAGCCTTGGGATTTTGCTCTGTGCTCCAGTCCAGGCTCAATCTAGCAATCAGCACGAAGCACAGGAGGAAAGCTCAAACATACTGGTCATCCACTCCTATAATCCCAATTTTTTTTGGACCCAAGAAACCAAAGAAGGCATTGATCAGGGTTTTCAGAAAAGTGACCATAAAACCACCGTCTTCCATGAGTTTTTAGATGCAAAGCGCTATCCTGAATTGCATCACAAAGATTCTTTTCTAGAAGGAATTCGCGATAAATATCAGCATACAAATCTTGATTTATTAATGGTGGCAGACGATCCAGGACTAAATCTAGTCCTGAAAGTCCATCAAGAATATTTTACAGATTTACCCGTTGTCTTTTTGGGGATCAACCATGTGCAAGAGGAATTTCTGAATCAACCTTGGTTCACAGGTGTTTTCGAAACCCACAGTGTCACTGAAACAATCATTGAGGCAAAGCGACAAACAGGGGGCAATCACCTAATTTTTATCGCTGATTCCAGCGAGACAGGAGAAGCAAACCAAAAACGTTTAAAGAGCCTTGAGGCGTTGGAAGGGGCTCCTGAAAACTTTCACATTTTGGAAGATATAACCCCTGCTGAGATTACATCAAAGATTGATTCCTATCCAGATCATTGGCCAGTTTTCATTGGCGGACAGCTACGCAAAAACAACAAGCATGGACCTTTGATTAGTTATGATCGAGGAACTGAGATGCTAAATGCCTCAATCTCTAATCCAATTTACACTGAGACCAGTGCCCTCCTTGGTTCTGGCGCAGTGGGCGGCAAGGTACTCGATGGAAATTACCATGCGCAGCAGGCTGTGGAATTAGCTGAGCGTTTGCTAAGTGGTGCTTCTCCTGGGCAGGTAGAACCTATTCTTGAAGCCAAGAATCAATGGATATTTGATGCCTATGAACTCGAACAAGCAAAGATCAGCTTGAGAAAGCTTCCACCTGGAAGTATTCTAATCAACCAAAAACTTTCTCTTTATCAACAAAATCCTGAACTTGTATGGTCAGCAATTATACTTTTGGGTCTAAGTCTCATAACCATTGCAATTCTCTCCAATGCTATCCGTCGGCAAAAAAGCGCAGAATCAAAGCTTAGAGCCAATGAAAAGCAACTAGAACACAAAGTTCAGGAACGTACAGCAGAGCTACAGAAAGCTCTCGTATCTTTACAGCAAAGCAAATCCGAGACAGAAGAACGCAGTCTCGAATTAGCTAAGAAAAACCGTGAGCTAAATATCTCACGACGTTCTGCCGATAAAGCTAATCAAGCGAAGAGTGATTTTTTAGCTAAAATGAGTCATGAGCTACGCACTCCACTCAATAGTATTCTAGGGTTTACTCAACTGCTACAACGTGATTCTTCACTCCCCAAGCAGGATCAGAGTTATATAGACATCATTAGCGCCAGTGGCTCACATCTATTAAACTTAATTAACAACGTCCTGGATATATCGAAAGTTGAAGCAGGAAAATCGCAGCTAAGAAAAAAAGATTTCAATATTGAATCTTTGCTTGAATCAGTCTCTCAAATGCTCAATTTGGAGGCGAGCAAAAAAGGAATTTTGCTTTACTGCACTTGCGACGTTAATTTTCCAGAGTATATCCATCAAGACGAGAGTAAGTGCAAACAAATTCTCATTAATGTGCTTGGCAATGCTGTCAAATTTACCTCCCATGGGCAAGTTTCTCTCAGAGCTGAATCCCTGCAAGAGAATCAGCTTAAATTCACAATTAGCGATACAGGTCCTGGTATCTCTTCCCAAGATATAGAGCAGCTATTCAAGCCCTTTTCCCAAGCTGAGGATGGAAACCATCATGGGCAAGGTACAGGCTTAGGTCTTGCAATCTCAGCAGAGTTTGTCAAGCTTATGGGAGGAAGGATAGAAGTAAGAAGCGAGCCGGGAGAGGGTAGTACTTTCACCATTACCATCCCCTACGAAACGGAAAAAATCACCGAAAATAAAAACGATGCCCGTGACTTTAAGGCGTCACTGAGACTGGCGACTCAAGAGGTTTCAAAGAAAGTCCTAGTTGTTGATGATGATCAGCCCAATCGAATGCTCTGGGCTGAAATCTTGAATGCATCTAACTTTGAGGTCAAAACGGCGGTTAGTGGTGAGGAAGCGATCGCGCTCAGTCACGAATGGAACCCCCATGCCGTTTTGATGGATGTGCAAATGCCTGGAATAGATGGTTTAGAAGCAACTCAAATCATCAAGCGAGAGGTACAGCCTCAACCAATCATCATCGTATTGACCACCGACACACAGGCGGAAACCAAGAAAGCTGCGATCGCTGCGGGTTGCGACAGCTTTCTCAACAAGCCTTGCTCCATTAAAGACTTGCTACAGGAACTTGCGAATCATTTGGAACTGCAATTTATTGATGAAAGTGCAGAGTTTCCCGGTAGCGCCCCCTGCTCACCGCAAGTCACTCCTAGTGCCACTGTGATGCCAGTAGAAGTCTCACAGAATCTAGACAAACTACCCCAAATGTTACTGCAACAATTGCTCCAGGCTGCCTCCAGCTTGAGTAGTGCAAGGTTAGAGAACGTTCTGAACGACTTACCGGAAGGCAATGAACGACTCATTGAACATATCTCAAGTCTCACGACTAATTTCAGGTATGACTTAGTCATTACAATGCTTGAGCCCTACGTTCAAGCCAAGCTTTAACGGACCCTACAGCTATTTGAGGGCTGTAATGCCTCACTACTCATTGCTGCGAAATTTGATAAATGCATCTATCTGTATGTTTACAAAGATATTCCTGGCTTTCGTTTCTTCTAAAGCTTAAGCGCTCGCCGATATCTTAGTCGGTCTATACGCTTGCAAATACTCCGCAATGCGAATCGCCCGCTGCCGATGAGCTGTTGTGAAGCCCTTGCGAATCAACGTAGCTATGATGTTGCGATCGCTCAAGCCATATCTGAATTGACCGATTGCAGCCTCCCCACAGCATAAAAAGCAAAAAGAGCTGCAACAAACGCAGCTAGAGCGATGAACTCAGCACTATTAGCAAAGTGAGCCTGGGCTTCCACTGTACTGGCTGGCAAATGTTCAACATTATCGTTCGAGATCAAGATGAAGTGATGGTAGACGCTGAATAAAACAGAACCAAACATGGAACATCCAACAATCCAGGAGCCTAGAAGGGCGGAAGTTGTCCAGGTCAAAATAGTGCCCAAAACTGGCCCCAGGATAATGACGACCATCACAAAGGCGGTCTGAAGGTTAGAAAGCGTGACATCTAAAGTTGTGTGAGCATCGCCATGCCACAGATTGCCGATGAGGTGAATTAACACCAAGATCGTCATGACTATTTTGAGGCTTGAAGAATTCATAATGCCGAAGCCCAGTAACACAACGATTCTAGGGCTCGCTCACTGAAGGAGAGCCTGGCTGGGATGAGTTCAGCCAGGTCAAAATCTCTTGTTGGCCCCGAGGAGACAGAGTATATATGCCTTTTGACGGTCGCTCAAACCAACCGTAAACATTGTTGTATAAGAGATTTCGAGCCTTCGAGTCCTCTGTTGCTTGGGCAATATCGGATGCCTTCGTGGGGCCATGCTCCTGTAAATACTCTGCGATGCGAATCGCCCGCTGGCGATAGGCTGTCATGATGCCCTTGCGCATCGCCGTCCCGCCTAAGTTTGGGTCGCCGACCCGCTTGGTAAACTCCCCCAGCAAACGGCCCTGCTTCTGCTTTGATGGGCGAGGCTTGTAAGGGCGAGGATCTAGCAATATTTTGACATTGCCACCTTGGGATTCTGGGGCAATGACCACTAGCCCTAAGCCCAACATCCGCAACAGCTTAATCACCTGCCTGCGCCGTCGCTTCAAGGCTCCGCAGCCCTGGGGCACTCCCACATATACGTTCGGCGATAGCGACAATCGCTCCACTGCTTGAATCACTACATCTAGATTGAGCGATAGCTTCAGCTCCACGACCACAGGGGGGTCATCTCCTCGCACTGCCACAACATCGCAGTGCTGGACTTCGCCCTTCACCTCATAGCCCTGGTTTTCCAGGAATTGCTTTAAGGGAAGGTAGAGGTCCGATTCTTTCATGGTGGCAGTTGATAGGCCGTTGCAAACCGTTGGGCATGGGGATGACGTTAGACCGTTAGGCTGCAAATGCTGGAGCTGACATGGCAATGCCATGTCGCTACGTGGGTATCGGGTCTGGTTAGAATTCCATGCTCTTAGCTGCCTTGGATTATGGCTGACCCAGGAAATCCCGTTTACCCACTTCTACGCCATTGTGTCTGAGGATGTCGTAAGCCGTGGTGACGTGAAAGTAGACGTTGGGCAACACGAAGAATGTGAGAAAAGGCCAGCCCTGTATGGTGATGCTTTCGCCACGCCCGACAGGAACGGAGACTTCCTTTTCTTCACTGCCATCAATCTGTTCAGCGGTGAAGCCATCTAGATAATCAATGCTCTTTTGAAGTCGCTCTATGAGTTCCGGGAACGTTGTTTCGTTGTCTTCTGCAGAAGGCACTTCCATACCGGCAAGCCTAGCCACTCCGCGCCTGGAAACATCCGAAGCAATTTGGACTTGCTTGGAGAGGGGGAACATGTCGGGGTAGAGGCGACTGTTGACCAACACTGTGGGCTCAATCCCTTTGGCCTCTGCATGGGCAGCACCTTTCTTGAGAATCTCAATCAGGTTATTCAGAGTGCGACGAAGGACAGGGATTGAAGCCCGGTACATGCCAATTGTCATAACGAATCATCTCCCATGGCTAGACCTTAACCAGGGTAAACGGCCTAATTCCTGGCATGTTTGAATAATTCCAACAAAACGTTTTGTTTTGCGTTGGCAGATAGCTTATTTGTCTCCACGGGGCTCTAGAAAACCCATAGTCTCCATGCTTTTGCAAGTACCTTTTAAGCCTGCTCAAAGACGACCTTGTTGTACAAATCTTCCAGCGCAATCTCAAACTCAAACGAAGATAGTTTCAGCAATGCATCTGCACCGTCATACTCCGACAACACCCACTCACCATTCTCGTTCTTGCGATAGCGCTCCACATGCATCGCAAACTGATCCATCAGTACATATTCGCGAAAACTTGGAATGCTGCGATAGAGATGGAACTTGCCCGTGCGGTCATAGTTTTGGGTTGAAGTTGATAGCGCTTCAGCGATAAAAACAGGGTTTGTCAGGGTGTCTTTTCGTCCCGACTGAAACTCTAGCTCCCCTGATACAACCATCACTTCAGGATAAGTTGCGATTGCTGCTGATTCGATCCAGAGCCGCTGGTCTGTGACAAATGCTTGATAGGGCGATCGCCGCAGTAAAAAATTCAGCGCCGCATAGAGATTCCCTGAAAGCTGATTGTGGTTTGGCGTTCCACCAGTTATCGCAATAATCTCACCGTTAATCAACTCGTGGCGCTCCTCCGAGGCCAGCTCCAGCTCAAAATATTCCTCAACTGAGTAGGTTCGTCGTGAGCGCTCGGTAACAACTGCTTCAACCATCCTCCAGACCTCATCCGCTTGGCCTTAATCTTAACTGATACGGCTATTCGGCGATGCTAGCGCCCCTGAATGCCCCTCCCTTTCGTACAATACTGATGTATCTGTTTGGCCCTGCGGTCAGACGCTTTGCCCCCTCACTCGATGGCCCCTGCATCTCCCCAACCCGACTGGCCTCGCCTCCAGCAGGCCCTCACCGTCGAAGCAGAGCGTGGCTTCAATAATATTGAAGGGAAACAACATACCTTCAGCGAATTCCTGCGGCTGACGCTGACCGCTCCCCCAGAGAGCTGGAGCCTGACCGAACAAGGCCGTTGGCGGGAACTGGGCGATCGCTTCGCCACTTACCCAGACCTCAGCTTTGCCCAGCGCCAGCAGCTCGTCGCCGATAGCCGCCGCACCCTGCACCAACAGCGCAAAGACCTTGAAGCAGCCAAGGCATCTGCTCAAAAGGCGGAACAGCGAAAAGCCTCGGAAGCCTCGGGTGCTTTGCCCAGCAGCAAGGGCAAGAAAAAGCGCAAACTCCCCAAAACAGAGCCCCTGGTGGATGCGCGCCATGGCCCCAAAAATGACTTAGATAAAGCCCTCACCTATCTCAAAGGCATTGGCCCCAAGAACGCTGAACGCCTTGCCAAGCTAGGGCTATTGACGGTGCGAGACCTGCTGTTCTATTACCCCCGCGACTACCTCGACTACGCTAAGCAAGTCGATATCCGCGAGCTAGAACCGGGCTCCATGGCGACGCTGGTGGGCACAGTCAAAAGCTGCAATTGCTTTAGCAGTCCCAAGAACCCGAAGCTGACGATTTTTGAACTGGTGGTGCGCGATCGCTCCGGCCAAATCAAGCTGGGCCGCTTCTACGCAGGCAATCGCTACAGCAGCCAGGGCTGGAAGCAGGGCCAAAAACGCAAATTTCCCCCCGGAGCCACCGTTGCTGCATCGGGCATGGTCAAACAGGGTAAGTACGGTGTAACGCTGGACAATCCCGAGCTGGAAGTCCTGGAAGAGGGTAGCAACACCATCCAGTCGGACAAGATCGGTCGCGTGGTGCCGGTGTACACGCTCACCGAAGGCGTCAATGCAGACCTAGTGCGGCGGGCAGTGCTCGGTGCTTTGCCGAGCGTGGGGCTATTGCAGGAGTGCATTCCTCAGGGCTTGCTGACGAAGTTTGAGCTGATTAATTTAGGAGAGGCGATCGCTCAAATCCACTACCCTGAGAGCGACGAAACCCTTCACCAAGCCCGCCGCCGCTTGGTGTTTGACGAGTTCTTCTTCCTCCAGCTCGGTCTGCTCCAGCGCCGTGCCAAGCAGCGGGAAACCCAAACCAGTGTAGTTCTGGCTCCCAAGGGTGAATTGGTTGAGAAGTTCTACGAGATTTTGCCCTTTGAGCTGACGGGGGCGCAGCAGCGGGTGGTGAATGCCACCTTTAGCGATATGCAGGAGCCAACGCCGATGAACCGGCTGGTGCAGGGGGATGTGGGGTCGGGGAAGACTGTTGTGGCGATCGCGGCCCTGCTCAATGCCATCCAATCCGGCTACCAGGGGGCCTTTATGGCACCCACGGAAGTGTTGGCAGAGCAACATTACCGCAAGCTAGTGGAGTGGTTTACGCAACTGCACCTACCCGTGGAGCTGCTGACCGGCTCGACGAAAGCTGCAAAGCGTAGGGAAATCCATCGAGAGCTGGAGACAGGTGAACTGCCCTTGCTAGTGGGCACCCATGCACTGATTCAAGACCCAGTGAAGTTTCAGAAGCTGGGCCTAGTGGTAATTGACGAGCAGCACCGATTCGGCGTGCAGCAGCGAGCCAAGCTTCAACAAAAGGGCGACAATCCCCATACGCTGACGATGACAGCAACGCCTATTCCGCGAACCCTGGCTCTGACACTCCATGGCGATCTGGATGTGAGCCAAATTGATGAGCTGCCGCCAGGCCGGAAACCGATTAAGACCAGCGCTTTGAAAGGTAGCAAAGATCGGCAACATGCCTATGAACTAATGCGGCGGGAAATTGCCATGGGACGGCAGATTTATGTAGTGCTGCCCCTCGTGGAGGAGTCGGAGAAGCTGGACTTAAAATCAGCGGTGGATGAGCATAACAACCTTCAGAACAATGTGTTTCCTGAGGTGAAGGTGGGGCTGTTGCACGGGCGCATGAGTTCGGCGGAGAAGGATGAGGCGATCGAGGCCTTTCGCAAGAAGCGCACAAAAATTTTGGTCTCGACGACGGTGGTTGAAGTGGGCGTCGATATTCCCAACGCCTCGGTGATGTTGATTGAACATGCCGAGCGCTTTGGGCTGTCGCAGTTGCATCAGCTACGGGGTCGAGTGGGTCGAGGCGCTGACCATTCTTACTGCTTGCTGATGAGTGCGTCGAAGAGTGAGACAGCGCAGCAGCGGCTCAAGGTGATGGAGCAGTCCCAGGATGGTTTCTTTATTTCGGAGATGGATATGCGGTTCAGGGGGCCGGGGCAGGTGCTGGGGACGCGGCAGTCGGGCTTGCCGGACTTTGCCTTGGCCAGCTTGAGCGAGGACCAGGATGTGCTGGAGATTGCGCGGGAGGCGGCGGAGAAGGTGATTGAGAAGGATGAGACTTTGTTACGCTGGCCTGCGCTCAAGGCGGAGTTGGATTATCGCTATAACAAGCTGATGGGTGGTGCAATTTTGACATAGTAATAATTGAGTAGGATCATTCAATTTACTCAACACAAAAGTCAGAATACTGGTGTACCATAGGCAATATACTGAGTAGCGCAAATAGACTTTATAAAAATATTGTCTTTACACTCAATTACTTAGCAAAATAGCTGTTGTGTTGATGCTTCTTTGTGAGGGCAACAACTTCTATCCAATCTGTTTATAAACATGGTGATTGCAAAGCTTAACGTTCCTCGGATAGAGGAAGCTCCTCTTACTTTAGATATTAATATTGGAGACCTCATCGTAGTTGTAGGACCCAATGGAGCGGGAAAGTCTGCATTAGCACACTACATCTATAAAACACTTGGTCGGAATGCTGAATGGTTACCGGGACACAGAGCTATTTCATTTTCTAATACAGATGTAGGCTTGTCCTCTTTTAATGCAGAGTCAGTCTTAAATAGCGTATTCCAAAATGAACAAGCTGATGGTCGTTCAAGGCATGCACTAGGTGAGCAACATCTAAAAGCTGTAATGCAGAAATTGGTTGACAAATACAATCAGCAGAACGCAGATAAGCTCAAGAGAATGAAGCATAATTGGTCTAATGCAAAAGCTGTCGACGAAGCTATTGGTGACATCATTTCAGAACTCAATAATATTTTTCGCCAGGGAGCACTAGAAGTTCAGTTTAAACTTGTTGATGGATTATTAAAGGCTTGTAGAGGTAATTCTAATCCTTACAGCGTAAGAGCTCTGTCTGATGGAGAGAGGGCAGCATTATATCTATGTTGTTCATCATTAGTTCGACCGAAGAATTCAGTTCTAATAGTTGATGAACCTGAAAGACATTTAAATCCTGCAATAGCAAAGCCTTTTCTCTCAGCGCTTATAGGAAGTAGACCTCAGGTTGCATTTGTTTTTAGCACCCATGATTTGGCTCTGATGGAGAGCTTATACGCAACGAAGTCTTTAGTTGTTTTTAATAGTCAGCCGTTAGACCCTAATGCAACAAGTTGGAAGTTTGACTTACGAGAACTAACTGTAGAGAACGAGGAATTAACCAATGCTGCTCGCTTAGCTGTCTTGGGAGGGCGGCGCAAAATCTTGTTCGTTGAAGGCAATATTGGTTCTCCAGATATAGAGCTTTATCGCCACTTGTACACCGATTGGCATATTGCTCCCGTTGAAGGCTGTGGTCAAGTAATTCAAAGTGTAAAAGGAATTAGCTCTAATCCTAAGATTCATTGGGTTGAAGTGGCTGGAATTATTGATAGAGACTCAAGAACAGACACTGAAGTTAATTCACTAGCTACACGAAGAATACATGCTATCAGTTGCTGCACGGTCGAATCTCTGCTGTGTATGAAAGAAGTTGTTTCTATCATGTCTCAAGTCAAGCATGATGCGGAAGGAGGCAAAAGTGCTGATGAACGTGTAGCGGAAGCTGAGAGAAAAGTTCTAGAGATTATCCCTAATTGCAAGGATGAGTTTATTTCTCGAAAGGCAGCTTGGCGTATTAATCGTGCATTTGAGATCCACCATTATACGAAAGAACAGATCAAGAATGAGACATTAGAGCCCGTGACGATCGATCTGAATTCTATCAAGAGTGAGGTTCAGTCAGAGGTAGAAGCTTTGATGTGCGGTGAGACAAACCTCGATCTAATCTCTAGGAACTTTCCCATTCGCAACTCGGCTGTGCCAGCAGCAATTGCTAAATGTGTGGGATTTAGAGGGTGGGAACAATATAAAAATTCTGTCTTTCATCACCTTCGGTTAAATTCGTCGCATGGTGAGAAAATATTAGAGACTTTGCGTTCCTATACACCACACACTCTATGAGCTTTACTACTGGTAATTCACTTTCAGGGTCCGGGGCAGCTGATAGGAGCGAGGTGGTCTAGCCTACTAAACTTTGCCCTGGCCACCTTGAGCGAGGACCAGGATGTGCTGGAGATTGCGCGGGAGGCAGCAGAAAAGGTAATTGAGAAGGATGAGACTTTGCTGCGCTGGCCTGCGCTCAAGGTGGAATTGGATTATCGCTATAACAAGCTGATGGGTGGCGCGATTTTGACTGAATAGCTTCTCAAATTCACTCACCCTACAGCTCCAACGAATACCTGAATGCCTTTGTATAAACGTTAAACCAGATGAAACTGTTAGGCTGGAAACGCCCCGATCGCCTTTTCCCATGACCGTATCCAACCGCCGTCGCGAGAATGACTGGCAGCTCTTCAAACGCCTCATTCCCTATGCCAAGCAAAACGGTCGGCTACTGACGATTTCGTTGATGTTGCTCGTCCCCGTGGCGATCGCCGGGGCCATCCAGCCCATCGTCATTGGTCAGGCCATCACCTTTATTCAATGCCAGGCCAATCCTTCGGTTTGCGAGGGCCTCAAAATTGAAGCCCTAGGCCAGATCTTGCAGCTCGTCAACCCAGAGATGGCCATGACCGAAGGGCTGAATCTTTTGGCAGCGGTTTTGCTAGGGACGATTTTGGTACGCCTTGCCCTGCGGGGCTGGCAGGGCTACTTAGTCCAGGAAGTCGGCCAGCGTATGACCGCCTCGATCCGAGCCGATCTCTTTGGCCATGTCACCTCATTGGCCGTGCGATTCTTTGACCGCACTCCAGTGGGAGCCTTGATTACGCGCCTCACCAGTGATGTGGAAGCCTTGGGGGATGTGTTTTCCACGGGGGCGATCGGTATTGTTAGCGATCTGTTCTCATTGCTCACCCTAACCATTGCAATGTTTCTGTTGCAGTGGCAACCGGCTCTGATGCTGACAGTGATGCTGCTGCCAGTGACGCTGATTATTGTCTACTTCCAGCGAGAGTATCGCCGAGCAAATTCCAAGGCGCGGGATGAGCTATCCAGTCTCAACTCCATGCTCCAGGAAAATGTCACAGGCATTGATGTCGTGCAGCTGTTTCGGCGAGAGCGCTACAACAGCGAGATGTTCCGCGCCTCCAATCAGCGCTACATCACCGAAATTGATAAGACCATTTTCCACGACTCGGCCATTTCGGCCACGTTGGAGTGGATTTCACTGGCGGCGATCGCAGGAATCCTTTTCCTTGGTAGTCGTCTCTTACTCGATGGCCCTCTGAGTTTGGGCCAACTGGCATCCTTCATTATCTTTGCCCAGAAGTTATTTGAGCCCCTGCGCCAGCTCGCCGAGAAATTTACCTCCATCCAGTCCGGCTTCACCGCAGTAGAGCGCATTAGCGATTTACTCAGCGAGCCCATCGAAATCAAAGACCGCACTGAAAACGTTGCCACCTTGGAGCGCCAAGCTGGGGACGATAGCGCCCGAGGTTCCATCCGATTTGAGCAGGTTTCCTTTGGCTACAAAGCGGATGAAATGGTGCTCAAAAACCTGGATTTTGAGATTAAGCCGGGCGAAAAAATTGCCCTAGTGGGACCCACCGGTGCAGGCAAAAGCTCCATCATTCGCTTACTCTGCCGACTATATGAGCCCACCCGAGGCCGCATCCTCATCGATGGCATTGATATTCGCGACTTGCCCCAGGCGGAATTGCGCCAACACCTCGGCGTGATCTTGCAGGATGGCTTTTTGTTTGCGGGGGATGTGAAGAGCAATATTGCCCTGGGTGAGTCCTACAGCGATTTGGAAATTCAGCAGGCCGCTGAGAAAACCAACGTATCCAATTTCATCGAAAGCCTACCCCAGGGCTACAACACCCAGCTCCGTCAGCGGGGCTCCAACCTCTCTGGCGGACAGAAGCAGCTCCTGGCCTTTGCCCGTGTAGCAGTGCGAGACCCCGGCATTTTGGTCCTAGATGAAGCTACTTCCAATCTGGATGTGGGGACAGAGGCTGATATTCAGGAAGCATTAGATATCTTGCTAGAAGAGCGCACTGCAATCATCATTGCTCACCGACTCTCAACGATCCGAAACGTGGACCGTATTCTGGTGTTAAAGCAAGGTCAGCTAATCGAGTCCGGTAGCCATGATGCTCTGCTAGAACAGGATGGTCTTTATGCCAGCCTCTATAAGCTGCAACTGCTAGGAACGGACCAATAGGGCGCAGGCCGTTTGAAATTAGGGAGATTGACTGTGGCGAGCTGGTATCACCAGCTCGCCATTCTTATGTGCCCCTCTAGAGGCAGACAGATCTGGGATCCGGCCACTATACGGTTTTATTTTTCTCTCTAAGGCGTTAAGACTACGTAAGGGGAAATGCGCAGTTTTCGTCTTTAGAGTAGAGAACTTTATGACAAGTTCAGACGTTGTTACGCCCACAAGCTTGGTGGAGCCCCTGTGGCTTGCTGCCGTCTCTAATACTGACTCCACAGACATTTCTATTACAGGAAATAGGAATATTGATGGCGAAAATAGCTCTGCGACTGAAGAGATTTCCAGTATTGCTTCCTATGCAGAGTCCCTCTTCTCCCAGCCCAGCGAAAATGAAAATATACAGCTAGCACCCTTCCGCGATCGCCTCGCTCTGCGTCGTCAACGTTATGTGCCCCTGGGCAATCGCCCTCCCTCGCAAACTCTGGCACCACTTTTTGCAGGGGGACAGCTAGAACCAGTGGCAGCGGGTCAATGGTGCGGTGCCACCACAGAAATCGAAGTAGCAGATGAGATTAAGAGCCCTGAGCAATGGGTCTTAGCCAGATTAGTTGAGCTAGATAGATCGTTCAGGGATATTGAGGCTCCATCAGCCCCTGAACAGTCAGCCGTTCAGCTCTCACCCTACCTTTACATTGGCATGACCCAAGCGGGAGACCTTAACCTACGCCTCTTGCCAGCTTGTCATCACTTGGGAGCAGAATTAGCCCTCTCAACCTTGGACGGCGTGGGCCGGGAATTCAAAATCTCAGCCCAGGCTAGCTTTATCCAACGCATCGCCCAACTCCAGGAAATGCAGCTGGAGCTAGGTCAAGAATTCACCATTCGCCGTAGCCTCTACAACAGCCTGGCCAAGGCTCATTTACGCCCGTCTCAAGCCTTACGGTATTTTGACCGCTTACTGGATGAAAGCCCCTATCCTGCATCTAAAACGCCAGCTAGCGATCGCCTGCTCCAGCGCAGGCAACTCCTCAAACTGTTCTCCACCCACCCAGAACCAACCCTATGGGATGCCTATGGCGCAGTGGCTCACTGGGTTAATTATGCGGCTCCCGGCAATTCAGCTCAGCGCTGGCAGTCCTGTTGCCAGGGGCCAGGAGCAACCATGCTTCGCCAAGCCCTGGCCTATGCCGTTGCCTTGCAATATGACCAGCAAGAAGCTGTAGAAGCGTCCAAACAGCCTCTCTCATCGGGTGCCCAGCGCTCCCTCGCAGCCAGTGATGCCTTACAAGCCCGCATCCAGCAACTGCGTGACGATACTCCGACTCACCCTGCTCTCCATCAGCTCGTTCGCTAAGCAACCTGGCCTGGACTAAAGCTTGCCAAACCGCCGGTGGCGCTGCTGAAACGAAACCAGAGCCCGGTGAAACTCGCCATGGTCAAAATCTGGCCAGAGCGTATCGGTGATGTACATCTCCGCATAGGCCAACTGCCACAGGAGAAAGTTGCTAATACGCATTTCGCCGCTGGTGCGAATTAGTAAATCTGGATCTTCTAGACCTTGGGTATAGAGGTTTTGTTCGAAGAGGCTTTCATCAATTTCTTCCGGCTCTAGCTCACCTCGCTTGATTTGGTGGGCGATCGCCTGGCAAGCCTGAATAATCTCCTGGCGACCCCCATAGTTCGTCGCCACCGTGAACTGAATACCTGTATTTGCAGCCGTATCCGCCATGGCCCGCTCAATCTCCCCTTGGAGCGAGAGGGGCAGCGCCTGGAGATTGCCTACAAAGCGAATGCGGACATTCTCATTCATCAGCTCCGCCAGCTCCCGACGCAGCACCCGCTCAAACAGCACCATGAGGAATTCCACCTCGTCATTGGGCCTACCCCAATTCTCCGTGGAAAAGGCATAGGCAGTTAACGCACCAATCCCCCAATCATCACAGCAGCGCAGCAATGTTTTGAGTGTGTCTACACCTCGCTTATGACCCATAATGCGGGGTCGGCCACGTTTTTTAGCCCAGCGGCCATTGCCATCCATGATCACGGCCACATGGCGGGGCATGCGATCGGCCACGAGGTCTGGGGGTAAATGGGGTCGGGCGGTGAGATTCGCCGTCATTTTCTTTCTCGCGATGCCGAAGGTCTAAAACGATCCAAAGCCTTAGTAAACCAAAGCATGGACTGGCCACTGAGGCGGCGGCTGAGGTTGCGTAAATCCGGAGCCACAGCCTCCAACTCAACAGACTGGGAGAGGCGATTTTGCAATAGCTCTCTCAGCTTACTGCTGGTCAGGGGACGATTTAGAATACCGCGTTCAGCCAGGGAAATGGAGCCCGTTTCCTCAGAAACCACCACACAAATACAGTTTTCCACCCGTTCGGTAATGCCCATGGCAGCGCGGTGGCGTGTTCCCAAACGGCGTGCCGCAGTCCGTTCTGAAATCGGCAAAATCACGCTAGCCGCCACAATCCGCGATCCCCGCATCAGCACTGCCCCATCATGGAGCAGCGTCGAGGTTTGAAAGATCGTTTGGAGCAGCTCCTTGGAAAGCTCTGCATTTAACTTCACCCCCGGCACTGAGAAGTCACGCTTATCAATAGGATCAGCTGTTTCAATGATGATCAAAGCACCCGTACGATTCTGGGATAGTTCCTTAACCGCATCCACCACTTCATCCACCACATCAGACTTCGCCGACAGGGCTTTACGAGATGAAAAGAGCTGAAGCAGTTGCCCACGACCCAACTGCTCTAGGAAACGGCGGATTTCAGACTGCAACACCATGGCCATGGCCAGAGCAGCACCTAGTACCAAATTATTCAGCAGAAAGTTCAGCCGCGTTAGGGCTAGTGTCTTACTCAGAAATGCGACCAGCATGAGGATCACAAATCCCCTCACCATCCAAAGCGTCTGCCGCTCACCAATGAGGGAGAGCATCAAGAAAGTGACCAGCAGGACCAGGCTGATGTCCGCCAGTGTTGTCACCCAGCTCGATGTGGGAGCTAAGAACGCATTAAGCCAGTTTTGCCACAGAGTGAGCATTAAAGGGCGAGGGCGGTGCGAGGGGAACAGCAGGTTAGGAAGCAATTCAGCAATCCGAACTTATATAACAACCCAGGGTAAGCTGCTCAAGTTCTTAACGGAATTGCAAAATAGTGAGTTTTGTAAGGATAGGATTCAGGCGATCGCACTATGAGCCAACCATGGCCACTGGTTGCTCAAGTGTCTTCTCGAATTCAGCCAGGACCCAACTCTAAAGTCGCAGAGAAATATGACCTAGAGCCGTCCCAGCATAACTCTTCCATTGAACCGAAATACGGCACAATTGGCAGAGAAATTTAGAATTTAACAGCGTATTTGCGCAAACAGTCTCAGGCAAATCAATGGATTTACGGGACAGTCCGCCTCAGCTTCCGTTCATGCTGCCACAACCGAGCCTGTGGGGCTGTAGCCTGGCTGATCTCATTCAGAAGAGCTTGACGATTGTAGTGAATGGCCACAACAACCCCGACGACTGGCGACAGCCCATACTTTTGCCTAGGGGCACTTTGCTGCTACAACGCATGCCCTCAGCCCAAGGCTGAACTCAATTCAGAGAACTATCTGGCCCGTTCCATTTAGCCCAAAGCTTAGTCTTCAGCTTAGCCAGCCGCCAATCTCTAGCTCAGGCTGACGCTCCAGAAACAGAGAGAGTATTCAATCGCCAGATCAAACAATGGCCTTGAAGTTCTGACCTTTGGCTCTGGCGATGAGACAGTTGGAAATGCTCATCCACATAAACTTTGCGAGGCTCGCCTGACCTAGGCTAAGCGACTTGGCAGTGCATCAAATCGCACTAAATCCTCAAGGGTTTCCCGCCGTAGGATCAAATCAGCTTGGCCATCCTTAACAATGACCCCCGCAGGACGTGCAAGACGGTTGTAGTTGGAGGACATGCTGTAGTTGTAAGCCCCGGTACCCATGACGACCAGAATGTCACCGGAATCGGTTGTTGGCAGACTGGCATCCTTAATAACCACATCACCCGATTCACAATGTTTGCCCGCGACGGTGACAGTTTCTGTGCAGGGGGCGCTCATGTGATTCGCCACCACAGACCGATACACAGACTGATAGGTAATGGGGCGCGGGTTGTCAGACATGCCACCATCAACCGTGATGTATTTGCGAATGCCGGGGACCTCCTTTTGGCTGCCCACGGTGTAAGCCGTCACACAGGCTGATCCAATCAGGGAGCGGCCGGGCTCACAAATCAGCTTTGGCAGGTCAAGCCCTTTGGCTTCACAGGCTTGGGTCATGGAATCGCAAACCTGCTCAACCCAGGCTGCAATGCTTGGGGGATCATCGGACTCGGTGTAGCGAATGCCCAAACCGCCGCCGACATTGACCTGCTGAACCCCTAAACCATGGGCTTGGGCTTTGAGAAAGGCATCGACTAAGACTCCTGCCAAATCACGGTGGGGCTGAATTTCAAAGATCTGAGAACCGATATGGCAATGGAGGCCAATGCAATCGAGGCTAGCTTCGGCCTTAATAAATTCAAAGACCCCGTCAAGCTGTTCGGGATCAAAGCCAAACTTGCTATCAATATGACCGGTACGAATATATTCGTGGGTGTGGCATTCAATGCCGGGGGTGAAGCGCAGCATCACGGAAATGACTTTGCCTTGAGCTTTGGCTAGCTCAGCCAAGGTGCGAAGCTCCAGCCAGTTATCTGCGACAACGTTGCAGCCAATCTCAACAGCTTGGGCTAGCTCTTCGCGAGACTTGTTGTTGCCATGGAAGTAAATCTTTTGGGTATCAAAGCCGGCTTGAAGTGCGGTGTATAGCTCTCCACCGGAAACCACATCAATCCCCATACCTTCGCTTTTCACCACAGCACAGACTGCCAAGCAGTTCCAGGCCTTAGAAGCGTAAATGGCCAAGGCTTCCCCACCATAATGCTTGGCTAGGGCACCTTGATATTGCTGACAAGCTGTCCGCAGGCTCACCTCATCGAGGATGTAGAGGGGAGAACCGAACTCTTTAACCAGCTCAGTGACATCGCAACCGCCTACCACTAAGTGGTCTTTGTCATTGACCCCAGCAGTCAGGGGCAGGAGACTTTGGTTAGGCGATCGCCCTTCAGCCGAAGTCTCAATATATTGCAAGCCAGAAGCTGCGTTAGCGGATGAAGAGGGACGGGATTGCGTCGATACCATGGCCGGTTCAAGATGCTGGGCGAAAAGTGGGCAAAGCGATGGCCACACCGATTATTTAGAGTGTCGGGGCGATAGTTCGCTTCAGTTAGTCTACTGGCTTGCGCTATCCAATCTTTTAGGTTGACCTAATCTTTTCTGCTCAGCCTCAATATATTGAGGAGCAAAAGCAGCCAATATCCCACGACCTAGAATCTTGGAGGAGTTCCAGCTAGTCTTTTGGAACTCCTAATCTGTAGAACAGCAAAGTACTGCAGCTTCTTACAGAGCTAAATCCACTGCACACCAAACTCCCCGAGACATTCCCGGATAGATCTGGTTGGGCAGAAGCTAAGCCCCAGACATCAATGCCAACAGAACTTCGCTCACTCCATCTCAGGACTCTCCACCCCAATGACTTACCTAAAATCCTGGAGCTAGATCGTCGTTGCCTGGGGGGGATATGGAGCGAAGGCGGCTATCTACGAGAAATTGAAAGCGATCGCAGTGACCTCTGGGTATTGGAAACCGAGCAACAAGAAGACCTCATTGCCTGGGCCTGCCTCTGGTCCATCCTGGATGAAGCCCACGTTACCCTCCTTGCCGTAGACCCCGCCTATCGCAAACAAGGCCTAGGTCAATACCTACTCTGGGCCATGCTTCAAGCTGCACAGCACCGTGAAATGTCATGGGCCGCCCTCGAAGTGAGAGTGAGCAATACCCTTGCTATTAACCTTTATGAAAAATTTGGCTTCAAATTGCTCAGCCATCGTCGCAATTACTACCAAGACAATGGAGAGGATGCGGCAATCCTCCAGCTAAAGAATTTGCAATCCTCTGAAGTCTCCCAATCCATACAGGACAAAGCACCCCAAATATTGCTCCGCTTGCGCGAATCCGGATGGTCTGCACCCTCCCATGACATCTCTCTCGATAAATACTTTAAAAAGTCGTGAAAACCGCACCCGGATTCTGTTTCACCTGAGACAGCACAACTTGTTGCCTGTGCTAAAGTTAGTTAACCGGCCGCTGCAGGTGATGTAAGGTACGCCCATGTTTGAACGCTTCACAGAAAAGGCCATCAAGGTCATCATGTTGGCTCAGGAAGAGGCAAGACGCCTGGGCCATAACTTTGTAGGAACCGAGCAGATTCTGCTCGGTTTAATTGGTGAAGGAACCGGCGTTGCCGCAAAGGTTCTGAAGTCCATGGGGGTAAACCTCAAGGATGCACGGATTGAAGTCGAGAAAATCATTGGTCGCGGCTCAGGATTTGTTGCCGTTGAAATCCCCTTTACGCCCCGTGCAAAGCGTGTTTTGGAGCTCTCTTTGGAAGAAGCTCGTCAACTCGGACACAATTACATCGGAACCGAGCACCTGCTATTGGGCTTGATTCGCGAAGGTGAAGGTGTTGCTGCTCGTGTGCTGGAAAACCTGGGTGTTGATCTTTCCAAGGTTCGTACCCAAGTTATTCGCCAACTCGGTGAAACTGCTGAAGTTACCTCCGGTGGTGGCGGTGGCCGCACAAAGACTCCAACCTTGGACGAGTTCGGCTCTAACCTGACTCAAATGGCTGCTGACGGAAAGCTTGATCCTGTCGTTGGCCGTCAGAAAGAAATTGAGCGCGTGATCCAAATTTTGGGTCGCCGTACTAAGAACAACCCCGTTCTGATTGGTGAACCTGGTGTGGGTAAGACGGCGATCGCAGAGGGGCTCGCCCAAAGCATCGCCAATAACGACATCCCAGACATTCTCGAAGAGAAACGCGTCGTCACCCTGGATATTGGTCTGCTCGTCGCCGGTACCAAATACCGGGGTGAATTTGAGGAACGCCTCAAAAAGATCATGGACGAGATCCGCGCGGCCGGAAACGTCATCCTTGTCATTGATGAGGTTCATACCCTCATCGGTGCGGGTGCAGCGGAAGGCGCCATTGATGCAGCAAATATCCTCAAACCTGCTCTGGCTAGGGGAGAGTTGCAATGTATTGGTGCCACAACGCTTGATGAGTACCGTAAGCACATTGAACGAGATGCAGCACTGGAGCGTCGTTTCCAACCCGTCATGGTGGGTGAGCCCAGTGTTGAAGAAACCATCGAAATTCTCCATGGCTTGCGCGAACGCTATGAACAGCACCACAAGCTCAAGATTGGCGATGACGCCCTAGAAGCTGCTGCTCAACTGGCAGATCGCTACATCTCAGACCGTTTCTTGCCCGATAAGGCCATTGATCTGATTGATGAGGCTGGCTCTCGCGTTCGCTTGCTCAATTCCCAGTTGCCCCCTGCAGCCAAGGAATTGGATAAGGAATTGCGTCAGGTGCTTCGCGATAAAGACGATGCCGTTCGCTCCCAGGACTTCGATAAGGCAGGGGAATTGCGCGATCGCGAAATGGAGATCAAATCTGAGATCCGTTCTATCGCCCAGAACAAGAAAGCTGCGGATGCCGATGATGAGAACGTTGTTTCTCCCGTCGTCACCGAAGAGGACATTGCTCAAGTGGTGGCAGCTTGGACCGGCGTTCCAGTCAACAAGCTCACCGAGTCCGAGTCCGAGAAGCTGATGCATATGGAGGACACTCTCCATGGCCGCTTGATTGGTCAGGATGAAGCTGTGAAAGCAGTTTCTCGTGCCATTCGTCGCGCTCGCGTTGGCCTCAAAAACCCCAACCGCCCCATTGCCAGTTTCATCTTCTCCGGCCCCACCGGCGTTGGTAAAACTGAGTTGACCAAGTCCTTAGCGGCTTATTTCTTCGGTTCCGAAGACGCAATGGTTCGTCTGGACATGTCCGAATTCATGGAGCGCCATACGGTCTCCAAGTTGATCGGCTCTCCTCCAGGCTATGTGGGCTACAGCGAAGGCGGTCAGCTCACCGAAGCTGTGCGTCGTCGTCCCTACACCGTTGTTCTCTTCGACGAGATCGAGAAAGCTCACCCAGACGTTTTTAATCTCCTGCTGCAAATCTTGGAAGATGGTCGCCTGACCGATGCCAAGGGACGCACCGTTGATTTCAAAAATACGCTTATCATCATGACTTCGAACATTGGTTCGAAGGTGATTGAGAAGGGCGGCGGCGGCCTTGGCTTTGAATTCTCTGGTGAAGATGCCTCAGATTCTCAGTACAACCGCATTCGTGCTCTGGTCAACGAAGAACTCAAGCAGTACTTCCGTCCTGAGTTTCTCAACCGCTTGGACGAAATCATCGTCTTCCGTCAACTCACTAAGGATGAGGTCAAAGAAATTGCAATCATCATGTTGCAAGAAGTCTTTGGTCGCCTGACAGAACGGGGAATCGAGCTTCAAGTTACGGATCGGTTCAAGGACCGTCTCATCGAAGAAGGATACAATCCCAGCTACGGTGCGCGTCCCCTACGCCGAGCCATCATGCGTCTCCTTGAGGATTCCTTGGCAGAAGAGATTCTGTCAGGCCGCTTGAAGGACGGTGATGCTGCGACAGTTGATGTCGATACAGATGGTCAGGTTCAAGTCACAGCTGGAGAGAAGCGAGAACTCCTTTCCCAAGGTGCTGATTAGCTCCTCGATAGCTTTGGTCTGCTATTCGCTTACTGACTAACGTTAAACAAAACAGGCAGCTCCCTAGGGAGCTGCCTGTTTTGTTTAACGTCCTATAGAACTGAGACCACCAAATCCTAAATTGCTTCACCTCGAATCCTTGCGGACGCACAAGAGCCGCCCCGATAGCAAAGATCACTGACCCAAATCGGGGGAACTGAATCAAATTTGGCATGACGCATGAGCTTGAGGCGAATCGAAGGAAAGCTCAGAGATTGATGGTCATGACTAAAAAGAACATTCAAGCGGGAAATATTTCTAACTCCTCCTCTTGTCGCAGTCTAATCGCCGTTAGATGATATGGCTGCTGTAATACTCGCGTTGTAATCCTGAGCTCCAGTTAAGCAGTTAAAGGGAATTGTTCATCATCATCACGAAAGCATTGGACGATGCAAGTCCGCACAAACGCAAGCGCCCGGGGTTGATTCAACCTCAAATGAGACTGGCTGAAATTACTAGTTCATCGTTGCCAGTGATTCAAAAATCATTGAATGGCAGAAGAGGCATTGCAGACCATCTGTGCGGACTTGGAATCAGCGCTGCGCAAGTGCCATTGCGCCTTCTCAAAAGCGCTTACAAAATACAAGGCAGATACTCTTTGATAGGCGTTGCTTCTTCTTGAGATGAACGTAACTCTGGATGGCAGGTTCAGTAAAGACTGCTGAACGCAATGCATCCCTCATTTCAGCAACGCCCAAAGGGGCTAATCTTCAAACACTATTTTTGTGCTCAGGCTAAATTCATTACACCTGATGGATAACAAATAAAGGAGGTCTAAAATCCTCAGCAGGAGGCGAAGAAGAGTTAAGTAATAAACCATATCAGCTTATTAGAGTAGTCTAATTCGGCAGTGCAATAATACTCTGCAGACATGTTCCTGTAGCATTAGTTTCGCAAGCATTACTGTAAGCTGATTTTTTTGCGCAATTTCACAGTCTTCTCTTTGGAAATCCATCTTATTAATACTTTTGATATTTCCCATTTACTTAGATTCCCAAAAACAGGAGTGTTTCTCCAAGTTTTATCCTCGATTTGAACAAGTTAAATCTTGGACAAATCTAACCTTCTAGCACTATCGAGAAGTGTGGCTGATCTTCTAAGTTAAGTACAGCTCAACACAGGTGTGACCTGAAAATTCCGATGACTAGACTTTCTCCCCTGAGGTCTTATGGGCGGCAAAACCCTCTGCATCATTGCAGCTTGTCGATCTATAGACATCGCATCATATGCCTCCTCTCTAAGAGCCTTAGGCATCTCTATAGAGCGTAGATCGCCCAAAAGTAAAAGTTAGTTTTTTCAAGGGTTGTGCTCTAAAGCTGTCAGTACATTAATGCCTATCAGCTTAGTGCTGATTGCGGGACCAGCAACGTTCCTGGATTTAGCCTTATGTCTAAAAGCACAATTCATGTTCTGCTTGATTTCCAATTATTCACTAGGGGCTGAAAGGTGAATTTTCTTCAAGCAGCTTTGGCTTTTCCAGGTTTACTTCAATTCTTTTGAACGTCTTCATCAGTAACAAGTTTTCAGCATGAATCACTCCAGGCCTTTAGATTTCTAACTGTACTTGTAACTATTTGAAGATAAACGGGAGCTGCAATTTGCAGCGATCCTACCAATTTGGACTTGCATCATTTCGCTGTTAGGTAATTGTGCAAGTCAACTAGGCATAATCTGCCGCAATGCTCTCTTGGGTAGTTTATATGGCTCGACTGAATTTTCTGAACATCTCCATTGACAACCTTAGTTCAATGGAATTGCTACAACAGCTCCAATCAGGAGGTACTGTTTATACGCCCAATGTGTATCATTTGCTGAGGCTTCAGCGCGATCGCGATTTTTATCAGGTCTATAAGCAAGCCGACTATTGCATTTGTGATAGTCAGATTCTATGGATTGTTTCTCGTCTGCTAGGTCGTCCCATTCGCGAGAAGATTTCAGGGTCTGATTTATTCCCAGCCTTTTACAATCACTACAAGAACGATGAAACGGTCAAGATTTTCCTTCTAGGCGCTGCAGAAGGCGTTGGAGAAGAAGCAAAGTCGCAGATTAATCAAAAACTCCAGCGAGAAATCGTTGTTGACACTTATTCACCTCCTTATGGCTTTGAGGATGATCCAGAAGAATGCGAACAAATTCTCCAAAAGGTTAATGATTCTGGAGCCACCGTGTTAGCAGTTGGCCTCGGTGCTCCTAAGCAGGAGAAATGGATTGATCGCAACCGTGCTCACCTACCCGGCGTGAAAGTATTTCTAGCGATTGGTGCAACCATCGATTTTGAAGCAGGCAATGTTCCGCGATCGCCTCGCTGGATGAGTACGTTGGGTCTGGAGTGGATCCATCGAATTGTGATGGAGCCCCGCCGTCTTGGGAAACGATACTTTAATGATGCCTTACCCTTTGTTTGGCTTGTACTCGCTGAGCGTTTAGGCTTGTACCGTGATCCCTTTCGGGATGACCAAGTCTCTCTCACTTCTCGCTAGCGCGTGATGTAGATGCCATGTCTCTATCCGGTCTTCTGATGTCCCCCAAAAGTGGGGCGGCCCCCCAAGCATTGGTCATTCTTCTCCATGGTTGGGGATCAAATGCTGAGGATGTTGCGGGCCTAGTCCCCGCCTTGGCACTAGGAGACTGTTGGGTAAGCGCCCCCGATGGTCCTATGGCTCATCCTTACAGTGACACAGGAAAGATGTGGTACGACTTGGAAAATCCAGCTTGGCCTGGCCTTGAGCAAAGCAAAGAACTCTTACAAGAGCATCTGGAAGGGTTGATT
This sequence comes from uncultured Pseudanabaenaceae cyanobacterium, assembly GCA_937949725.1. Lineage (GTDB taxonomy): Bacteria > Cyanobacteriota > Cyanobacteriia > PCC-9006 > JAAUQQ01 > JAAUQQ01. Next base: position 110,425 of record CALECT010000032.1, read on the forward strand.
AAGGAAAGTGGACTTACGCCTGGCCAGACAGTACTCATGGGATTTTCTCAGGGAGGAGCAATGGCGCTGGAGATCGGATTAGGTCTATCTCTGGGGGGGATTGCAGTATTCAGTGGTTACCTTCACCCAGAATTAACTCAGGCAGCGATAGAATCCAAAACACCTGTTTTTATCACCCATGGTCAGCAGGATCCAGTTGTGCCTTTTAGGGCTGCGGAGCAAACCTATCAGTTTTTACAATCGAATGCTTTTAAGGCTAGCTTTGTTCCCTTAGATATGGCCCACGAAATTTCCATAGAGGCTCTGCAAGCCGCACAACAATGGTTTCGTAGCTTGGAACTACAAGCTGCTTTGTAAAAAACAAGAACTAAAGACTC
>CALECT010000033.1 GCA_937949725.1 uncultured Pseudanabaenaceae cyanobacterium
GTAGTCACGGGGCTTTTGATTGAATCAGCGAAGGCCGAAGCAAAACTGCCTTTGGCCTTCGCTCAATCTGACTTACATCAGAGAAGGCTTGTGGCGAATCATGTCCATGAATTCGCGACGCTTCATCTCATCTTCGGCGAAGACACCGCGCATAGCGCTGCTAGCCGTCCAAGAACCGGGCTTCTGCACACCGCGCATGGACATGCACATGTGAGTTGCCTCTACGACTACAGCGACACCCTTGGGGTTGAGCGCTTCTTGTAAGCCGTCAGCAATTTGGTTGGTGAGGCGCTCCTGCACCTGCAAGCGACGGGCAAACATTTCACAAATGCGAGCCATCTTAGACAGACCGATGACCTTGCCATCGGGAATGTAAGCGATGTGAGCTTTGCCGATGATGGGCAAGATGTGGTGCTCACAGGAGCTGAACAGGTCAATATCGCGGACCAAGACCATCTCATTGGAATCTTCGTGGAAAATGGCGTTGTTGACCACTTCCTCAAGGTTCTTGGTGTAGCCCGACGTCATGAACTGTAGTGCTTTGACCATGCGCTTAGGCGTGTCGATTAAGCCCTCGCGGTCAGGATCTTCTCCTAGGCCAATCAGCAAAGTGCGCACTGCCTGCATCATCTCCTCTTCGGAGACCTTAGACTTCGCTGCAGCCTTGATGGACTGAGCTTTTAGTGCGTCAGGAGAAATAGATAGTGTCATGGGTGTTTGTGGTGTTTCCTTAGGCTAAGCGTCATGTAGTAACCCAACATGGAGCTTCCCTTCTGATAAACCCCCATCGACAAGTGAGGGTGGCTTAATGCTGAGCAAGCCCGTGATGCATCCTGAGATAGATCTTGGGTGGACCCAGTGGCCTAGGAAAGGAAGGTTGGTCAGGATTCAGCGGGTCAGGGGCAAGCGCCCCAGCCATGTATCTCTGAAACTGACTTTCGGTAACAAAATAGGAGCCGAAACTCCTTTTCCCATCGCAATGTTGCGATGAAAACTTGGTTGCTAGGAGGCAAGCTCACCAGCATCTCCCAGGGGCGATCGCGTTGCTCTTAAGGCAATCAACCGCTTCTGAGCCTAGTTCCAGCGCTGAAGGGGTCGCTTGGCTAGGAAATAAAACTGTAGTAACTGAATCTGGGTTCAGTTGGAGGTATTTTGAATTACACCCCAGAAGCAGAAGCCTCATCAAGAATGGCTGCCTTCTGCTTCATCATCTGAAAGATGTTGTAGAAACCGTTGGCACGGGATGGAGTGAGGCTCACATTCAAGCCAGTATCTTGAATGAAATCAGGAGTCACAGCCATAATCTCCTGGGCGGGTAACCCGTTGAGTCCCTGAACGAGTAATGCAACTAATCCCTTAACCAGTTGTGAATCAGAATCACCTCTGTAAAGGACTTTGCCATCGTCCAAGGTGGCAGAAATAAAAACCTGGGACACACATCCCTGGACTTTATTGTCAGGCACTTTTGAAGTCTCTGGCATTGGCTCTAGCTTCTGGGCCAGCCAAATCAAAAGCTCGTACCGACGCTTTGGGTCAGACTGTCGCTTTAATTTTTGGACCAGCTTATCGAGAGCCGGTGGACGAGATGCATTGTTGTTGGACATCACAAGAATTGCGTGATGAAGATGGGAGCAGCGAAATCGCTTTGTGTCCCATCGTTAAGATAAGGGCTGCTAATCTACCAGGCAAGTTCGGTAAACTCCCTTGCTTCTTAGATTCTCATGCCAATGAAAGCTGCTAATAAAATTAAGATTATTAGACTCACACTTGCTTATCGTAACATTTCTAAACCTAAAGTGGTGTAAGAAGCAGTTAATAGCCGTTATAGAGATGATTGACCGGCTCATCACCTCTGAAATGCCGAGCTGCATGACGATATCTTTCAAGCAAAAGCCCCTAGATCTGGCCTGCGGTTGTGTCCTCCTTTAGGTGGCTAATGATCTGCCTAGCTCGATGGAGTGCGAGGGGGATGAGCATGGGTTGCTGCGATCGCCTCATCCTGTGCTGTGCAAACCAGTAACAGGCGAAAGAGCGCAGCTTCCTGGCAGTGGATGCTCCATGTCCATCAATGACTCTTAATAGTTCATGGGAAGTTTCCGTATCGTTTTTTCACATTTTTACAAACTGCTTCAGCCATCGGCCAATCGGGAAAACTGCGGCTAGGATTTCAACGTAAATTGGTTTTACTCCATAGGCACCATGACAGATCTCAATCGCGGCATTATGAAATTCGACGGTGCCGACAGCCCTGCAACCATTCTCCTGTCATCTCTCATCATTTTGGGTGGCATTGGTTTATTGGTGATTTGGGCCATGCATGGGGCTTACCAAGGTTAGGTCTCCTTTCAAGGGATGTGAGCCCATCCTGGATGGCGCTGTAGCCAGCACAGATGCTTTGCAAAATTTGGCTGACAAAGAAAACATAATTCACCCGAGGGGTGGATTAAGTAAGCCTTAAAAAAGCCGCTAAATCGCATCTTGGCAGCAGTTTCGGGAATGCTAAAGGGTAGCCAGAGCACTATGGTCACCGTCTCTTTGAGATGTCACGCCATTCTTCTCTGGAAGCTTTTCCCTGGTGAGTCCGTTTCAACGAGGCTTTCCCATTGGGTCTAATCCTTCGCCAATGAAATTTCCCCAACTGTCTCAGAGCAAAGCAGAAATCCTGCTGGTGGATGATCAGCCGGATACGCTACGACTGTTGTCGATCATGCTCAATAGCCAAGGATATCTGGTGAAGCGGTTTCCCAGCGGAGCTTTGGCGCTCAAGGCTATTTCTGAATCGCGTCCCGATTTGATCTTGCTGGATATCCGCATGCCGGGGATTGATGGCTATGAAGTGTGCCAGCGTCTCAAAGCCGATGAGGCGACTAGTGGTATTCCTGTTATTTTCTTGAGTGCCTTGAATGACACTCTAGATAAGGTAAAGGCGTTCAATATTGGTGGAGCAGATTACGTTACGAAGCCGTTTGAATTTGCTGAAGTGCTGGCGCGGATAGAAAACCAGCTCCAGATTTGCTCCCTACAAAAGCAGCTTCAGCAAAAGAATGAAACTCTGCTCGAGGAAGTCCAGCGTCGGCAGCAGTCGGAGCGATCGCTCCTCAGCCAGGCCCAGAAAGATCAGGCTCTCAACCGCGTCATCCAAGAGATCCATAAATCGATGGAGCTGGAGACAGTATTTTTTACGGCGATATCGGAGATTGGCCGCCTGTTGAAGTTGGATTTTGCCAACATCATGAATTACTCGCCCCAGGAGAAGATCTGGCTATCGGTGGCGGAGTATCGCCAGTCCCAAAGCAGTGGTGGCGTGCTGCACAACTCTCTGGCTGATGAAGGCAACCCAATCACTGCCAAGCTTAAGGGCGGCGAGATGATTTGTTTGGACAGTGCTGGTCAGTTGACGGATCATCTACACCAGACCCTCGCCAAGCAATCCACAGGGGCCTGGCTGATCATGCCTCTGAAGGTGGGCCATGAGATTTGGGGAGGGCTTTGCTTACTGCGTCAGCAGCCTTCACCTTGGCAGGAGAGCGAGATTGAATCGGCGGAGGCATTGGCCCAACAGTTAGCGATCGCCATTCAACAGGCCGAGCTCTACAAGCAGCTCCAAGCCGCCAACTTTGAGCTGGGTCGCCTGGCAACCCTGGATGGCTTGACCCAAGTGCCTAACCGCCGCCACTTCAACCAGTACCTGGAACTGCAATGGCGGGAAGCCCATCGGGAGCAAACCTCCCTGTCCATCATTCTTTGCGACGTGGACCACTTCAAAAAGTACAACGATACCTATGGACATTTGGCTGGGGATGATTGCCTCAAAGCTGTCGCCAATGCCTTGCGAGACATGATCAAGCGCCCGGACGACCTGGCAGCTCGCTATGGCGGTGAAGAATTTGCCATGATCCTGCCCCGCACAGATCTAACGGGGGCCGCCCATATTGCGGAAGCCATTCGCCAGCAGGTTTATGCTTTGCAGGAGCCCCACCGCAGCTCTGACACCGCCGACGTGGTGACCTTAAGCTTGGGGGTGGCCAGTATTGTGCCAACTTCAACTGAGCAGAGCTTTCAGGAGCTGATTAACCAAGCAGATCAAGCACTGTATAAGGCGAAGGAAACAGGCCGTAATCGGATTTCCCTCTATGGCTTAGCTTCAGTGAGTCGCCAGGTAGCCTAGGTCCCTGAGAGATAGCTGATACAAATGCTTTCGTCGCCCTCCAATTTTGGAAGCGTCCGCCACCGTGGCCAGGCTGGGAAGTTGTGATTGATACTGGAAGTGAGGGCTTTTATCCTAGCCTCTTCCTATTCCTGACTGCTGCTGTGACTGCCACCGCCCCGACCTCCAATTCTTCGCCTCTGGCCAGCGCCCAATCTTTGCGGCAGCGTTATGGTCGTTTATCTCCTTTGCGTTTGGGGATTTTCGGCTTGGTGTCCTTGGGTAGTCATTTGCTATTGCTGGGTCTGTTTCGCTGGGCTTGGCAGGTGCAGTTGGCGACGCAGCCGGTGGGGTCGCCCATTGGGATTGACTTTGTCGAGGTTGACCTGAGTGATGGCTCGTTTGAGGGGCAGCTTCCTGATGAGTCTGGGACCGCATCGATTCCTGGTGGAAAACTTAGTGCGGCTCAGCTAAATGAGCTGATCGCTAACGGGGAGGCAGCTTCTGCCATTGATAATTCTGATGTTTCAGAGCTGAGTCAAAATGAGGTTTTAGCGGGTCGTTCATCTGCTCCGGATACCATTCAGGCTGCAACTGCTCTCGAAGGCTCGTCCCAGGCCGCGGATCGGGAGGTGGAGCAGCCCCGGAGTTGGTTCCCTTTTGGTCAGCCGCAGGAGAATTCGGAGGGAGGAGTACTTGGCGATCGCCCCTCCATACCACCTCCCAATCCCAGTCCAGCCACACCCCAGCCCAGCAACAATAATTCTGAGGTGCCTGAGGGTAAAGATTCCGCGACCTCCCAGGCTGAAGCAGCCTCCAACGGGCAACCAGGAGAGAGCCCTGAAGCCCCTCAAACCGAAAACTCAGCCCCGATCAACGATGCAGCAGCAGATACGACTAATAGCGGCAATACTGATAACGGCAATACTGAGTCCAGCAATAGTGACAGTCCAGCGACAGACAGCACAAAGCCTGTAACCCCTAGCCCAAATTCATCCGACGAGCCATCATCTTCCAGTGAGCCTGGTGAGGCAGGAGCGCCTGGCAGCGGTGGGGGAACGACCAACAGCAACCCAGGCCGTCCCAATAACTTGCCTCCCAACCAGAGTAATCGGCCCGTTTCGCCGGAGCAGACGATTCAGCCCGACGAAGCATCCCAGCCAGAACCAGAGCAAGGGGGAGGTGAACCAGAGAATTTGCCAAGTGAGGGGGGAACTGAAGGTAACAATCCTGGAGGAGGGATTGGCAACAGTGAGGATGAGTCTACTGGCAATCCCTCGGGCGAATCTGGCAGTGGTGCAACGCCTCCTGCGGATACCGAAGAATCGGCAGAACCTGGCGGCACAGTTAATGAAGGCAACGAAAGTAGTGAGACTGTGACTCGCCTGGGGGCCAGCTTAGTCGTAGACGAGATCCAAAGCCGCGCTCTTAACGAACAAGATGTTTTTACCCAATTGCCTCAGCCTGTAGGGAATCCGCTGGCTGATGGCAGCCAGTCTGTGAGTTCAGGCCGATGCGCTGCTCAGCTAGCTCAGTTGACTCCAGCTAATTATGGTCAGCCAGTGCAGCTCAACCTGGCGGTGGATCAAGCAGGTCAGGTTTTTTATGCGGCGGCAGCCGACCCGGCTCAAGCTCCAACTGCTGTGGGTCAAGCCATTATTTGTTTGGCAAAGGAATGGCCCTTTGAGCCTGCGAAACGGGAGATTGACGAAGGGAACGGGACCAAAGTTGAGAATGCCGGGGCTGAGCTGTTCGTCACTGTGACCATTTTGCTACTGGAGTAGCCAGCCAGGGCCAATGCATTGGCTGGAGCTCAAAAGTCGGGTTCTTCGGCGTTTTGCAGAAGCTGGGCAGCAGATTGATAGAGTTCTGCTTCGGGTTGCCCTGCTAGGATTTGGTCCTTTAAATCAATTAAGCCTTTGGTGAGGGGCTTTAGAGCGTCTTCGCTGTAGGCCGTGTTTGCAGCGAGGAAATCTTGAAAGACGACGGTTTCGATGTCTTGGCGCGATCGCTGCTCTCCATCGGCGATGGGCGTGGCATATTCTGTCCCCGTCACTTCGTATTTGAGCAGGAAAATCAGCGCACCGCTCAGCTCTGCCAGTTGCTCCCGTAGCTCTCGCACTTTGAGGTCGAGACGGTTGAAGCCCACCTGGCCCCGCAGACGCAGTTCGACAATCGCCTCTTGGGTCTTATTTTGTTGGGCTGACTTTTTGATCAGGGCGATCGCTGCTTCAGCCAACTCATCCATGCTCCAAGCTTTCTCGGCATCAATGGCGAGACGTAGCACCTCCCGCTGCTCATACTCCTGCTGAAGCTCGGCTCGAACGCCTTGATCGTCAATTTCTACCAAATAAGCGCCGCGATCCATTTGGCTGCGCGCCTCAGCAACGCTATTCGCCTCTAAAGAGCCAGGATTAAAGATCCAGCCCTCCACTTCGTAGTTCTTATGGATGTGCCCCAGCGCTAAATAATCAACACCTGCTTCTTTCAGCGGAGTCAGGTCTGAATAGCGCAAAGCGCCGCTGTAGCGAGCAATCTGGCCTTCCAAACCATGGTGAAACATCATCACCTGATGTTCTGGTCCAGGCTCCAGGGCTTCAATGCCTTCAGCTAAACGCTTAATAGCTTGGGGCGCTGAGGCACCGTACCAGCGAGAGCCAAAGACGCGAACGCCGCAGTCTAGATCGATGTAGCCACCACGCTTCTTGTTTGGATTCCAGGGTTGAAATATCTCAGCAGGGTCTTCTGCCCCATCTTCAGGCTCCAGCAAAATAACGCCATCCCAGTCCACTAGATGGCGTAACCAACTCGTCTTGGTGCCGTAAGGCAGGTTGTCGTGGTTGCCTTCAATGGCGATGACAGGGATATCCGCATCTCTCAATATTCTGATTGCACTTTTAGCCTGGCTGAGGACGTTAGCTGCGACGGTCTTATGCTCGAATAGATCTCCTGCGATCAGAACAAAATCCACCTTGGCATCGATCGCGTAGCGCTGAAAGACATCAACCAGAGCGTAATAGAAGTCATAAGTCCGGGTTTTGCTGCCATAGCGGTCAAAGCCCAAATGGATATCAGCGACGTGGAGAAATCGAGCCATGGCCTATTTGCACAAAGCAGCAATAAAAAAAGGAGTGCATATGCACTCCTTTAATCTTAACGGCGATTCAGATGCTCTAACTTAGGGGGCAACCTAAACTGCCAAATATTCACGCATCATGGCGCGACGGCGACGCAGCTGATCCAGCGCCTGGCGCTCAAGCTGACGCACACGCTCCCGGCTAAGGTTCATGCGAACGCCCACTTTGGCCAAGGACAGACCCTTGCCATCGTTGAGACCGTAACGCAGGACAAGAACGTTCTGCTGCTGCTCGGTCAACTCAGACATCAGGTCTTGCAGATCCTGCTTGAGAGCCTCGGTGAGGGTGTACTCCTCGGGAGAAGCACCATCATCCTGGAGCAGATCGCGCAGCTCGGTGTCCTGGTTATCGCCGACGCGAATGTCCAGGGAGATGGGCTGGCGAGCCATCAGCAAGTACTCGCGCACCTGAGCGGGCTCAATGTCCATGTGCTCCGCAATCTCAGCCGGGTTGGCGGAGCGTCCCAGAGTCTGGGATAGCTCGCGCTGCGCTTTCTTGATCTTGTTGAGCTTCTCAGTGATGTGGATGGGCAGGCGGATGGTGCGGGCATGTTGAGCGATCGCCCGCGTAATCGCCTGACGAATCCACCAGTAGGCATAGGTGGAGAACTTGTAGCCCTTAGTGGGGTCAAACTTCTCAACGCCCCGCTCCAAGCCAATGGACCCTTCCTGGATCAAGTCCAAGAACTCCAAATTACGCTTCTGGTACTTCTTGGCGATGGAAACCACAAGGCGCAGGTTAGCCTCAATCATTTTGCGCTTGGACCGCTCGCCTTCGCGCAATTGCTGTTTCAGTGCTTTGACCGAAAGCTCAGCAGCAGCAGCCCATTCCTTTTGGGTGGGCTCCCGGTCTAGTGCAGCCACGAGGTCAGTCTTGACCTGGAGCAGGGCCATCAGCTTTTGAACCTGCTTACCAAAGATGATCTCTTCCTCATGGGTCAAGAGGGGAACGCGACCAATCTCATGGAGGTAGGTGCGCACAGTGTCCGTGTGAAGCACCGTTTTGTTAGACGTGGCCATAATTCGCCGGACTCCGTTAAGTTCGTTGACGGTGAGCCGCGATGCTCACAGATTGCGCAGGTAACAGTAAGTGCGAGTGCAGTCCTGAGTTGAGCAAATCAATCTTGGGCCAGAGCCTTAGACGAGGTCTGCTCGTTGGAATTTACCAGCCATTTAGAACCCTTAAACGGGTCTAAATTTGGTGAGCAGCCCAACTAAGGAAAGGAAAGTAGCATGGCCCCTACGTATGCACAAGCAGATTAGAGATGGTTCTTACCCCTCGCCCCATAAAAGGAAGCCTTGTAAATTAGGCCGTTGATTTTAGAAGCGGCTAGAACCCTCTGAAAACGGTGCTTTTGGCAGTTTTCGTAATATTAGGGCTGTTCCCTGCTTCTAGATCGTAAGGGGCCAAACAATTTGCCGCAGGTGCGGTTGGCCGAAGCCATTAGCAAGACCTTTTTGGACTGGATCCGACTCGAAACAGAGGCAACAAGTTCTCCTTAGGGGATGCACCCTTGTACTAATAAGACGTTGCGGAGTTGACTAATGTTTCGAATCCTTTGGGAGCTATCTGTTTTGAGGATTCGGTTACCTCTACATTTCGGGCGAGAAGAGGAGTCTTTGGTGGGGAAAAATTGCAGCTTTGTTGCATTTTGCTGACACAATTTTGGGTTGATCGCGTCATTCGTAATTCAATTGTAGTATAAATGCTTCTACTATTGCTCATCGTTTCTTGAGGGGGGACTGCGAGCTGTAGATGTTTATTTTGTTTCTGCTTCTAGCCCTGGGTCCTTATCGTTCTATTGCTCAGGGAGCTAGGGAGCTGAAGATAAATCCTTCGGATAGGGGATTGCTATATCATTGGAGCGCCTTTCCTTCCGATTCCTATGACTGCCGCCGTCGCGCTTCAAAACGTCGTTAAACGCTTTAGTGATAAGCCGGTTGTCGATCAGCTTTCCTTTGAGATTCGCCCCGGAGAAATGTTTGGCTTACTGGGACCAAACGGGGCCGGTAAATCCACAACCATTCGCATGATTACGACCCTGACCGAGCCCAGTGAGGGAGAGATCTCGGTCATGGGCAACAGCATTGACGATCGAGCATCAGTGTTGAGCAGCATTGGTGTGGTGCTCCAGCAGGTGAGCGTCGATGCTGATCTGACGGTGTGGGAGAACATGGAATTCCATGGCCGTATGCACCACATAGCTAAAGCAGACCGTCAGCAGCGCATTAACCACTGGTTGGAATATGTCGAGCTGAGCGATCGCCGCGACGATTTGGTCAAAACCCTCTCCGGTGGCATGAAGCGGCGCTTGCAAATTGCCCGTGCCCTCCTACATCAGCCCAAAATTCTCTTTTTAGATGAGCCCACGGTGGGGTTGGATCCTCAAACTCGACGGCGGCTGTGGGAAATTATCCGCGAGCTCAACAAAGAGCAGGGTATGACCATGCTAATGACGACCCATTACATGGATGAGGTGGAATATCTCTGCGATCGCATCGGCATTATGGATAACGGCAAGCTGATTGAAATGGGAACTTTAGAGGAACTGCGCGATCGCCATGGCCGTGGCCTGGTCATGACCCAAAAGAGTGGCGAATCCGGCGGCAGTTGGGACTATCAGTTTTTCCCCACCGAGCAGGATGCGGCTCAGTTTTTAGAAGCCCAAGCCGATAAAACCGGCATGATGGTGCGAGCTTCCAATCTGGAAGATATTTTCGTGGAATTGACTGGGCGAAATCTGGACTAAGTCAACGTCAGTTCTGGATAAGGAAAGGAAGAGGAGTTTAGGCTGAGACTAACCAAAGACCTCATCCCTCCTCTCCCCATGCCTAGCTTAGAAGAGCTGTTCTGTGACGTCGATGACTTCTGCCAAGTGTTCGAACCCAAGTG
>CALECT010000034.1 GCA_937949725.1 uncultured Pseudanabaenaceae cyanobacterium
GAACAATAATTAGGAGCATATCCAATGTCTGCTGTTACCGACATTATCGAAAGCATGAAGGGCTTGACCGCCCTTGAGCTCGTTGAACTCAAGAAAGGTATCGAAGAGACCTTTGACGTGAGCGCTGCTGCAGCGGCTCCCGTCATGATGGCTGGCGGCGGCGGCGGCGGCGGCGGCGAAGCTGCTGAAGAGAAGACCGAATTCGACGTCATGCTGACTGAAGTTCCTGCTGACAAGAAGATCGCTGTCCTCAAAGCAGTTCGCGGCATCACCGGCCTGGGCCTCAAGGAAGCCAAGGGCATGGTTGAGTCTGCGCCCATCGCAGTTAAGGAAGGCGTTGCTAAGGACGCTGCTGAAGAAGCCAAGAAGGCTATCGAAGATGCAGGCGGCAAGGCCGAACTCAAGTAAGCCATGCTTACGAGAGCAGGGCTTGCAGTTGATGTTTTGATGGCTCTCACGCTTGACTAAACTCAATTCCAGGTCCGATGTAGGGGCGCACTTCGGTGTGCCCCTATTTATTTTGGTTATGGTTCCAATTGGCTTCCTCCTCAGATCCAGCGTCAAAATCTGTAACAATAGCTCCGGGGCTATAGAACTGCACCCTTTGCGCGGTCAGTGATTTGGTAGCGATCGCCTTAGGCTTGATGATGATTTCCAACACAGCCCCAGAGACCTGAGAAATTTGCCGAAAATCGGCTGATTTGACGGAAAACAAAGACACTCGCGAGAAGACCTTTGCCCATCGAACTGCGTAGCTACGTCTATATTGACAACCTTCAATCGCAGCATGCGGCCTTCATTGGTACGGTGTCTTCTGGTTTTATGCCGTTGCCGGGGGATGCATCCCTTTGGATTGAGGTGTCGCCCGGTTTGGAAGTGAACCGCCTGATGGATATTGCCATGAAGGCAGCGGTGGTTCGACCGGGGGTCTTATTTGTAGAACGTCTTTATGGATTGTTGGAGATCCATGCCAGTAGCCAAGGCGAGGTCAAGGCGGCGGGCCAGGCGATGCTTCAGCGCTTGGGCTGTAGCCAGCGAGATGCCCTAAAGCCTCGGGTGGTATCCAACCAAATTATTCGCAATATTGATGCCCACCATGCCCAGCTAATTAACCGGGCCTGTCGCGGCATGATGATTACAGCGGGGCAAACGCTTTATGTCTTCGAGGTACAGCCCGCAGCTTATGCCTCCCTTGCAGCCAATGCTGCGGAGAAGGCAGCTTCGATTAATATCCTCCATGTAACTTCGGTGGGTAGCTTTGGCCGACTGTATCTGGGTGGAAAGGAGCAGGATATTTTGGCAGCGGAGCGGGCGGTGACGGCGACGATTGAGAATATGCCGGGTCGTGATGCGACGCGTGGTGGTGGGGAGTAGACACCATGGCAAATCCTGAGCATGTGATTCAGTTAAAGAAAGGCCCTGGGGCTTGGGTGGCTTGGCAGCAGGCTCAGCCTCAGCTGATTCCGGATTTGACGGGGCTGGTGTTGGCTGGAATGGATTTGCAGGGCTTTGAACTGACGGGGGTGGATGCCAGCGGGGCGGACTTTAGTGGTTGCCGCGCCCAGGGGGCCAATTTCAGCGAGGGAAATTGGAATCAGGTGACCCTGCGGGGTATGGATGGGCGATCACTCCGGGCCAGCCAATGTAATTTTGTCGGAGCCAGCCTCGCTGGGGCAAATTTGCAGAATGCTGATTTGCGGGGGGCCAACTTCATGGGGGCCGATCTGGCCAATGTAAATCTGCTGGGTGCAGATTTGACCGGTGCAGATTTATCCGCAGCAAATTTATCTGGGGCAAATCTGAGTGGAGCGGTGTTTAGTCGGGGAATGGCCCGCCATGCTAGTTTTGCCGGTGCTTCGCTCAATGGCACTAGTCTTTGCGAGACCGATTTGAGTGATAGCAATTTTAGCGATGCCAGTTTGGTTGGGGCGCAGCTCTATCGCACGACGCTTCATGGGGCAAGGTTGGTGGGGGCTTATTTGACCCAAGCCCATGCTGTGTCGGCAGATTTTCGAGAATCCAATTTGTTGGGGGCCGATTTTCGCTGGGCCAACTTGCAGCAGGCGAATTTGCAGGATTGTGGCATGGATGAGGCCTGTTTCCTCTATGCAAATTTGCGCTTAGCTCAAGTGGAAGGCACGGTCTTGGCTGAATTACCCCAGGAGGCTATGGATTTATGCAAGCCCTGGGAGGCTCTGGTCAAGCATGATTGGCGATCGGCTGGGCCGGAGTAGGTCGTTTGGTGCGGGTGCTTCTATAATATTGACGGTCTGGGACTGTAGCTCAGTTGGATAGAGCGACCGCCTCCTAAGCGGTAGGCCGCGCGTTCGAATCGCGCCAGTCCCGTTCAATTGAATATTTTCAATCCTCCTGTATTAGCACATGTCCTCTTTGGGGAGCAATGCTGAGCTGTGGGGAGACTGGAAGATAGCAGCTGCATTGATGGACTGTATTTGCTCCGTGGTCACTAGGCTTGGCGTCTCAGACCGCTGGGGATAATGAAGTCTGGCGCTGGAGAATGCATGTTTCCTCTGGGGCTGGTATTTCCCTAGCTCAGTGCTAAATAGACGACGATGTCTTTGCATGGGGGCCCTTGCTCAGTCGCTAGGCTCGGTCGTTCCTCGTTGCTGTTTTGATAGCCATTACGGTATGGATCGCTAGAAAAGCTGTATGGAGACCTCGCAGATTCTCGGAGTCTTTATTTGTGGATTCCTAGGGGAATTGCTGAGATGCTGAGCTTCTCTTTCTGTATTTGTACTCGCTCTATCAGAATTTTTTCTGTAGAGAATCGCGATAACGAAATTATTGCCAAAAAATAATGAAATATGAGCTTTGAGTTACGTTGGTTTACGCCTGAAAACCTGGGTAATTCCCATAGATTTAAGGTGATTTTGATTATGTAATACGGATGAAATTTGTTGATTTCTTTAGGGCTTTTTCCGCTTACTGGCTCTAGGCTTTTTGCCACAGAATGAGTTGATTCTCATCAAGTGCTGCATCCATGATCCTAGATTTTCATGTCAGTTAAACTCCTGTTTCAGTTGAAGTTGAACGTTTGGCTATCTGTTCTTCTCGTGATGTTCTCCGGTATTGCCTGTTATCAGCCTACTCCTGAGAACACGACTGTCTCTGCAACGGATCTAGATGCTCCCGTCGTTCTTGCAGATCCTCAGGCAGAGCCTGTCCGCTTTGGAGTGCTGGCAATTGATAGTGCGGTGTCCGTGAGTGAACGCTATGGTCCTTTGATGGCCTACCTCTCCCAGGAAGTTGGACGCCCTTTTGAATTGGTTGCAGTTTCCCAGGAAAGTCAATTTAGTGAAGTTCAAGATCGTAACTTAGATTTCACGACAAACAATCCCCTAGCGGCGGTTCAAATTCAACGTCTCCACGAGACTCAGTTTCTGGTGACCCATACTCGTCCCAATACTGGGCCGGCGTTCAGTGGACTCATTGTGGTGAGTCAAGATAGTGATATTGATTCAATTGACGATTTAAAGGGTAAACGCGCTGCTTGCGTTGCTTTTCAAACGGCGGCAGCAGGTTGTACATTCCAGATTTATCATCTGCTACAAAATGGATTTGATCCTTATTCTGAATTCTCGGAATTTGTTGAAAATAAATCCCAGGATAATATTGTTCTCTCTCTCTTAAATGGAACAGTGGATGCAGGTTTTATTCGTACGGGACAGCTAGAGAAAATGGTGAATAAGGGCTTGCTGTCAAGCGTTGATGAACTCAGAATCATTGATGTGGCCGACGACTCCTTCTTCTATGACCACACGACGGACTTATATCCAGAATGGCCCGTGGCAGCTTTAGCAAATACAGAGCCTGAACTGACTGCAAAAGTTCAGGCTGCTTTGTTGAACATGCCTGCTGCCCATCCGGCGTTGAAGGCGTTGAAGGCGGAAGGTTTTGTTGCGGCTGTGGATTATGCCAAGGTCAGTGAACTTATCGAAGCGCTACAGCTGAGAAGTTGGGATGCTGAAGGGAGAGCAACTGGGGAATAGATTTAGATAACAGGCTGTGGTTGTAGTGAATGTTGCTCTGATGCCAGAAATGAGACTGTTTGAAGGATGAGAGGCTATGAAGGCGCTGTCGGGACACCTTTTTGGAAAATTCAATCAGAGTGTGGCACTGCGCTATTTGACTGTGGCGAGTTCTTTTCTGCTGGTGATTCAGCTTGCTTTTGGTTGGCTGCAGAATCAGCAGAACTATAAGCGCCAGGTGAACTATGCCCGCGATCGCGTTGAAACCAAGGCAGCATTTTTGCGAGACGTGGCACCAGAGGCCATCTTTACTTCAGACTTTCTCTATTTGGAAACCCTCATGCAGCAGGCTACGGAGGAGCAGGATGTAGTCTACAGCATTGTCTTGAGCAATGATGGACGACCGTTGACTCGATATCTAGATCGAGAGCAGCCTTTAATGCAAGAGGCCCTTGCAGCAGCTGAAAATCCTGCGGATCTTCTAGGTCTCCTGGAGATAATTAATCAATCGCCGGATGTCTCTGAGGTGGCTGTTTCGGTAGATTCCTTTGAACATCCCCTAGGCGAGATCCGCTTGGGCTATTCCACGGCGAGGGTTCGTGCCGAGAGTGTGAGAGCGGCGCAGCAGAGTTTTCTGACGGCTTTAGCTGTCAGCCTGTTGCTGGCCATGCTGACGATTGTGCTATTTCAGCGCCAAGTGCATCGTCCGCTGACATCCCTGCGGAAATTTGCCCAGGGTTTTGAGGGCGGGGATCTCAATCAGCGGATTCAAGTGCAGTATCCCGATGAGATTGGTCAAGTGGGTCGAGCGCTGAATCGCATGGCAGATCAGCTTCAGGCCAATCTAACGGAAGTGGCGGAGTCTCGCGACCAGGCGATCGCTGCGAACAAGGCCAAAAGTGAATTCCTGGCTAATATGAGCCACGAACTGCGTACGCCTCTTAATGCCATTCTGGGCTTCAGCGCCTTGATGAGTCATGAGGCTGATGTTTCCGAATCTCAAAAGCGAACGTTAGGGATTATCAACCGCAGTGGCGAGCATTTGCTGTCATTGATTAATGATGTCTTGGAAATGGCCAAGATTGAATCAGGGCGAACCCTGATTGAGCCCATGCCCTTTGATCTGCATCGGCTCTTGGAGGGGATTTGCGAAATGCTGGATGTTCGTGCCCAGGCCCAAGGCATTGAGTTGCGGTTGGAACAGAGCAAAGAATTGCCTCAGTATGTCGAGGCCGATGAGAATAAGCTGCGCCAAGTGCTCTTGAACTTGGTGGGGAATGCGGTGAAGTTTACGAAGCAGGGACAAGTCGTCTTGCAGGTTGAGGCGACCGCTATAGATGGCAATAGGGACAGTAATAGTAACCATTTGGTTTCTTTTGCAGTCGCCGACACGGGACCTGGCATTAGTGAAGCAGACTTGACCGCGATCTTCGAGCCCTTTAAACAGACCCCAGTGGGGCGCAATACCCATGATGGTGCGGGGTTGGGATTGGCCATCAGTCGGCGCTTTGTGCAACTTATGGGGGGAGATTTGACGGCTTCGAGTCAATTGGGCCAAGGATCAACCTTTGTGTTTTCAATGCCCATGCAAGAGACTGCGGCAGCGTCTCTAGAGAGTGAGACTTCTCAACCCCGACGGATTATTGGTCTGGCTGCTGGACAACCCCAGCACAAAATTTTGGTGGTGGACGATGTTGAAGAGAATCGATTCCTGTTGAATAAAGTCTTGGAGCTGATCGGTTTTGAAGTTGAAATTGCAACTAATGGGATGGAGGCGATTGAACGCTGGAAGACCTGGCAGCCTGACTTGATTTGGATGGATATGCGGATGCCGGTGATGGATGGTTTTGAGGCAACTCGTTGCATTCGTGATTTGGAAAGCTCTCAGCGATCTGCGGTTTCCCAGGCTGATTCTCCCCAGACGACAATTGTGGTGGCCCTCACGGCGTTTGCTTTTGAGGAGCATCGACAAATGACCTTGGATGCGGGTTGCGATGACTATGTCCGTAAGCCCTTTCGGGAGTCTGAAGTGTTGGAGAAAATGGCGCAGCATCTGGGGATTCGCTATCGCTATGAAGGAGAGGGTGTGGCAGCAACTTCAGCTAATTCTAGGACTGGAATGGCAGGGGCAGCAGCGATCGCCCCCGAGGACATTGGCAGTCAAATGGCAGCCATGCCCCATGATTGGTTGACTGAAGTGCATGAAGCCTCCACTCAGTTAGATCGAGAATTGGTGTCTGACTTGATTTTGCAAATTGCTGAGACCCACGGAAGTTTAGCTGAGCGATTGAAAGGTTGGGTGACTAGTTTTCGCTTCGACAAAATCACCGATCACACCAGCAGTATTTTAGGGCTCGAATAGGAGGAAAGACTGATGAACTATCTGGATATTGGAACTGGATAAAGGACCGATGAGAGAGGGACAATGGCTTCCTCTTCTTCATTTGACTCATTTGCTCTGATTTGATTCGCTCTCGCGACAAGGTGTTCCCCATGGCTCAAGGCAATATTCTACTAGTTGATGATACACCTGCTAATCTTGAGCTCCTGCTTGAGCTCCTAATGAAGCAGGGGTATAAGGTTCGCTGCGCTATTAGTGGCCCCTTAGCGATCAGGGCGGTTGAGGCGATGCCTCCGGATGTCATTCTACTGGATGTCAATATGCCGGATATGGATGGGTATACCGTTTGCCGGACGTTGAAGCAGAATCCAAAATTTAAAGATATTCCAGTGCTGTTTGTCAGTGCTTTGGGAGAGACTTTGGATAAGGTTAAGGCCTTTGAAGTTGGCGGTGTGGACTATGTGACGAAGCCCTTTCAAATTGATGAAGTGCTGGCTCGTATCCAGACCCATTTGGCCCTGAGGGCGGCTCAGTTTGAGGTCAAGGTTCTCAATGCCCAGTTGGAACAGCGGGTGGTTGAGCGCACGGCCCAGCTCCAAAAGGAGATGACGAAGCGTCAGCATATTCAAGAAAAGCTGCTGTACCGAGCAACCCATGATGAGCTGACTGATCTGCTCAATCGGCCTGGGTTTGTGAGGGAGCTAAAGCAGTTTGTGACCCAGGGCCCAGGACAGATGAAATCTTCCTACGCCATTGTTACTCTGGCTTGCGATCGCTTCCAGCAAATCATTAATGCTTTTGGCCATTTGGCGAGCGATCGCCTGCTCACTAAAATCGCCAACCGTCTAGAACTGGGTCTTTCCCAGGATGCGGTGGTGGCCCGTTTGGGTGGAGAGCACTTTGCAATCTTATTTAAGGCTTTGGATGTTGAGGAGCGGGAGGCTTGCCAAGGCATTCTGATGGAGGCAAAGCGGCTTCAAGCAGAATTGTCTAAGCCTTTTCAGTTGGAGCAGCGGGAGCTCTTTTTACAGACTAAATGTGGCGTTGTGTTTGGCCAACCCCACTATGAAAATGTGGACCATATTCTTCGAGATGTGGATATTGCTTGTTATTGGGCTAAGCCCCAAGGTCAGATTTCTCCGGTGGCGGGAAGCTCGGTTGAGGTGTCGGAGAGCTACTGTGTGTTTGATAATCAAATGCACCACCAGGCGTTGAATCGCATTGAGCTAGAAGGAGATTTGCGCCTAGCCATTGAGCGTCGAGAGCTGACGCTGCAATATCAGCCTTTGATTGCTTTAGAGTCGGGGGAGCTGGCAGGCCTAGAAGCGTTGGTGCGATGGAAGCACCCGGAACAGGGCATGATTTCGCCGGATCAGTTTATCCCAGTTGCAGAAGCATCGGGGCTGATCGTGCCTTTGGGATTGATGGTTCTGCGTCAGGCTTGTGAGCAACTGCGGGCTTGGCAGGAGCAGTATCCACTAGCCCAGTCCTTGAAAATGAGTGTCAATCTCTCGGTGCGGCAGTTTGCCCAGCCTGATTTGGTGGAGCAGATTGAGCAGACTTTGGTTGAGACTGGGTTGAGACCTCAGAACCTCAAACTGGAGATCACGGAAAGCGCGATTATGGATAATGCTGAGCTGGCTGCGGCGATTTTGGGGCAGCTGCGATCGCGCCAAATCCAGCTGGCGATTGATGACTTTGGCACGGGCTATTCTTCGCTCAGTTACCTGAATCAATTTCCGGTGGATACGTTGAAAATTGACCGCTCTTTTGTGAGTCAGTTGGATCAAGATCCCAAGCAGGTGGGGATTTTGAAGGCGATTACGACTTTAGCGCATACGTTGGAGATGGATATTGTGGCGGAGGGGATTGAGACTGAGCAGCAGCTTAAGCAGTTGCGCAGTTTTGGTTGTCAGTTTGGCCAGGGCTATTTCTTTTCGAAGCCGGTTGATGCTGCAAC
>CALECT010000035.1 GCA_937949725.1 uncultured Pseudanabaenaceae cyanobacterium
TGCGGTGCCCTTTTGGAACGCTATAGCTACAACAAAAACGGCCAAGACAAAACCATGCTGCGCTGCTCCGTCTTCGAAAACCGCAAAGGCAAATGCCAAGACGTCGCCTACTTCCACAGCCGCGACGAATACTGGTCCCCCAAATATGGCGTTTTAGGCGCAGATACTGAAGCAAAGTCCACAACTGCCAAGCGCAACTCCACAGTGCATTCCACTAACGCTAAAACAGTCCAGAAAAGCCCAGCAAGGCGCACCAGAAAAGTCTCCACCGCCACAACGAAACGCAAGGCTAAATCTCGAAAGGCCAATGCCCCTCGTCAGAAAAGTTAGGCCTCCACTGCTCAAATCCCAAGACCTAGAACAGTGGAAAACATGACTGGCCTCTCCCCACAGTGAATCGCAGGGAGAGGCCAGTAAAGCCATCAAAAGAAGCAAGCTTCTCTAGACAATGCCAGATTGTTGATTCGCTGCGGACCAATTGGCAGCAGTCAGGCTAGGAATAAAGCTACTGCTGGCTCGAACATACCCGTCATTGGTTTGCTCCATTGCCCAAATCGCATGTTGCCCATTGCTAGCGTTACGCCAAGCAATATCAACCACACCATCGTTCGTATAATCAGCAACTTCAATAATGTTCCATTCGAGGTTACCCAGTTGAGTTGTGAATGTAGCACTCTCAACTCCGCCGGATTCATTCATCCCCCAAACGGCATTTCCCCCAGTTGCTGTGTTGCGCCAGAAGATCTCATCTCGACCATCACCATCGATGTCACCCGTTGCTTGTATTTCCCAGTCCAAGTTAGTCAAGGCTCCTTCAGTTCCACGCCCAATCGCTGAAAGATCAACAAAAGTCGATGTTGCATCGTTGTTGCCATCAATATCCCAAAGTGCAAAGCCGCCTGTTTCAATATTGCGCCATAGGATTTCTGTTTGAGCATCATCGTCAAAATTACCCGCCGCCCGCATTCTCCACGCAGAGTTGGCAACACTTCTATTAGCACCCACAGTAATAGCTTCAACTTGCTCGGTGCCATCCAGCAACAGAATTTTGTTAATGTCCTGCTGGTTGTCTCGAATCAAAATGTCGCTTTGACCATCTCCGTTAAAATCAACAGTTCCAATGACATCTAAACCTTGTGTCGAATCCGTCGTCAGAAAATCATTAGCAATAGAAGAAGGAGTATCACTGACGTCCAAGATAGACCAGTAAGCTAATGCCCCATTTTCATTGTTTACCCAAAGTAGATCTTTCAAACCATCTGCATTGAAGTCCTTTGGACTAATGACGTCATCATCAATATTAGTGACTGACACATCATCAATGGTTAATCCATTGAAAGCAGCATCATTGCTTTGGCTCGTGGTTTGAATTGTGTAAGCAACATCACCATCTATCTGGATTTCATCAACACCTGTCACGGTCACAGTCTGGGGAGCATCCCAGTTAGACGGGATTTCTTCTCCTGTCTCTGCGGCAACTCCAGCTGCGGAAAATATAACTGAGGATGTCACCGTTCCTTCTGTGAGATCACTGCTGGTAAAGCTTAGCGTCACATCTGCAGTGGGCTCACTATCCAGAACCACAGTAAAGGTTGCGGTACCTGCATTTGCCTCAGTGGTGTCGCCGCTAATGGCAGTGAAGGTGACATCTGCCGTATCATCATCGCTATTGCGGACAGGAACATCTTGGGGAGGCGTAAGAACACTGTAATTACTGTCGTCGCTGGTGACAGTTGCAGACAAGGTGTAGTCGACATCGCCATCCACCAGGGAATCCTGTACACCCGTTACAGTGACAGTCTGAGGCGTGTCCCAATTGGAAGGAGTGTCTCCTTCAGCAGCCGTGAAGAGAACCGATGAAGTCACCGTCCCTTCAGTGGGGTCACTGCTGGTGAAGGTCAGTGTTACATCTTCAATGGGCTCGCTGGTCAGGGCGATATCAAAGCTGTAACTGTCGCCTGCTTCAGACGTGAGAGGAATCTGCGTACCCGGTACGAATTCTCCTTGAGGGTTCGTAATCTCAAAGCCAGCATCATCATCATCTGGGGTAATCCCGCTAATGCTAGGGAAATCAACAGAACTATAGCTATCGTCAGTGCTGCTAACCTGGCCAGTAATGTCATAGAAACCATCGGTGGAGTCAAAGTCATCGTTTTGACCGGTGACGGTGACCGTTTGAGGTTCAAACCAGTTGCTGCTGTCAAAGACAATCGGGCCAGAAACAGTCGCTTCAGTTTCGTCGGTGCTCGCAAAAGTGAGCGTTACATCTTCGGTTGGAGCAGTGGCTAGTCTGACAGTGAAAGTATCAGTGCCACCAGTCTCTGTCGTATCTAAGGTTTGGGGAGCCTGAATGAGGAACCCGGCAGCAGTCATGTCATTTTGTACACCAAAGGCAGTGGGGGCTTGAGCAAAGTCAAAACTCTCATCATCGGGTTCGTCATTGGTCACCCAGTTGCTTGGGTCACTGATGGCAGTGAGTAGAGTTGCTTTATCACCTGTGGTCGGGCCATTGTAGTAGGCATTATCAATTTCGCCGATGAGACCCAAGGCAGTGCCACCACTACCACCTGATGTTGCTACCGTTGTGCCAGCAGGAACCCCAGAGGTATTGATATCACTCGCTGTAGTCTGCCAACCTGTGCCGTCTGCACCATCCGTATTGTTGTTAAACCCGTATATGAAGCTTGGGGTTCCATCTTCAGTATCGTCGTCCGTTTGGAAGACGAGAAGTTGGTCACCGGCATCGGCATCAAAATTGATGGTGCCCCCCGTGGCGAAACCAAAACTGCCAATGTTGCTCTCGGTGATCACCGTGCCAGCTGGAATTGCTTGACTACCTACGACCCAGGTGATGATTGTCTCGCCAGTCGATGTCTGGCCAGTACTGACATCAAAACCTTGATCGGTAATGAAGATGGTAGATCCCGCATCAATTTCAGCCAGTGCCACTAGGGAAAAGCGGTCATCGCCAGCATCGTTATCTGCACCGTAAGTTACGACTGCCAGGTCGCCCACATCGAGGGGAAATGCACCTTGATAAATGGCTTGGAGTTCAGGGGTAATCGCTAGGGGGGTAGAGGTATTGCCTTGGTCTAGATCCCATTGACCGCCTTGGCTTGCTGCTCCCACAGTGTGGCTGGCAGCGGCAATGGTCGCGCCAGATAGGGTTTGGAGACGGGCAATAAATTCTGCACCTGCATCGCCTGCGGCGACGTTACAGCCATAGAGCAGGAGTTCAGGGCCATTGGCTTGGGATGCAGCAAACCAAGCTGACAAGTTGGCAACATTTTGGGTCAGGTTGCCAAGATTGAGCTCGCCATTGCCCAATAGCAGGCGGCCCGGAGCACCGTGGGAAATAATGTGAACTGCACCGAGGTCAGTGCGATCGCTCAGGGCTAATGTAATTTGAGCAATCGCATTTTCATCACTGCTCAGAAAATGCACTTCTGCCCCAGGAATGACTCCTTGGGCCAAGACATCAGGCTGTTCTACAGCTGCATCAATAAATACAACATTCTTTTTCCGGCTCAACTGATCAAGAAAACGGGGAGTAACAAGAGAAGCTTGGATAGTCATATCGGTTAGGACTTCAGGTATAAATATGTTGCTGGACGTCGAACTCAACTGTGAGCGAGGGATTGATGAATGGGGTCGTTCAAGTCCCCTTGACATACACTCTCTATTCTTAGAAGAATCGATTGCTTATTTATACCGAGCAAACACGTACAAAATCCTGTTAGAGTCTATTTCTTTTCAAGAAAGTAAAATTCTTTACCCAGTCCTTACATTGGGTTCTCTCATTCATCGTATTGATAGGGATTGAAAGCTGTAATGTAGGGTGCGTCATGCAAAGTGTAAGCCTGTAATTTTGCTGAACTGGGAAAACTTAAATTTTTCTGTTGCTCTACAGAATGCCCGTCGAATCAGCGCTGCCATGGATGAAGCGGCATGAAAAGCGAGATTGATGATGGGAGGAGAGCACATTTGACCGGCTAGGTCGGTTTGACCGTGATACCTTGAATCGGAAAGCAGCTCGATGCTTGTCGCTGTGGCACGTTGCTAGAATTTTGAATTGTCGATATTGCTTCACCGAACTGGTCCTGTTCTAAATCAAGCTCGCGATCGCCTCCAACGGGCCATTGCAGGATTCCGCCAGCAATTGAGTACCGTGCCGGGGGATAGTCCTTATTTCAGGGTGATTGAGGATGAGCTTTCTGGCTTAACCCGTCAACTCAAGACAATTGAGGCGGGTTTGATGCGGGCAGCGGTGTTTGGCTTGGTCAGTCGAGGCAAGTCTGCGCTGATCAATGCTTTGGTCGGAAGTGATGAGCTGAAAACCGGGCCGATTAACGGGGTAACGCGATCGCCCCAGTCCTTACGCTGGCAGCCCGAGGAGAGTGAGCTGGTTCTTGAGCTCATTGATACACCAGGGCTAGATGAGGTGGATGGGGAAGATCGAGCAACCATGGCCCAAACTGTGGCCCAACAGGCGGATTTGATTTTGTTTGTGGTGACGGGGGATGTGACTCGCAAGGAGTACCAGGCAATTCGGGATTTATGGCAGTTCCAAAAGCCTCTGTTGCTGGTGTTCAACAAAGTGGATTTATACCCGCCGCCGAATCGGGCTCAAATCCTAGGCAATTTGCAGCGGTATTTTCAGGATGACCCATTGATGGGAGATGAGGCGGAATTACAACGCCAGGATGTGGTGCAGGTGGCGGCGGCTCCGGCTCCCATGATGGTGCAAACAGAGTGGCCCGATGGCAGGGTCACTCAAACCCAGGAGACGCCGCCGCCCCAGTTGGATGAGTTGCGCGATCGCCTACTGGATCTGATGGAAACCGAAGGGCCTAGCCTTTTGGCGCTGAATGCCTTGGTCCAAACCCGTGAGGCCGAACAGCGCATTGCCCAGCAAATGCTGCTGGCTCGCCAGGTCGCATCAGCAGAACTGATTCGTCGCTATGCCAGGACAAAGGCGATCGCGGTGGGGCTCAATCCCATTGCAGTCCTGGATATGTTGGGTGGGGCCTTGAGTGATTTGGCCCTCATTCGTGCCTTGGCCAAGCTCTACGGCTTGCCCATGACCAGTCACCAAGCCGGGAAACTATTGCGGAAGATTTTGCTCAGCAGTGGCAGCTTGTTGCTAGGCGAACTGGGGAGTGGTTTTTTCTTTGGGATTGGAAAAGGTGTTGCTGTGGGGGGGGATTTTGCTACGGGAGCCATGGGCTATGCCGGTGTTGCCGTGGCCCAAGGATCTTTGGCAGGCTATGGAACCTATGTAGTGGGACGGGCAGCTCAAGTATATTTAGAGCAGGGTTGCACTTGGGGGGAGACCGGAGCCAGTACATTGATTCGCAATATTCTTCAGGATGTGGACAAGCAAAGCATCTTGTATCGTTTGAGACTTGAGTTACAGGAGGTATTACCCCTAAAGTAAAACTGCGGGATCATCACGATGGGATATTGCTGTGAGAAATGTCAGCGTTGGAACAAATTAAGAGTCTACAAGAGTCCAATATTCTATGAATAGGGGAAATTCCTGCCTAGCCTGATGGAAGCGAAGGTATAGGTTTGGGAAATCAACACGTTCGAGGCTAGTTCTACAACAGGTGCAAGGGGATGCAACGAACTGATGGCTCGTTTGAGCTGGAGCAGCAAGTCGAACTTTATAGCGACCGAGCCATGCTCCTCTGGGCAGATCAGCGCTATGAAGAGGTTGTGGCAATGTGGGATCAGCTCTTGGCTTTAGAGCCTGCCCTGCCCCAAATCTGGTACAGGCGGGGAGTTGCCCTGGACTGTTTGGGCAAGCATGACTTGGCTTTGGAGAGTTATGACCGGGCAATTGAGCTAGAACCTCACAATCATTTAGCCTGGGGAAACCGTGCCATTGCTTTGCGCAAGCTGGGGCGTCATCAGGATGCTAAGGCAGCTGCACAGCGAGCGTTTGAGCTCAATCCTGAGGATATGGTGGAAAGTTTCTTTAGGCAGCTAGGCTCGAAGTATCCGAGGGTTGCTTTTTTGTGGGCACCGCTTCAAGGCCTGGTGATGCGGTTGCGAGGATCGGGACAGACTTCTTGACGGTCGTGGCCCATGGCGATGTCTCCTAGTCTGGGTGTTTAGGGGAAACAGCGCATCACAGATATCTAGGATTGGGACAGTCGCTTAACGGCTTTACCACTAATACGCTCATGGGTCTCGGCGAGGAAGGCGGGGATGCGATCGCGGAATGGGCTCTCACTCAAGACTTGGCTAAAATCCAATTGGTCAATATTTTTGGCTTGGGCTCCAGCGAACCAATGTCCCCCATTCTCTAAGAGGTTGTAGCGAGCCACGGCATATTCCTCCATGTCATAGGCCAGGAGCAGGTTACGCAACCAAAGAATGACCTGAATATTGACATTGCCGGGAACTTTGGATTCATCAGGGAGGCCAACCCACCAGTTGCGATACCAGTCTTCACCGAGGGTGGCGATCGCCGCTTCTTCCAACTGGCTCAAAATCGGAGCAAGAATCGCGTCAGCGTCGGTGAGTTGGGGAAGAACTTTGAGATGCTCATCAAAGTCGCTAGGTCTAGCAGCTCCCAAGCTGAGGGTATGGACCTGGGGATGATTGAGGCAAAATAGGTCATTAAACACCATGGGGCTGAGAGGCTCACACAGCTGTTTCAGCTTAGGGGGAGGACTATACAATTTCCCGCCCTTATCTGAGGGGCTAATAATGAAAACGCCCATGTCGTGGCGGGTAGCGGCTTCGATCGCAGGCCAGTTGAATTGGTTGATGTAATACCAATGCAAATTGACGTAGTCAAAGCGGTCTGACTCGATCGCTTTGACGATGATATCGGTGGGTCCATGGGTGGAAAAGCCAATGTGTCTGACTAGCCCCTTAGCTTTCAGCTCGTAGGCTGCATCTAAGCAGCCATCTAGACACCACTGCCAGGTTTCATCATTGTTGATACCATGCAAACCCAGAAGATCCACGTAGTCTAGTTGTAGCAGCGACAGAGATTTTTCAAACTGCTCGACAAAGTCTTTGGGATTGGGTTTGGGAGAAACTTTTGTTTGGACAATCAACTCCTCGCGGGGAAGTTGGGGGAGGACATAGCCCAGTTGGAGTTCTGAGGAGCCATAGCCCCGCGCCGTTTCGATGTGATTGATACCTAGCTCAAAAGCCCTATGGATGGTGGCTTCGAGATTACGTTGCCCCTCATTGGGAATGGTGCTGGGGTCAATGTCTTGCCAAGAATGCTGATAACGCATGCCGCCGCAGGAAAAAATGGGCATTTGCAGCTCGGTGCGGCCAAAGCGGCGGTATTGCATGGTCATAGGAAGCAGGAGTCGTTGCAGGGTTAAGTGTCAGTCTTGATTGTAAGGATGGATGCTGGTTTATGCAGGGGGTGAATGGCTGAGTAGGCTTTCTAGCCATCGCTAAAACTTCTACGTGTCAGTTGTTCAGAAATGCTCCAAAGTTGTTGGGCGATCGCTTCGTCCTGAGCTGTTTCAGACTGGGGTGCTTGTCCGGGAGGTCCGCTCATTTCCAACGCTCCCTGGGGACCCAAGTAATCGCCTCCCTTCAAGTCTGGTGATAGGGCTGCGTAGAGCGTTGGCAAAGCCGCTGCTTCCGGTTCGTGGGCCATGTAGGGCAGTGGCGTGAGTCTCAGCAGCAACTGAACCACTTTGGGAATGTAGCGGGGCAGCTCAGTATTGGAAACGCCGGGATGGGCACAGAGGGATACAATTTGACTCCCTTTGGCTTGCAATCTTCGGTTTAGCTCATTGGCAAACAGCAAGCAGGCAAGTTTGCTTTGCCCGTAGGCGGCGACTGAGGAGTATTTCTCGGCTGATTGCAAATCTTCAAAGTTGATCTTGCCGAATTTATGAGCATTGCTGCTGAGAGACACGACCCTAGATTCAGGCTTGTCTGGCATTAGATCTAGCAACAGCTGAGTCAGGAGAAAATGGCTGAGATAGTTGACTGCAAATTGACTCTCAAAGCCATCTTCGGTTTGTTCATAGGGCGGGAACATGATGCCCGCATTGTTGATTAGTAAGTTGAGATGAGAATAGCGATCGCGATATTCCTCAACAAAAGCCCGCACCGATGCCAATTGGCTTAAGTCTAGGCTCATCACCGCTAGCTCAGCCTTGGGAAGCTGACTAAGAATTCTAGCTTTAGCTTGCTCAGCTTTGTCCTGATTACGACAGGCCAGGATGACTTTCATCCCTGTTTTAGCAAGACCCAGAGTCGTTTCGTAACCCAGGCCAGTATTGGCTCCGGTAACGATCGCGATCTTGCCTTGTTGGGATGGAATGGTGCTGAGGTCAAAGGGCATAGGGAACTGGCTGAGGGACGCGTTTGTAAGACTGTTGGAGCTGGCTAGCAATCGCTAACGTTTTTTTGAAAAGACCTAAATATTCCTGTCCTTGACGAGATTCAATTGAGGTTTGGGCGAGGTCGAAGCTGAGGATTTTGAACTTTGTGGTGAGGCGATCGCGCACCTGCTTCATATCACTACCAAAGGGCGGCCCTCCCTGGCGATCATGACACCAAAACAACCCAATGAAATGACCACCCGGTTTCAAAATTTCGTATACCGCCTGAACATAATCATTTCGCCGGGCCGGATCAATAGCGCAGTAGCAAGTATGCTCCACCACAAAATCAAACTGCTGGGCAAATTCGTTACCCAGCTCAAACACATCTCGCTGAAGAAACTTTGCGGATAGCCCTGCATCTGCTGCTGCTCGGATGGCTCTTGCCACGGCGGTCTCGACAAAGTCAAAACCCATGACATCAAAACCTCGCTGAGCTAGGAGTAATGCATCGTTACCTAAGCCGCTGCCCACTACGGCAGTTTTGCCTGGCGTAAGTTCGGGATGGGCATCCAAGAACTCAACGAAGGGAGGAGCGGCCTGGCCCAAATCCCAAGGTGGGGGATAGTCAGGTTGATATTTCTCTGCCCAGAAGCTGGGACGCGAAGGATTCGTCATGTTTCAAGTGGTTTAGAGAAGGCCATAACCTTAGTCCAGTTAGCTGGGACAGAGCTAGCTCTCACTTTCTAGGCAGACAGTGCCGGAGGCCCTAATCCAACTGTCCTGAACTACAGACCAGAGAAATCAAACAAGTCCCCATCTGCTAAATGGGACGGCGTCACATTTTGCATCGAGCGAAACAGGCTATCGATCCGCCCCGGTGTCTCCGCTTCCCAAGCCTGAAGCATCTGCTTAATCTTCACCCGCTGCAAATTCTCCTGGGAGCCACAGAGGTTGCAAGGAATAATCGGAAACTCCCGGTAGCGAGCATAACGAGCAATCTCCTTCTCAGCACAGTAGGCCAAGGGCCGAATCACGACATTTTTGCCATCGTCCGTGCGCAGCTTCGGCGGCATCGACTTCATCCGCCCCCCGTGGAACATATTCAAAAACAGCGTCTCCACCATGTCGTCGCGGTGATGGCCCAGGGCTATCTTCGTTGCTCCCTCTTCGCCTGCCACACGATACAGTGCCCCTCTCCGCAGTCGAGAACAGAGACCACACATGGTTTTTCCCTCAGGGACAATGCTGGTGACTGTGCTGTAGGTGTCTTGCTCAATGATGCGATAGGGCACACCAATGGACTCAAAATGCTGGGGCAAGACATGCTCGGGAAAGCCGGGCTGCTTTTGATCGAGGTTGATTGCCAATAGTTCAAAGTTGACTGGGGCCGCTCGCTGGAGCGACATCAGCAGGGAGAGCATGGTGTAGGAATCCTTGCCCCCAGAGATGCAGACCATGACGCGATCGCCTTCTTCAATCATTTGGTAATCGGCGATGGCTCGCCCCACCTTGCCCCGTAGCTGAGCCTCTAATTTTTTGGCGTTCTTGGAGGGCAGGGTGGCAATCATGGCAATCGGGAGAGGGAGAGCTAGGTCGAGGCCTAAATCCGACAAGAGGCAAAACCTCCTCTCCTCATTCGGCCTCGTTATAGGGCGAAGCCCAACCCCTCTCCTAAAGAGAGAGGGGAGTAATCCTCTGAGCAATCAAACCTTCTGGCTTTGTGCTCGCTTCCCTGTCTCCTTTAGGAGAAGGGTTAGGGAAAGAGGCCGGCTGTTTGGCTGTCGAACTCAGTCACAAGCTGAACCGCCATTCTACGACAACAGCTCATCAAGTCTAGGCATCAACAGTCTCACTGGCCGAAGGTGGCGCAAGCAACAGCTCACCAGTCCGCAACTGTACCTGGTAGCTAATCCAATCCTGCTTAACCCGGCCTAATAGCAAATGAACGCCGCAAAGGTTTGGAACCGCCATGGCAATGTACATGGCATCGCCAAAGGCAACGACTTCTGTGGGCGTGGCGATCGCACCCACCACGATCGCTCCTAAAAACACCGTGCGGTACAGCCCAATGCGCTCCAACCCAAACAAATAGCCCCAACAGCGCTCCCCGTAATAGCCCCAAGACACCATCGTCGAAAAGGCAAAGCAAAGCACAACCCCAGCCAAGACCAGGGGAAACCAGGCGAGACTGGAAGCAAATGCCGCCGAAGTCAACTCTGCACCATTCAATGCCGCCAAGACCGGGTCATCCAAGACACCACTAAGCAAGATTACTAATCCTGTTAAGTTGCAGATTAATCCCGTGTCAATCAGAGGCTCCAGCATGGCCACAAGGCCCTCGCGCACGGGCACTGGATTGTAAGAGGCACTGTGGGCGATCGCCGCCGAACCCAACCCTGCTTCACAAGTAAAAGCCGCGCGCTGTAACCCCACGGCGATTACCCCAACCACACCGCCCACTGCTGCTATGGGATGAAAAGCTGCCCTTAAAACCGTTGCCAACACAGCTAAGAGCTGGTCGTGATGCTGCACAATCACCCAAGCACAGCCCAAGCCATAAACCCCACCCATAATCGGAACTAGCTTGGCGGCGACTTGACCAATGCGCCTTGCACCGCCCATCGTCACCCAGCCCACCAACATCATTAGGCTCCAGCCATAGAGCCAGGCGGGTAGGCCAATCACCTGGCGAACCGCACCGTAGGATTGGCTCACCTGGAACATGCCGCCCCCGGCGATCGCTCCACCAATGCAAAACAAGGAAAAAATCACCGCCAGCCAGCGACCCAAGGTGGGTAATCCCCGCTCCATCAAGCCTCGGGAGAGGTAATACATCGGTCCACCCAAGGGCGTTCCATCGGGCAAAACCACGCGATACTTTTGCCCCAGGGTGACTTCCACAAACTTGAGGCTCATGCCGAAGAGGCCCACCAGGGTCATCCAAAACATGGCACCGGGACCGCCAATGCGGAGGGCGATCGCCACCCCGGCAATGCTGCCCAGTCCGACGGTAGCGGATACCGCCGTCGCCAAAGCTTGCAGTGAAGAGATTTGTCCTGAAGTCTCTACATCCGCTTCAACGGGATTCTCCGCTTCGTCTGAGGAGAGCAGCAGGTCAGTTGAACCTGCCAAAATCTTGATGGCCTGGGGCAAGCCTCGCAGGTTAATGAAGCCCAACCGTAGCGTCGTGACGATGGCTCCCAGCGTCAGCCACAGCAAGACGAGGGGGATACCGGCAATGTCGAAAAAGACAACATGGGCGATCGCAGCCATGCCGCCTGAAAGCAATTCCACCAACGGACCCAATTCCTTTACTGCTCACGGTCTCATTGCTTGAAACCGTTCAAATTTCCTGCCATGCCCTGTCACTCTCTATCTAGAATGCCGCAATTCTCTGTAAATCGCTTGGACAGCGGCGATATGCTGGAAGCCTTAGCGCAGCGAGGAGTAAGCCGTGGTGTTGGAACGCATGGGAATTTTGCAGGGAGATATTACAACCTTGGCTATGGATGCGATCGTCAATGCTGCGAACAGCTCTCTGCTGGGGGGCGGTGGCGTGGATGGTGCAATCCATAAAGCTGCTGGGCCAGAATTCCTCGTTGCTTGCAAAGCTCTAAAGGGCTGCGAAACGGGCCAGGCCAAGATTACGCCGGGTTTTCAGATCCCCGCCCAGTTTGTGATTCATTCCGTGGGGCCGGTTTGGCAGGGGGGCGATCGCGATGAGGCCGCGCTCCTAGCCTCTTGTTACCGCGAAAGCCTCAAGCTTGCCGCTGCTCATAATCTCAAAACCGTAGCTTTTCCTGCGATCAGCTGCGGGGTCTACGGCTATCCGTTGGAGCAAGCTGCAAGTATTGCCTTGGAAACCGTTCAGGAATTTCTGATGTCAGATGATGTTATCCAAGGTGTCAGCTTCGTTTGCTTTGGCGACGACACCTATGACGCTTACCTCGAAGCGTTCGGGATGCTGGGCTGATCTGGCGCGATCTGACGTAATGATAGGCCTGCCGTAAGGGCGGGTTTAGACCCAATCCTTCACTCCCACAGATAACTCATACCAAATACTAATAGCTGTCCCCCCTTAGTGATGCAGAAAAGTCTTGAAAGCCTCGTTGTAGGGTGATTCTCACTGAGACCGAGATGACGAGGAGGGGTGAGATATGGCAGGCTCGAGTTCCTACACAAAGAGCATGGACCATGACCTCACCCGAACTCTAT
>CALECT010000036.1 GCA_937949725.1 uncultured Pseudanabaenaceae cyanobacterium
CCGCCGCCTCAAAACCGACGCCAGCATCATCAAAGACCTCCCTGACAAAGTGGAGCAAAAGGTCTACTGCCACCTCACCAAAGAACAGGCCTCTCTCTATGAAGTCGTTGTCAAAGATATTGCAGGCAAGCTAGAAGAAACCAAGGGCATGGAGCGGCGGGGGCTAATCCTGGGTTCCCTGACCAAGCTGAAGCAGATTTGCAATCACCCCGCTCAGTTTTTGCACGATGGCAGTGATTTCTCGACGGTGCGATCGCACAAGCTAGAGCGCCTAGCGGAGATGACCGCCGAAGTCATGGCCGAAGGGGAAAGCATGTTGATCTTCACCCAGTTCCGCGAGATTGGCGATGCCCTAGAACAGTATTTTCGCCAGACTTGTTATTACAACACCTATTGGTTGCATGGCGGGACTAATGCGAAACAGCGCGATCGCATGATCACCACCTTCCAAGACCCTGCCACCGATCCCTCCGTCTTCATCCTCTCCCTTAAAGCAGGGGGCGTGGGCATCACCCTTACCAAAGCTAACCACGTCTTCCACTTTGATCGCTGGTGGAATCCCGCCGTAGAAAACCAAGCTACGGACCGTGCCTTTCGCATTGGTCAAGACAAGACCGTTTTTGTCCATAAGTTCGTCGCAACGGGAACCTTGGAAGAGCGAATTGACGAAATGATTGAGGATAAGAAGAAGCTAGCTGGGACCGTCGTTGGCAATGATGAGGCTTGGTTGACAGAACTAGATACGGAGTCGTTTAAGAAGTTGATTGCGCTGAATCGTAATGCTGTCCTGGACTAGTGACCTTAACTATCTACGTTGCGGCGACCGCAGGCAGGACCAAGAGCAATCAGATCTTCCATGTTGTGGCGGATGGTGGCGCAGATTGCCTCTAAGGGGAGGTCATGGCGATCGCGTCCAAAGGGATTCTCGATGTCTAGCGCGATCGCCTCAATACCCAGCATGGTAAAGCTCACTAGCGCGGTGGCTACCGAGGTCAGCCAACCCAAGGTGGACACTAAGGTAAAGGGTAGAGCCAGACAATAAATCAATAGTAATTGTTTGAGATGAATGGAATAGGCCAGGGGGACGGGCGTTTTTAAAATGCGTTCGCAGGCACCTAGGGCATCGACGAGTTCACGCATTAGCGCCATGAGGCTATTGATTTGGAAGGGATCTAGATTGCCCTGATGTCGTTGCTGTTGTAGATAATCGTCGACCCACACCGCAATTTCTAGGGGCGGATGGTTAACGCCACGGAGCAAATCGAATTGATGATCTGTAAGGACACCATCAAATTCAAACTTTAATAGGGCTTCTCCCCGCAGCTGCTGTTTGGTTGCTATCGCAAATCCGGCGACCAGACGAATAATCTGGCGCTGCTGCTCCTGTTCTTGATCAGAATGGGTCTGCACCGCTACTAGAATTTGGCGCACGAGGTTACGGCTAGCATTGACAATGCGCCCCCAGCTCTTGCGGCCTTCCCAAAAGCGATCGTAGGCTGTGTTTGTTCTAAACACGAGGAGTAAGCCTAAAACCAGACTGGGCACGGCATTTGTCACCCCTGGCTGGGCCAACCAGTTTGCGCCTTGGCTATAGCCCCAGGACACCGTCAATCCCACAAATCCGCAGAGGCCGACTCGCTTCCAAATGTTGGGAATGACGGAATCGGGCAGGCGAATCAGGGTGCTAAACCAGAGGGATTTAACGCTGCGCCGTTCGGGGGGGATGTTCAGCCCTTCAGGGGGTAGAGGATTTCGGGATGTCATAGCCGAAGAGATTGGGGTCAACCTCGCCTAGGTTGATGTCTGCTAAGCCATATTCTGCCCAGCGAGCATCAACTCTAGCGGCAATTTCGTCAGTGGGTTCTAGGGTTCCGGGCCAAACGCGATCGCTTTCGGGGGCCACTTTTGTTGTGGCATCAATG
Source organism: uncultured Pseudanabaenaceae cyanobacterium (assembly GCA_937949725.1). Taxonomy (GTDB): domain Bacteria; phylum Cyanobacteriota; class Cyanobacteriia; order PCC-9006; family JAAUQQ01; genus JAAUQQ01. Next base: position 1,923 of record CALECT010000036.1, read on the forward strand.
CCCATTTTTCCGCCCAGTCCAGGCTGTTCTGTGGCAAAGTCGAGTTTATCGAAGGGATTGTTCGGCAAGATAAACACGTCCCGCACTGGATCGACTTTAGAGGTGATTGCCCAAACCACAGCTCTGGGGTCACGGATGTTGATTTCCTGATCCACCACAATCACGAACTTGGTGTAGGTGAACTGGGGCAGGGCACTCCAAAAGGCCAAAGCAGCCCGGCGGGCCTGGCCGGGGTAAGACTTCTCGATGGAGATGACTGCTGCTTTATAGCTCAGGGCCTCCATGGGCAGGAAGAAGTCCTTAATCTCCGGGACTTGCTGGCGCAGAATAGGGGTATAGATGCGGTTGAGGGCGATCGCCATCATGGCGTCTTCTTTAGGGGGACGACCGCTAAAAGTGGTGAGATAAATCGGATCTTTGCGATGGGTGACGCAGTGGAAGCGGAATAGAGGAGCCGCTTCATTTATGGCACCGTAGTAGCCCATATGGTCTCCAGCGGGTCCATCCACAGCGGTTTCGCCGGGGGTGATGGTGCCTTCCAGAACAATTTCGGAGTCAGCGGGCACTTGTAGATCAACGGTTTTGCAATTTGCTAGGCGCACGCCCTTGCCGCCGTAGATGCCTGCAAACAGCCATTCGGAGAGGTCAATGGGGAGCGGTGTGGCCGCCGCCATGATCACTAGCGGATCTACGCCGATGGCGATCGCCACTTCCAGTTTCTTGCCTATGGCAGCCGCCTTACGCAGGTGACGCGTAGGCCCCCTGACCGAAAGCCACTGTACTGTCATGGTGTTCTTGGAATGGAGCTGGAGTCGGTAGACGCCGACGTTAGGGATACCGCTTTCGGGATCCTTCGTGATCATCAAGCCCAAGGTGAGAACCTTGCCTGCATCGCCAGGGTAAACCTTGAGAAAGGGAATTTTAGTCAGATCTACCTCATCGTCTTTGAGGACAACTTGCTGACAAACAGGCAACAAGTCTCGCATGGGCTTGGCTTTGACGACGTCAAACAGCACCTTGCCAAAGTCCACTGCCTGGGAGAACTTCTTGGGCGGGCGAGGCTGGTAAAGCAGCGCTAGCTTATCCCCCAGCTTTTCCAGCTCCTCCGGCTCTTCCACATTCATGGACCAGCAGACGCGCTGCACCGTCCCCATGACATTCACAGCTACGGGCATGTCGGAGCCCTTTACGTTTTCAAACAGCAGGGCCGGACCTCCAGCCTGCATCATTCGAGTTGCAATCTCAGCAATCTCTTGGTTGGGATCGACTTCGGCGGTGATGCGCTTGAGTTGTCCGCGTTTTTCGAGCAGCTGTAAAAATCCCCGCAAGTCCCTGGCCATACCGCTGCTCAGTCTCATTAAGAAAAATCAATCACTTTTATTATGGAGGACTGCTGTTCGCCACGTCTTCCGGGTAGTGAGACTGTTTGATGTTTTAGGCAGTGATAAAAAGACTGTGAACTGTCCTGAAGCCTCCGTATTTACCGCAGATTTCTATTGTTCTGGAGCGTGACCCAGCACTGCTGCTGATTCGTAGCAGCCAAATAGCGTAAATATCGTTTTTCTAGAATTCAAGAACGTTTAAGCGGAGTCACCGAACGGGAAACCTAGAGAAACTGGAGGTGCAATGGAGCTGTGAGGCTTTGCTAAGTCATCGGCTAGTGCCTAAGTTCTCGTCAATGCGGAATTTCCATGGCCATAGATGCGATCGCGAAGGACAGTTTTGAATCATCGTCAGTGCAGCTCTCCCCGACCCTGAGCTACTATCTGCGTAAGCTGTTGCGAGAACAGTTTGCGTCTTCCACCATCAATCCCACTGTGGATCTCGCGACGCTACTGCGCCAAACCTACATAGACCCCCAGGATTTTGTGGCGGCCTGTAGTGATTTGGAGCGCCTCGTTCGCTACCACCAAGCCCTCTCCACTCAGGGGTCCCAGCATCCCAGCGAGCTAGAAAAAACTGAGCGAGAAATTCTGCGCATTCTCACCAGCCCAAAGGTCACGGCGCTACTGCCTGCCGATGAAATGGTGATTGTTTGCATCATGGAGCAGGTTTCTGGTGAAGATACGCTCCAGGTCCTACTGCGTCAGCGGGGGTACAGATTAGAGCTGCTGCGTCAGGGGGCGAATACTCTGCCCCAGGTCAAACATTTAGAACCCGATGCCATTCTTATGGATATGACCATGCCGGAGCGAGGCTTTGAGCTGGCTCAGGCGATGTTGCGCGATCGCCAGCTCCAGCGCTTGCCCATTTTGATGATGAGCAATCTCCATAGTGTGTCTGACAAAATCAAAGCCCTTAAACTAGGCATTACCGATTACATTGCCCAGCCGGTTCAAGCAGAAGAAGTTGTCATTCGATTAGAGAACCAGCTGCAATTCCACCGCTATCGCAAACAGCTCGAAACCGATAACCGTGCCCTGCGACTTCAGCTACAAGAGCAGGACAGCAGCCGAGCCATGTTGCTGGCTCAACAGGTGATCAGTTGCAGTGGTGACTACGTCATGTTTATTGATCGAAATAACCACATCATCGATGCCAATGTCAGTGCCGGTGAGCAGTTGGGCTATAGTCACAATGACCTGGTGGGCCTCTCTATGGAAGCCTTGGACGAGCGCCTTGCCCCTGAAGATTGGCAGACCATTTGGGGCCATCTGCAGCAGCATTCCAGCCTCAACCTCAAGTCTTTTCATCGCAAAGCCTCGGGTGAATCTTTAGAAGTCAGCCTAGAATTCAAATATGTCACCCTTCACGGCCAAGACTACAGCTGCGTCATTGCAACTTTAGCTTGAGCAATCTTCTCCCGCTCCCATGGCTAAAAAACAAAAATATCCCCATTTGCTTGGTTCCAAATGGACTGCTCAACAAAAGACCCTGGGCTGGCGACATTTCCAAGTTGTGACTCGGAAAAATCAGGGGCCTTGGGTTTTTGCTGAAATGCAGGCTTCCTGTGACGACGAGGTACGGGTGTGGGTCAATGCCAAGCTGTTGAAGGATCGACAGCTGTGGTTACCGGGCTGGCGCTCCCTCGAAGAAATTCAGGCTGCGAACGGGGAATGGAAACTTGAGGAATAGAGGCTTAGGCGTGACTTCTTATTTCTGGGCCATTCCGACCTTCTCAATCCTTTCCACAAGATCCTTAACCCAATAGACGCGGTGCATCCTGATAGCCTAGAAAGCGATGAATCGCACAGGCGAATGACAGCATGGACGTTATCCCAGCCATTGATCTCCTCGGGGGACAATGTGTTCGGCTCTACCAAGGTGATTATGGCCAAGCCGAAGTCTTTGGCAAGGATCCCGTTGCCATGGCTCAGCATTGGGCAGAGCAGGGAGCTACGCGGCTTCACCTCGTTGATCTAGATGGTGCCAAGGAAGGCACCCCAGTCAATCACAGTGTTATTGCAGCGATCGCCCAAGCTCTCTCCATTCCCATTCAGGTGGGTGGTGGACTGCGCGATCGCGACAGCGTCGCCCGCCTCCTCGATCTTGGCGTCAGTAATGCCATTCTCGGCACCGTCGCGGTGGAGCAACCAGACCTCGTGCAAAAGCTCTGTGCAGAATTTCCGGGTCACATCACGATTGGTATTGATGCCCGTGATGGCAAAGTTGCCACCCGAGGCTGGCTGGAAACCTCAGAGGTTATGGCGACCGAGTTAGCCCAGCGCATGGCTGACTATGGCGCAGCTGCAATCATCTACACCGATATTCATCGGGACGGCACCATGGAAGGCCCCAACCTGGAGTCCCTCCGCTCCCTGGCAGAATCCCTTTCCATTCCAGTGATTGCCTCCGGTGGGGTGAGCTCCCTGTCCGATCTGCTCAGCCTTCTAGCGTTAGAGCCCTTAGGCGTCAGTGGCGCGATTGTAGGCCGAGCTATTTATACCGGTGACGTCAATGTCAAAGAAGCCAATGCTGCCGTAGGTTCAGGTCGATGGCAGGATGTCCCGCCCGACAACTCACCTCGCTTGGCTTAATCTTTTGCTCTTGGACAAGGCTTGTGGGGGGAATCGGTTCACTGTTGTCTCTCTGCCAAGCTTGTAGGTCCAACGAACCCAGCCAGGATGGTTGTTGCTAAATCAGATTTTTCTAAATCGACGAGAAAGCTCACTTCATGTCCCATTGAGCCGTCATTTAGTCCCTGCCCGTGATTCTCTGACTTGTCCGGTTCCAATGTGCCAATCATAGCTTCCAGCTCTTGTCATGACTCACCCTAATTCCTCCGATGCTCAGCCCCCCCTTGCTTCGCCTGTTGCTAGCGGGGATGCTGCTGTTCCCGAGGTCAATAGCGATGCTGGCATGCTGGATCTAGAAGCTGTGCAGCGTGCCTTAAATCGTTCTAGAGCTTCCATTTATCGTTATGCCAATACCGACTTAGTGGAAGTCAATCCAGCCTTTAATCCCAAGCGGCTCAATCCTGAATATCGCAAGGATCCCCGCGAAGCGCTAATGTTTCACCCCAATGAGGTGGCTCGGTTTGCTCAGGATGTCCTGAAGATTAAGCAAGTTACGGTGGAAGTACTTTCATCTCCCCATACTGCAACGCAGAATCTATTAGAGGCACTCTTAGAAGAAATGCGCGCCATTCGTCAGCTGTTAGAAACGGGCCAGGCTTCCCTTCCCAAGGGAGAGGGTGGCAATTCCTCTTCTGCTTCAAGCTCATCAGATAAGGATGAGAGTTGATGGCGATGGTCTCACCTTCTAGGCCATCTGATGGGCAGATGTTTCAATGTTTATTTGTTGGTTCCGTAGGGCTGACTATGTTTGCTGTGGACTTGATCCTGCGCTTCAGTTCAGCCTAAATTCAAGCAGATCACTGCAATGCTCCTCCCCCATTGGGATATAGCGCCTTAGCAGACTGGAATAACGAGCTATATCTCATTATTAGGCAGTCTTGACAATACAGGTATTCTCCCAACTGACCTTGTTCCGGAATCTTGCTAGGATATCCGTAGAACAAAACAACTGTTCTGATTCTCTGCTTGATGGCACAGCAGTCAAGACTTGGCTGACCTAAACCATCGTAAATTTTACTCATAATTATGGACCCCCATAGCAACCCAGTCGATTCTGACGATCACCCTCACCCGAAGTTGGTCGATTTGATTGGAATTTTCATTGCTGTCCTCACGCTGGTTTTCCCGCTGAGTACTGTATTTCGCTACGCTCCAGAGGTTCCTTCTTCTCTTTCAACCTCACCCTTGACTGAGAGATTAACGCACCTATCCCAGGGGGGGGAACTGGGAGCGGAGCGGAGCCAACCTTAAACCTCCAGAGCCGGAGGCTGCAAAAGCGATTGCTTGCAAGGAAGATTGGCTCTGCTCAGGGATTGTTTTGCTAGGTTGCTGACTAGGCTCTGGACAAATCGCTGTAAAATGCTGTCTGGATAGAAGGCATGATGCGATCGCTAGCCTTAGTGAGGCTGGTTGTTCTTGCATCATGCCTTCTTCCATTGACGTGGAACAGCTTGGAGAAACCCAGTGGATTTATCTCGTATTCCTGCCCAGCCAAAACCCGGCTTGGTCAATGTTTTGGTGGAAATTCCTGCAGGCAGCAAGAATAAGTACGAGTTTGATAAAGACTTGAATGCCATGGCTTTGGACCGAGTGCTGTTTGCCTCGGTTCACTACCCCTACGACTATGGCTTCATTCCTAACACCTTGGCTGACGATGGCGACCCCCTCGACGGCATTGTGGTGATGGATCAGCCCACCTTTCCTGGCTGCGTGATCACGGCTCGCCCCATCGGCATGCTGGAGATGATTGATGGCGGCGATCGCGACGAGAAGTTGCTCTGCGTCCCTGCGGAAGATCCTCGCTACGCCAATGTTCATTCCCTCAAGGACTTTGACCCCCATCGTCTAGAGGAAGTTGCTGAGTTTTTCCGCACTTACAAGAACCTCGAGAAGAAGGAAACCGAGATTCTGGGTTGGAAGGATGCTGACCAAGTTGCAGCTCTCGTAGAAGAGTGCATCAAAGCTCACAAGTAGAAGTTGGTGTTTTGATGGTGGATTACGCTAGTTGTTCCATAGACCTTTGAGATTTACAGGTCACGAGGTTCATCGCTCCTATTCAGTGCTCCATTGGTAAATGGGTAAAGAATGTAGCAAAACCATCATTAAGGCAGTAATCTATTTCTCAGTAGCAAAAGGCTGTTTGCAAGTGATGCAATGGATTTGGTCCATTGTTGAGGCTTGCAGACAGTTCTTGAGCATCTGCGTTTATCTCATCCGACTGCCGGTCATTCCCCACAATGTCAGAGTGGCTCCCCCTATCCGGCGAAACTGGCTCCCTGTCGGTAGCGATTGCAGTGACTCAGCAATCGAGTTCAACACAGGCTGGTCAAGCGCAACATTCCCCAGCTCCAGCAGTTCGCTGCTGGGGAGTGAGGGGAAATTTCCCTTCGCTAGAGAAAAATCAATATCGCTATGGGGGACACACCACTTCCATTGAAATCCGTTTGGGCGATCGCCGCCTCATTTTCGATGGGGGTAGTGGACTCTGTTCCTTGGGCCAAAGTCTGAGTCAAGGACAGCATAAGGGGCCGGGGCAAGGTGATTCAGATTCAGCCCAGCTTTTTTTCACTCGGACCCATTGGGATCGTATCCAAGGATTTCCGTTTTTCCTCCCTGCCTTTGAGTCAAATAATCACTTTGATATTTATGGTCCCATTGCGATTACGGGAGCCTCGATTAAGCAGCAGTTGATGGACCAGATGCGGCGTCCCTACTGTGCAGTCTCCCTCCAGGATATGAAGGCTGAGTTGACGTTCCAGGATATTAAATCGAGGGATAAGCTCGATTTAGGGGATGGCATTGTTGTTGAAGTTTTTAACCTTTGTCCCGTTGAGCCCGTGTTGGGGTATCGCATCACCTGGGGAAATTGGACCCTGGTTTATAGCACTGCCACAGAGCTCCCTGAGAGCGATCATGATTGGGAAGAGCTTCTGGCCATGGCTGATCAAGCTGATTTGATGATCTATGGCACAGCTGATTCGGACCATGATTGGCGGGCAACACAGCATCCTTTAGGAGAGCATTTTGATCCTGGGGCAGTAGATTTGGATTGGCAAGCGGGTTTGCACTTGGCGGAGCAAGCGAAGGTGAAGCGTTTGATGGTGGCTCGCCATCGCCCTTTTTGCAGTGATGAATGGCTGGTGCAGTTTGAACAGGCGATTGCAGCGCGTTTCCCCAATAGTGAACTGGCTCGTGAAGGGCAGTTGGTGAGGCTGTTGTAGGGGGGATTTGGAGCTTGGATAACGATAATCAAGGCAATATTCTCCCCATTTAATATCTGTTTAGAAGACGTTAAATGGGGAAAATGTCGTTTCGTTTTAGCGATTGGCTAGGCGCTGTTGGGCTTCTTTGCTGTTCGCTAAGTCGCTGCGAACTTGGGAAAGGGTCCAACCCCGAGCGAGGCGTTTGCCGTAGGTTCGCAGTCCACCTGCATCGGCTTCGCGACCCAGTACTTCTTGGTAGAGGCGGTCGATGGCGACGGCTTGACCTTCTTTACTGCTGCGGAGGCGATCGCTGACCCAGTCCAAGCTTTTGCCTTGATCCAAGCGCTTGCTGTAGGTTGCTAGACCTGATTCATCCACAGGACGGCCCATGATGTCCTGGTAGAGTGCATTGAGCTCAGCGTAGTAGGGCTTGTCTGCTAAAGGCGAAGCTATGGTCTGTGATGTTGGAATGACAACTTCTGGGGCTTGGGCAACTGGCTCAGCGATGACGGGAGGTTGCTCCACTGGAATGATTACGGGAGTGGAAGCGATATTACCACCAGCTATGACAGGAGGTAGCGGTAGGGTTTCGCCAATGGTGACTACATCACTATCTGGCGTGGTTACGGGCTGGGTCGCGATGGGTTGGGTGATGGGCTGCGTAGCAACTGGCTGGGCGACGGTTGGTTGGGGGGAAGTTGCTGGAACGTTCGGGGATGCCGCAATGGTATTGGCAAGGGACATCTCATTGGAGAAGTAGATGTGACCCAGGGGCTTGCCGTCATAGACTCGGCGGCTGAGGTTCCAGCCAGGATTGAGTTCTACGGCTAGGAAGTCTTTCTCTGAACTTTGGGTGCGACCAATTTCGAGGGTAGATTGGTTACGGCGATTAGGAGCAGCTAAAAGAGCGACATAGTTGCCTCTGTCCACGAGGCGCAGGCTGTACTGAAGGCCTAGATCTTCCCCTGCCATGCGGATGGAATAACCATTGCTATCGGTGGCGCGGCCACAGATGCCGGAGAAGTCGAAGTTGAGAAGGAGTGGATTGATTACGCCGTTGCTCTCGGTCCAGCAATCGCGGCTACTGGACTTTTGCTCTAGGACAACGAGGTTGTAATCCACATCGTTGCGAGGGGCAGCCATGACGACGAATTGAGAGGCATTGACCGATTGCTCACTAAATAGCGAGCTAGCGGCTTGGGCTGCTGGAACTGCTGCCGTGGCAAAAGAGAGACCAGCCGTGGCGAGGAAAGCAGTGGAGAGCGTTAGAGAGACAGAAGAGCGGTTCATGGTGATGTATGACTTGTGGTGAGGAATCAATTGCTAAGCCGATGGTTGCAGCTACAAAGCTTCGAGAGACTGGCCGATCTCCCCAGCGGTTTAGTTTTTGTGTGTGTTGAGTTCCTTGACCGAGATGCGGTTTCCAAAGATGCCGACCCTAGACCGCTTGTTGAACTGTCCGCTGGGGCAGCTTTTGTCCGGATAGGGCGAGGCTCCCTTTGAACCCAAGCAACCTGGGGCGATCGCCATTCGGCTTTATAGTGGTAAAGCGCTAATGGCCCTGGGACGATCAGCCCTAGGGAATGATGGGGAAAGTCCGGTGAAATTCTGGCACTGTCGCGCAGCTGTAATGGGTTGTCAGGCTTGAGGAGTAATGTGTCTCCCATGGCGGTCCTAAGTCAGAACGCCCACCATTAGCAGCAGCCTGCGGCTTCTTGTGGCCCAAGGCTTGACCTTATGTTCATTCACGCGAACACATCTGCGCGAAACAGGTGTGATATCTATGAAATCTATGATTCGTTTTGGCTTGTCGAATGGTTTCGGCAGTATTCTTTGTCCCCTAGCGACGGTCGCGGTGGCTTCTGGGCTCTATGCTCAGCCCGCATTAGCTCACCATCCTCTGGGCGGTCGGCTTCCGGCCACTGCTTTTGAAGGCCTGATGTCTGGCCTGGCCCATCCCATTTTGGGGCCTGATCATTTTTTGTTTGTGCTTGCGATCGGTTTGTTGGCTTTGCGCGTTTCCGTAGGGCTGTGGCTCCCCATCGCATTTGTATTAGGTGGATTGGGTGGTGCGGCGTTTCATCTCAGCTCTGGCAGTCTGCCTCTTGTAGAGGTTGGTATTACGTTATCTTTGGCATTGGCGGGCTTCTTCCTGGCACGTCAGGCTGAGCCGAAGAGCTTTTGGATGTTGGGATTGGGGGCGATCGCAGGCTTATTCCACGGTTATGCCTTTGGCGAAGCAATTTTTGGGGCTGAGATGACCCCTCTGTGGAGTTACTTGATTGGCTTGACGGTGGTTCAACTAGGTGTTGCCACAACTGCTTATGGCGTTGCCAAGGTTGCAACTGCTCGCCTGGCTCAAAACCCCTTGACGGTTCTGCGTTATGCAGGATTTGTCTTCTGCGGTGCTGGTTTAGCCTTTCTCTCTGGCGTCTTTGTCGGGTAATTGAGGCCTTTCCCCCATTTCAAGTGGTGGCTCATGCTTTCCCCTGTAGAGACGTCACTTGTGACGTCTCTCTTGCTATTTAGGCCTTGGTACAACAATCCAAAAGCCAACCTCACCCTCTAGCCCCTTCTCCTAAGAGAGAAGGGGGACCAAACGCAAGAAACGGGCTTTTAGCCTAGGTGACTTGTTCAACCCCAATACGACTTAATCATGCATAAGATTCCAGTTACCGTGATCACCGGATTTTTGGGCGCGGGTAAAACCACCCTGGTGCGTAACCTGTTGCAAAATGCCGAGGGGCGTCGCATTGCTGTCTTGGTGAATGAGTTTGGTGAGGTGGGTATTGATGGGGATCTGATTCGTGAATGCCAGGTGTGCGATGAGGATGAAACGCCGGGGCAAAATATTGTTGAGCTGACCAATGGCTGTCTCTGCTGCACGGTGCAAGAAGAGTTTTTGCCAACGATGCAGGAGCTACTCAAGCGCCGTGATCAAATTGACTGCATGTTAATTGAGACCAGTGGCTTAGCCTTGCCCAAGCCTTTAATCCAAGCCTTCCGCTGGCCTGAGGTGCGCACTGGAGCAACGGTGGATGGCGTGATTACAGTTGTGGATGCGGCGGCGGTGGCGGCGGGGCAGTTTGCGACGGACCTGGATGCGGTGGAAGCTCAGCGACAGGAAGACGATAGCCTTGACCATGAGACACCTATTGAAGAGCTTTTTGAAGATCAACTGGCCTGTGCTGATATGGTGTTGCTGACCAAGGCAGACCAAGTTGATGAAGCAACTAAGGATAAGGTAATTGCTTGGCTCAAGAGCGAGACGCCTGCCCATGTGAAAATCATTCCTTGTACCCATGGTGAGATTGCGGCGGACGTTCTGCTGGGTTTCAATGCGGCTGTGGAAGATAACTTGGATAGCCGTCATAGCCACCATGACCATGAAGAAGAGCATGAGCATGACGAGGAAATTAATTCCATTGTCTGGCAGAGTGAGGCGGGTTTTGAGCCTAAGGCGTTGGTAAAACAACTGAAGCAGATTACTCAGGAGCAGGAGGTTTATCGGGTGAAGGGGTTTGTTAATGTGCCCAATAAGCCGATGCGCTTGGTGATGCAGGGGGTGGGCGATCGCTTTGATTATTTCTTCGATCGTCCCTGGCGTGAGGGTGAGCCCCGGCAGACGAAGCTTGTGTTTATTGGGGATGGAGTGAAGGAGGCGGCGATTGCGCAGCAACTGGTTGCGAACTAGTTGTTAGGTTATGGGTGACCTATTTTGAATCTCCCATGAGCGTAAAGGCAGACCAGTGTATGGGCGCTCAGGCAAGCCATGGTTCTCAACATGGCTTGCCTGAGCGCATGGGCTTTATTTCCATTGGTTTGCCATTGTTTGTAGAATATTGCTCGATTGCTTCGTTGTAGTATCCCTGGGCTGTATAGATCAGGGCTAAATTATTGAGCGCCTGGGCTTCACTTCTGGGATCGTCTAGGGCTTGGAAAATGGCAATGGCTTGGTGATGGAGGGCGATCGCTTGGGGATAGTCGCCGGATAGGTCATGGAGATTGGCGAGGCTGCCGAGGGCACGGGCTTCTAGGGGAGGGTTTGAAAGCTGGCGAGCTAGGGCAAGGCTTTGCTCTTGGGTGGCGATCGCCTTGGGATAATCTCCTTGGTCTTGATACACCGACCCCAGTCCGATTAGACCGTTGATTTCGAGTTGGGGATGTTTGAGGGAGCGGGCAAGGTTGAGGGACTGTTGAAAGTGCTGAAGGGCTTTATCTGTTTGGCTTTGATAGCTGTAAACGGTTCCGAGGTTATACAGGCTGATGGCTTGTTGCTTGGGGAGTTGAAGCTGTTGGGCGAGGGTGAGGCTTTGTTGGTGGAGCTTTAGGGCTTTGGGGTAGTT
>CALECT010000037.1 GCA_937949725.1 uncultured Pseudanabaenaceae cyanobacterium
TGCGTTCAATAGAGACTCCACATTATGAGGCATTAGAAAAAGCACTCGATGAAGCCTTCTCTCAAGTGACAGAGCAAGACATCAAAGGATGGTTTACAAATGCTTGCTACTGCACCTCAACTGATTGATAAGTGCTGTAGCATCACCAAGATATTGTTACTGCCGATTGGTTCTCAGTTTCACTTCTATATCACTACGTTTCGATACTGAGTAAAACAGTTAGTATCAGGTCACTTGAATTCCCCTCAACCATTCTTGGGCCATGTGTTCAAATCCTGTTCCTGAAGGGTGTATTCCATCACTTAAATATCCTAAAGTTGCTTGATACTGATCTACTGTCGAAACAGAAATATTTTGATAGTTACTAGAACCAAGCTCATAGCGAATTAAGTCGTTGTATTCGAGTAACTCTGACCTCGTTGTACTACTTATTGGGTCTCCTCCTGGATAGTTAAGGCTGATATCTGGAATAGTAGAGATTACAACCTCTAGATTCAATTCATGCCGAGATGCGTGGATGTCTATCTCACCAACAAGAGACCGAAGCCTTGAAAAATTGGATTCTGCAAGGTAATTCTGTTGCTCACCCTCCGCATTATCCCCAAGGTCTCCTGCCGGGACTGCTCCGTAGTCCGTACCCACAACTTGATGAATTAAATCATTTGTTCCGATCATCAGTAGAACAATATTTCGCTCACTGGAGCTAGTAGAAAAGTAATTAGGTGAGATAGCTGAGGCTATTTCATCAAACAGGCCTTGACGCTTTGAGCCTTCGGTACGCGACTCATTTCCTTGCAGTGAGACATATGACTTGCCATCCAACTCTTCATTTGTGTCAGCAATTTGCCACCCTGCCTGGCCCCAGTGATTGGGATCAGGAGACGAGTCACTGGGATTTAACTGCAACTTAGAGCCAACAAAATCAAAGTTGTAATCTTCAGCTGTCAATAAATTATAAAGTGGCTTTCGATATCCTCCAGAGACATTAAATCCTTCTGTAATGGAATCACCCATGGGCATGATATTTAGCTTCATAGGCAAGTCTATTTCAGTCGTATCTAGCTGTACAGACTCAGAGGCTGCAATCACAAAATAGTTACTTCGAGCTTCTGTATTGTTCCTATCATTGCCACCTAAGACAACTTGACCTGGGGAAAAAATTTTAGAGAATAGCGAAAATTCCCCTGCTCCTTCGGCTGATATAGAAGAATTGGTCGAATGCCAAGAATCATCTAGCCAATTAGGCCTCTGTACATAATTTCCCTCTAAAGCAACAAAAACATTTGCAGTAGACCTTAAGTTAAAGCTCAAATGATCGGAGTCATTAATAAAATCATCTTCATTAGAAGGCATTATTAGCGCTTGACCTTGCAATTCAGGAGGCATTGAAGTGATAGCGTAATCCCGATCAGTATAAAGACGCTGGCCTAGTTCAGCAGTTTCTAAGAGATAAGGGCGATTGCTGGAGACCTCGGTAATTTCCGTGATTAGAGCGGCAACTTCTACATCAGGGCTAGAGCTACCATCAGAATTCTGTCCAGTATTGCCGACCTCCGATGCATCTAGTTCATCGGCTGACTCATCTGCTGCGACTAGCACGAAATAATTACTGCGAGCTCTTGTCTCTCCTCGCCCATTTCCACCTAAGACGACCGAGCCGGGAGCAAACGTTTTTGAGAATAATTCGAAGCGCCCTGCAGCTCCTGCTGTAATAGAACCCGTTTCAGGCTGCCAAGACTCTTCTAACCAATCCGGTCTCTGACTATAGTTATCCTCCAAAGCCACATAAACTTTGGATGCGCTCGATAAGCTAAAACTCAAGTGGTTTACATCATCACCAACAAAATCATCTTCGTTAGAAGACATAATTAGCTCTGTACCTTGCAAGCCCACTGGCAAAGAGTCAAAGACGTAGCTTCGATCTGTATAAAGCCTATTACCAGTATTGGCTGTCCCCAGACTATAGTTCCGTCCACTAGACACAGAAGTAATTTCAGATATCAAAGAAGTGGATGCAACTGTATCTTCAGTAGGTGGGGTGGATGAATCGTCACCTGAACCAGAAGTGATAGGAGAAGAAATGGGAGCAGCAATGACAAAGTAGTTACTCCGCGCTGATGTATTAGAACGATCATTACCTCCTAAGACAACTGGTCCAGCAGCAAAAGACTTGGAAAATAGGTGAAATTCTCCGGCTAGTCCAGCATCAATGGAAGCAGGCTGAATTTGCCAAGAGTCATCTATCCAACCTGGTCTCTGAGTATAGTTTCCCTCGACCGCAACGAATAACTGTGCACTCTCTTGCAAGTTGAAAGCTAGATGATTCGTCGAATCGACAAAGTCATCTTCGTTGGAAGACATGATGAGTTGCTGTCCTTGCAACTCCGAAGGCAAAGAAGTAAACCGATACCCTCGATCTACATAGAGTAAATTGCCAAGACTTGCTACGCCTAAGCGATAAGGACGTGCCGTTGAGACACTAACAATCTCGGAAATCAATGGGGACAGCAACTCAGAATTAGACATTAGAGCAAGGTCACAATATGACCCAAAGAACGATAGGGAGAGATGTTGGGCAAATTAGAGAGGCTACTGCTATTTGATGATACTGTCCTTGAAACTGATCTCCGGAATATTTCGATACTCGTATAAAAAATTGCAAGTGTGACTTGTTTTGGATATAAACTGCATGAAAAATATTTATGTTCTGTAAGTATTTATCCTGATCTTCAGGAATAATTTTGGTAGTATGCGAGACTAGTAAAGTTATGTGTATATATGCTTGTTTCTACTGAGCGCCTAGGCTTGAAGAGTTTACCCTCGCCACCACCGGGAAGGTCTGGCTGGCCTTGGACTTCTAATATTAGGAAGATGCCAAATTGCATGCCAGATGGCTCTCCCTGGCCTAAGGTCAGCATTGTCACCCCGAGTTATAACCAAGGTCAGTTTTTAGAGGCAACGATTCGCTCTGTGTTGTTGCAGGGGTATCCAAATCTCGAATACATAGTGATCGATGGTGGGAGTACAGACTGTTCAGTCGAAATTATTCAGAAATATAGCGATTTCCTGACTTACTGGGTGAGTGAGAAGGATTCGGGGCAGGCTAATGCGATTAATAAAGGCCTAACAAAGTCTACGGGTGACTATATTGGATGGATTAATAGTGATGATATTTACGTAAAGTCGACTTTACAGAAGGTTGTGCTTGCTTTTCGTGAAAATCCCAGCTCTATTGTGGTTCACGGTAATAGGATCCTGATTGATGCTGATGGAAAAGTGTTTGGTTGTTCTCCTCTTCCTCCTTTTAATCCTGAGAAGACAAATTTTATTGTCTGTTCTGAAACAGCATTCTGGACGAACGATGCAATGCAAAAATTCGGAACCCTTGATGAGGATCTTGAATTTGCAATGGACCTTGAATTTTTCTGCAGGCTTTACTTAAAGGGAAGCTTCACTAAACTGAATGATTATCTTGGATTCTTTCGTTGCCATGATGCTAGTAAAAGCTCAACTATTTGGCATGTTGCAGAAGAAGAGTCATCTAGGGTTTGGCAAGAAAAATTTGCATCTGAATGGCCTCATCAGGCAGTTGCACGTAGTCGCTGGAAAATACTTGGAGAATTTTTTAGACACCCAGCTCTAATCGGTTTTCCATATCTTCGGAATAAGTCTGAAAAAATTCTGAAGAAGTATGCTTGATTATATTATCTAGTATCGAACGAGGTGAAGCTTACACTCTCGTATGTTCCTTTCTTGCAAGAACTCTCTTCTTGAGGCTTTGAATTAAGTTGATAGTGATTTTGGGAACTGTCCTTTTAGGGGAGATCAAAACGTCTAGATGCCTTGTGTAGAATGAGGTTTAGGGTTTCTTCGAAAGTTGATGAGAACCCTCTCCTGAGGCATGTCAAGAGAGCATCGCTCTGTTGGACGATGACAGTCTCCTTTGGAAGATGGATGGCTATGAGCAGGTATGCCAATGCAGTCTTTAACTGAACGGATGAGTCTATATGCAAAATGCTTCAACCTAAATGTCATGATATGAACTGTCAACTGTTGAATGAGATAGCAATATCATGAATCATGGTTTGAGCTGCTCCCCATAGATATATTATCCTTGCAAGTTGTCTATATTTGATTTTGTGTTTACTAAAGTTCTAGTCAAAAATTTTTTTTATAATGGCCTTCTCTTTTTCCATAATTTCTTGATTTCACGTTTCCCTAGCCATCTATTAAGGCGATGGGTGATGCACAATCTAATGGGGATTAGCTTGGGCAAAGAAAGCTCTATTTTGATGGGACTACGTCTTTATGTGAAAGGTGGGATAAGCATTGGAGAGCATTCTGTGATTGATCGCGATTGTGTTTTGGATGGCCGAGGGGGAATTGAAATTGGTCATAATGTAAATCTTGCGCCGGAGGTGATGTTGTTGACTGCTTATCATGATCCCGATGACCTTGAGCACTTTGGTGGGGTGGAGAAGCCTATTGTGGTTGAAGACTATGCTTGGATTGCTACGAGAGCTATGGTTTTACCAGGGGTTCATATCGGCCGGGGAGCTGTAGTCGGCGCGGGTTCCGTTGTCACGAAAAATGTAGCAGCGGGGACAATTGTGGCAGGGAATCCTGCCCGGTTTATTCGAGATCGCAAGGGTGAACCGACCTATCAATTGGTTCCCTATAAGCGCTTATTTCATTAATTTATTTTATAAAGGCTTGCTCCAATGAAAATAGTTTCTATTGCTCCAGATGCGCCAGAGTCTTGGAAGCTGAGCTATCAATATGATTGCTTAGAGATTTATGGCTCTAATGAAAGTTTGGGCTATAGCTATGCCTATAACAATCGCAGGCGTAGAACTTTAGAGACGATTCAAAAATTAGTCAAGCCTGGTGAGCACGTTCTAGATTTAGCGGCAGCCCAGGGCAATTTCACGTTAGCCCTGGCAGAGTTGGGCTATGAAGTGACCTGGAATGATTTACGAGGCGACCTCGTTGATTATGTGAAGCGGAAGTATGATTCTGGCACCGTGCATTACGCAGTAGGTAATGCATTTGAGTTAGATCTCGCAGGGACTTTTGACTTGGTGCTCATTGCTGAGGTGATTGAGCATATGGCTCATCCCGACGAGTTCTTGGAGAAGGTGTCTTCTCTGGTAAAGCCGGGGGGATATGTGGTGATGACGACGCCGAATGGTGGTTATTTTCGAAATAGGTTACCGCGATTCTCAGATTTTGAGGATACGAGTCAGTTTGAGTCAGTGCAGTTCCAGCCGGATGGTAGTGGCCATATTTTCCTGCTGCATCGTGATGAAGTTGAATCTATATCTCAGCGAACGAGCTTGGTGCTGAAAGAGATTGAATTATTCACTAATCCTTTGACCAATGGTCATATGAAGCTTGGGGTACTGTTGCAAATTCTTCCCGAAAAGATTGTGAGAGTGCTGGATGGATTAACCTCACGCTTGCCCTTGGTGATCGCAAAGAGCCTCAACATTCATACTCTAGCCGTGTTTCAAAAGAGCATTGCTATCAAAGATGCTTAACTCTCCTTCTACTCTGAAAATTATTAGTATTGTTCCTAAGCTTCCCCCTGCTATTGGAGGGGTTGGAGATTATGCGCTGTGCTTAGCAGAGCAAATGAAGACTCATACTGGAATTGAAACGCATTTTATTGTTGCTGACCCCAATTGGAGCGGGCCATCGCGAGTTGAAGGATTTGCTGTGACGGTTCTTCCAGAACGCTCTGCTGGTAGCTTGAGCGATGCACTACATTGCTTAAGCTACCAGCAGCCTCAGATTCTTGTAATGCATCTCTCAGGTTATGGATATGCCAAATGGTCTATGTACCATTGGCTTATAAGTGGCTTGAAGCTCTGGAAACAGAGTTGTCCTGAATCCCTTTTGCTGACGATGTTTCATGAGCTGTACTGTGCTTACGGTAAGCCTTGGAAGCATAGCTTCTGGACATCGGCTCTGCAAAGACGACTCGCTTCAAGTCTTGCGATTCTGAGTGATGCCAGCTTGACCAACTGTGTGCGACATTCCAATCGGATAAGTACGTTAAGCCAAGGAAAGCATGTCCATACTCCTGTATTGCCTATATTTTCGAGTATGGGAGAACCAAACTCTGTTCCACCGATAGGAGATAGACAACAGCAACTCGTTATTTTTGGAGGGACTGTCACTCGGCGACGTGCCTATGAATCATCCCTAATTCAACTTTCTAAGCTTTGCAAGCAATATGGAATTTTGAGGATTATTGATATCGGTAAACGGACAGGAATTGAGTTTGAAACACTCTCTTTACCGCCTGTACTTGAAATGGGCTGTCTCAGTAGTGATGACATCAGTGAGCTATTACTAGAGTCTGCTTTTGGGTGGCTCTCTTATGAAAATAGAGATATTGAAAAATCTAGTGTGTTAGCTTCTTACTGTGCCCATGGCGTAGTTCCCATCATTCATACTTTATCTCCTTCTATTCCACTAAATGAGACTACTAGAGAAGGAGCTCCTAGGCTTCTCAGAATGACTCAAGACATCACTGAGACGGATTTGTCTGTAATAGAACTACAAGCTCTTTCAGATGAAGTATTTACTTGGTATAGAGGACATAATGTGGCTAGTCATGCCATTGCATTTCTGCAGAAAATAGAAATGTGGATGCAAGTCTCTGAAAAGACCAACGTGACTGTTACCATGTCCTGAATTATTAGGTTGAAGAAGCTTCTTCTAAATTTTTAAGAAATATGAATAATATTATTCCTCCTTCTAATTTTGAATCTTCTCCAAATGTCTATTCACCTGAGATCTTTGAGCAAAAAAGCTGGACTTTTATTGGTATTTACATCGTTGCATGCTTTATGCTTCTTGCTCCTGGCCTAGGAGTACCAGCCAGATTTCTCTATCCGGCAATGACTTTTGGGCTGGCTGTTTTTTTGTTTAAGCACAGTAAACCACTCTATTTAGGGTTTTGCTTTTGGTCTTGGATCCTCACAGCTGAATATGTACGATTGGTGGAGTTCAGTAGTCGGAGTTTTGATACTACACGATTGATGTTGGTTGCTCCTTACCTGATTCTCATTCTTTTACTTCCCTATGCGATTCGTCAGCTTTTGCGAGTAAGAGAGAATCTCTCGTTGTTCATTTTGCCACTCGCTGCAGTTCTGTATGCTGTAGTTACTTCTGTGGCACAAGGCGTTGAAGCAACTTCGTTGTTGAAGGCTATTTTTGATTGGACCTGCCCCATTTTGCTTGCCTTTTTTATCGCTGAAAATTGGCAAGATTATCCTGTATATAGAGATGTCGTCGTTAAAGTCTTCAGACTCGCGGTTATTCTTCTGGGTGTTTATGGTGTAATTCAATTTCTCGTTGCTCCGCCCTGGGATCGGTATTGGTTAGAGCAAATTGCAGTTAATGAATTGGGGGGGGGGGCTTTTGGTCAACCTGAGCCCTTGAAAATTAGAGTGTATAGCTTGATGCAATCTCCTGGGGAGTTTGCGATCTTTCTCAATGCAATTTTGCTTATTCAGTTCAGCGATAAAAATATTTCTGCTCTCACAACGAGTCTAGGGGGCTATTTCAGCTTCTTGTTGACTACAGTAAGGTCGGCATGGGGAGGCTGGATTGCTGGAGCATTTATTTTAATAAGCATGCCTCGTCCTAAAATACATACCAAGTTTATTCTGCTGGGTTTATTAGGCTTCTGTGCATTGCTTCCACTGCTCTCGATGGAACAATTCTCTGATACTGTACTATCTCGTTTTGAGTCTTTTGGAGATTTGGAGAATGATGTGAGTGGCCAAGCTCGATTGACGACCTATGCGTATTACTTACCCGAAGCCATCAATAGTGTTGTGGGTCGTGGCCTTGGTCGTGTCCCAAGCTTTGATAGTGCTGTTTTAGATTGTCTTTTGTCTTTAGGCTGGGTTGGCACTCTTCCTTATATAGGAGGCTTGTTGATGCCGGGATTTATAATTTTAAGACAACCTATTGAAAGACACGATAGCTTTCTGCAAGCCTGTAAAGCAGTTTATGTTGCGACTCTGCTTCAACTTCTATTTGGCAGTGCAATGTTGGGTGTTTCCGGTATCGTTCTCTGGGGATTCTCAGGTTTTGTTATTGCTGGTTATAAATATGGGCTATACGATCGCCAAAATCGATATAGAGCTAAGCCTCTCGTTGGGACAACGCCTTACTCATCTTAATCTCGCTCCTTCACGGAGATTGCTCTAATCTCTAGTCTGATTATCTCGCATTTTTAATTCTATTCTTTCTTTTTACGTTCTCTAACATGAAGATAGCTATTACTCACGTTAATCTTCCCAATGACACCAAGGGTGGGGTTGCCCATCAGGTTCATTACTTTGCCAACCAGCTAGTATTGCGTGGTCATGACGTCACGATGTTTTCGTTCAGCCAGCCTTTTGATGGCTGCCACTATGAATTGCATCAGTTATCGCCTCCAGCTAGCGCTTTAAGGAAGTTTTGGCCTTTCTTCTTTGCTGCTGCTTTGGCGAAGGTGGACTTCTCAAGTTTTGACCTCGTTCATACTAATGGTGATAGCTATCTGGTACGTGGCTCATGTCCTCATCTGCGGACTTTCTATGGTTCCGCTCAAGATGAAGCTAGGACAGCTGTGAGGCTGCGTCGCAAAGTTGCACAGACTGTCTTTGCTGGTTTAGAGCAGGTTAATGCCAGAGTTGCTGATCTTAATGTGGGCATTTCCCGTACAACTCAGCAGCGTATTCCTGCTGTTTCTGAGATTATCCCTTGTGGCGTTGACCTCAGTAACTTTCGAGCAGGCACCAAGGCTAAGAATCCTGCTGTACTGTTTGTGGGCACTCGCTTTGGACGCAAGCGTGGTGAACTCTTAGCCAATGCTTTTCGAGAAAAGATTGCTCCTAAAATTCCCAATGCGGAGCTTTGGACTGTTGCTGACGAGCCTATGGAAGGTGAAGGCATCGTTAACTTTGGTCGAGTCTCTTTAGAGCAGCTTTGTGAGTTATATCAACGGGCTTGGGTTTTTTGTTTACCCAGTTCTTACGAAGGCTTTGGTGTTCCTTATATTGAGGCTATGGCTTCTGGGACGGCTGTTGTTGCGACTGACAATCCCGGGGCTGCGGAAATCCTGAATAATGGAGAATTTGGCTTTATTTCCCCAGATCTTGACCTAGGAGATACGATTGCTCAGCTTCTTGCTGATCGGGAATTACGAAAATCCTATGAATTAAAAGGGATTTCATATTCTAGGATCTATAGCTGGGATAGTGTCGTTAATGAGTATGAGAGGTTATATGAAAGGATGATAGGCTCTCGTATTCCTGTGACTGCCTCTATTAAAGCAAGCGTCTAGATTTATGAAAAATACTACTGTATTACCTCATCAGGATGTGGCCACATCCAAGAAGCTGGACTTTGGTTGCGGTCAGAAAAAAGAGTCTGGTTTCATTGGTTTAGATGGGTTTGATTCGCCTGACGTAGATGTCGTTCATGACTTCGATGTCTTTCCTTACCCCTTCGCAGATAATACGTTTGATGAGATTGTTTGTAACTCGTCTCTTGAGCATGTGGATGATTTCATGAAAACAGTCATAGAGCTGCATCGTATTTCTAAGCCTGGTGCCTTGATTCGAGTTGCATGCCCCCATTATTCTGGGCCAGATGCCTATCGAGATCCAACTCACAAGACTTTTTTCTCGTATTACACGTTTGACGTTTTTTGGAAAGGGAGTTCCTATCTTTCTCCGTATCATGGAATGCTAAAACCTAAACTTCGTATGTTTGGTGCGCCTTCACAAAAAAGTCTTTTTAGCCAAGCTGTAAAAGCTGTTTTTAATAGAATACCTCAGCTCTATGAGAGGAACCTTTGCTGGATTTTTCCAGCCAAGACTGTTTATTACGAGCTAGAAGTGATGAAGAAGAAAGGTGAATGAGTTGGCGCTGTTTCCCGATGTATAAAACTCTTCTATGAAAACTCTGCAAATTGGCATGGGCTGGTTCCCCGAGCAGCCTGGCGGTCTCAATCGCTTCTACTATGATTGCTGTAATTACTTGCCCAAAGCCGGTGTAGATATCCAAGGTCTTGTTGCAGGTTCCACGGATGTGGCTACAACTTCTCAAGGCCAAGTGGCAGCCTTCGCCCCCCGTGAAGCCCCTTTGCTTCAGCGCTGGCAGGGTGTTCGCCAATCCTTGCGTCAGCATCTTACTCGCGATGACTATAGCCTCGTGGCCTCCCACTTTTCTCTCTATACTCTCCCTGTCCTTGACCAGCTTAAGGATCAACCCCTCGTCATGCATTTCCAAGGCCCCTGGGCTTTAGAAGGTCAAGTTGAGGGCAGCAAGCCTATTTCGACTTGGTTCAAGAAAGCTTTGGAAACCCAAGCTTATCGACGTAGTACTCAGTTCTTGGTTCTGTCCCAGGCTTTCCACGACGTTCTACATCACACTTACGGTATCCCCGAAGACCGAATCAATGTTGTTCCGGGGGGAGTTAATACTGATCGCTTTGCCACAACGCTCAGCCCAACTGAAGCCCGCCTCCAATTGGGCTGGCCCCAGGATCGTCCATTGCTGTTTGCTGCCCGTCGTCTTGCCAAACGCATGGGCCTGGAAAACCTGGTTACGGCAATGAAAACGGTCAAAGCCACTCAACCCGATGTGCTGTTGCTCATTGCTGGTAAAGGAGCCCTGGCCGAAACGCTCCAGGCTCAAATAGAGGCTTTAGACCTCACCAATAATGTTCGGTTGCTAGGCTATGTTTCTGATAATGACTTGGCATTGGCCTACCGTGCTGCGGACTTTTCTGTTGTGCCCACCACCTCCTTCGAAGGTTTTGGCCTGATTGTGATTGAATCCCTGGCTGCGGGAACGCCTGTGTTAGGAACTCCCATTGGTGGTATTCCAGAGATTCTTCGTCCCTTCTCGGAACAGTTGTTGTTTGACGATGCCAGTGCTGAGGCGATCGCCCGAGGCATCTGCGAGGTCTTCACCGACCAGCGTCAGCTCCCTGATGAAGCAGCCTGTAAAGCCTATGTAGGCGAACATTACGCATGGCCTGTTATCGCGGATAGAATTAAGGCTGTTTATCAATCGGTCTTAACGAGCTAAAGCGCTAGAGACCGAGACGATTCATGACCGTAGGTGCATCTCAATATTGCAGGGCTTATTCCATTGCCCCCAGCTTCAGTCATCACCTGCTCAATGTTTTGAAAAGTTTGCCTTCAAAAATGTATCGCTTTGGTGATCGCCTCTATCAAGAGGCTCAAAGTCTCCCTTCGCGGGTCGCTTTTGCCTGTGCGAATCATCCTTTGATGGAGCAATCTATCCTTAAGCCGCGCTATCAGAAAGCGATCGCCCACCATACTCCTAACCTTCCTGCCCTCAGGCTCGAAGATCAAACCATCGTTAATGCTCTAGATGAGCAGGGTCTTTATGTCACCCATCTAGACCAGCTCAAGATTCCACACACCGATGAACTCTGGCGTGATGGCCAGGCCGTGACCCAATGCCTGGCTAACTTAGCCAAAGCTCCCCTCTACGCGGGGAAGCATACCATCACTGCCCAGGCTCAACATTTTGTGGACCATCCGGCATTGTTCCACTGGGCTATCGCAGAGCGTCTCCTGGCCATTGCCGAAAACTACTTTCGCTTACCCGTGGCCTATGATGGTCCCTCCTTTTACTACAGCATTGGCGATGGAACTGATCGTGGTCCCCGCCGCTGGCATCGCGATAAAGAAGACTGGAAAATGCTCAAGGTGGCTGTCTATTTCACAGATGTTGATGCAACAGGTGGTCCCTTTCAATGCATGTATCCCCAGGTCAATGATCATCTGATCCAGGACTTAGATAAGCGATTTCGCGTCTTGCCCCACCCTGAAATCAGGCCTCACTTGCCTGAGCCGTTTAATCGGGTCGATAGTGCTGAGCCTTGGTATCACAGCTGTACTGGCCGAGCAGGAACCGTGGTCTTTTGTGACACGGCCCATTACTTCCATCGAGGCTGTCCCCCCATTGCTCAAGATCGCAGTGCAGTGTTTTATAGCTACTTTAGTCGGCGACCCAAACATCCTTTCTTCTGTGGGCGATCGCCGCTCTCCCCCCAGCAAATCCAGCAGCTCAGTGAGCCAGTTCCCGAGCATCTACGTTCCTGCCTCTCCTGGCCCCAGTCACTGCATCCCCTTGCCAAGCTCATTCCCAAAAACCGTGTGCGGGTATAGCCTCCGGCATAATCTTTCGCGATGACGATTCTCTTTCTCGATCAAAGTGGTGAACTGGGGGGCGCAGAGCTGTGTCTCCTGGATATTATTGACCATGGCGATCACCGCTTCATCGATACTCCCTTGGCTCACGGGCAAGTGGCTCTCTTTGCCGAGGGGCCTTTTCAAGAACGCCTAGCTAGGGCTGATATTGAGCATCACCTCGTGGGGGACTTACGAGCTCCCCGGCGTGAATGCTCCGTGGTGCGACAACGCTTGAGAGAGATAATCCGCTTAATCCGGCCGGTGCGAGAAGTGCTGCGCCTTGCCCAGGACTGTGAGCTGATTTATGCAAATACGCCCAAGGCCATGGTGGTTGGAGCAATTGTCCAGCGCTTCACAGGGCTACCTCTGGTTTATCATCTCCATGATATCCTCTCGGCACAGCATTTTGGTCAGTGGGAATGTCGTTTGCTCGTTCGCCTGGCTAGTAACTGTGCCACCCGCATCATTGCCAACTCCCAAGCAACGCAGCGAGTGTTTACTGCTGCGGGAGGCGAGCGAGATAAGACGACTGTGATTTATAACGGCTTCTTGCCGCAGAAATTCGCTGTAGATGTAGGCACAACAATAGAGTTGAGGCGGAAGCTGGGATTGCATCAGACGGCGGCTCATGGAGGCAATCGCTTCACGATTGGTTGTTTCAGCCGATTTGCTCCTTGGAAAGGGCAGTCTCTAATGTTAGAAGCCTTGGCAGAGCTTGCTGATCCGACGATTCATTTACTGCTCGTCGGAGATGCACTTTTTGGGGAGGGAGAGTATGGTCTCAAGCTCCGTCGCCAAACGGAGGCTTTGGGCTTACAGTCCCAAGTTCAGTTCTTAGGCTTTCGCGAAGAAGTGCCTCAACTTCTCTCCGTTTGTGACCTGATTGTTCATAGCCCCAGAGCTCCTGAACCCTTTGGTCGTGTCATGGTGGAGGGAATGTTAGCTGGGAAGCCAGTCATCGCACCTGAGGAGGGCAGTGCTCCTGAGCTTTTGCGCCACGGCGAAACGGGATGGCTGATTCCTCCTCGTGATGCCATCGCGCTTGCCCAGGCTATCCATCAGCTCAAGGCTGACCCTGGCTTAAGACAGCGTCTTGGCCAAGCGGCGGCGGCTGATGCCAGCCAGCGCTTTCACTTGGACTACACCAACCGCCAAATCTATGACCTGTGCGATTCATTGCTACAGTCGCCTCGATCTAGGCCATCTCAACCTAGGCCCCCTGATCCTGGACCCATCTAGCCAGACTCTATAGGTCCAAGTCATTTGCCAGATTTGGGCTTTGAGGCTTCTTCGGTATTGAACATCTTTGTGATGGACCTTTTCGCTCTCGTATCCCTTTGCGCTCGATCTACTGCCATGCGAATTCTTTTTTTAGATCAGAGTGGAAAACCCGGTGGTGCAGAACTGTCTCTGATGGATCTGGCCCAGGCTTACCGCGATCGCTGCCTTGTGGCCTTGTTTGAAGATGGTCCCTTCCGCGATCGCCTTGAGCAGGTTCAAATTCCCGTGACCTGCTTGGCGGCTCAAGGCATGAAGGTCAGCAAGGACAGTAGCTGGTGGCAAAGCCTGGGCAGCATCGGCGGTTTACTCAGCCTGCTGAAACAATGTCTTCGTCTCAGCCGGGATTACGATTTACTGTATGCCAATACCTCTAAGGCTTTGGTTTTAGGGGCTCTGACCAGTAAGCTCAGTGGTCGCCCCCTGGTTTACCATTTGCGGGATATCCTCTCTCGTGAGCATTTCAGCCGTAGCAACTTGCGTATCGCCGTGACCTTAGCGAATAGCTGTGCCAGCGCCATTATTGCCAACTCCCAGGCCACTCGCGATGCCTTTATTCAAGCTGGGGGTAATGCTGAGCTTTGTCATGTTGTCTATAACGGTTTTGACCCAGCACAGTACAAAACCAATGCTGAGGAAGTGCAGTGGCTCCGCAAGGAACTGGGTATTCCGGCGGGACAATTTGTCATTGGTCATTTCAGCCGCCTTTCTCCTTGGAAAGGCCAGCATGTGCTGATTGATGCGGTTGCGCAGATGGTGCCAGAGCTGCGATCGCGCATCACCGTGCTACTCGTAGGCAGTGCTTTATTTGGCGAAGATGACTATGTAGAGCAATTGCAGCAGCGGGTGGAGCAGTTGGGTCTAGGTGAGCGCGTTCAGTTCCTGGGCTTCCGCTCCGATATCTCTCAGCTCATGACTGCCTGTGAGCTTGTTGTTCATAGTTCTACCTCGCCTGAGCCCTTTGGTCGCGTCATTGTAGAAGCCATGCTCTGTGGGACACCTGTGGTGGCAGCCCAAGCTGGTGGAGCTGTTGAACTAATTGAGCCAGAAGCGACAGGCTGGCTTGCGCCGCCAGGGGATGCTGTGGGTTTAAGTCAGCTTTTAGAGCGGTTGCTAGGGGAGCCTGAATTGTTGGAGCAAGTGGCTCTTCAGGCCAGGGGAGTGAGTCGCGATCGCTTTCATCTTCACCAGACGCAGCAACAGGTGGAACAGCTCCTAGAGCGCTGCCTGCCTTTATGAGGGGGCGGAATGACCCAGATTGATGTTTTTCGTAACAAAAGAAACCAGTGATGATAGTGCCTTTAGATACTTTGCGCTCTCTGTAAAATACTAGTGAAGGTCACTCCATTCTGATTGTCGCTGTTCGTAGAATTCCTTACTATTATTCTAAAGCAGAATCAAATTCGATCTAGTCAATCAAGTTTGATTGTCTCTTGTTCATGCGCAAATGAATTGGCCAATTGGTCTCCGTAGCAGCATTTCATTTGAGTCTGTGCATTCCATCTACCTCCTGTTCGCGAATTTCTCACTTCAATCTTTGAGGTGCTTATTCGAGTTCTAGAAACCTTTATGTTCCCGACATCACGTAGATAGGAAAAACGTATGGCGATCAATAATGTTCAGGCTGCACTTGTGGCAGCTATTTCAGTAGGTGTTGCTGTTACTTCTGGTGCCACCCCTGCCAATGCTTTTCGGATTGGTGGTAGCGTTGATTTCGCTCCGTCTGGCAGCATGGCTGCTAATGGCACTACCGTAACTGCCCTCTTTTCTAACTCAACCGTTCTTCCTGCAGACCCAGACTTCTCGCCTGCTGGCACTTCTGTTAATGTTGCTAACCTGCCCCTGGTGGTGACTAGTCCAATGACAGCTAGCCACAACGGAATTGCTAGCTTTATCTCTGGGTTTCAATATCAAGGTCAGTCTGCTGTCTTTGATTTGTTAGCAGGTACGGATAATATATTTATCTCCAGTGTTATTGGAACGATGTCTGCAGATCTAACTTTCAATGGTGTAATTAGGTCTGCAACTGGAAACTCGCTGCTTGCTAATGTTACAGGCACGTTTAGTGGGGCGGAGAACATTTTTACTACTGATAATGACTTCTCCATTAACTTGTCCGCCACTCCTGTTCCGACACCTGCTTTGCTGCCTGGCTTGTTGGGCATGGGGTTAGGCATTGCGCGTAAGCGCAAGCAACAGTCCGACGCTGTAGCCTAGGAGTTGCTCTGCTAACTCGCGGTTAGTTCGCTTCATTTCTGCGAATAAACTTTTCTTTGAGATTTGTGCATTCGCAGAAAATTATTTATTTTCAGTATTCTATTTTCCTAAGCTTGTCTAAATTCTGATTTAGTCCGGATTATTCTGTGCAGGATCAGAAAAGTAATGAGCTTTCTAATAACTCTTTATTCTAAATGACTAAATCAATGGCTAAGGCCACGATAAATCCTGTTGGCCCAACTGTTGTTGGATATGACAGTAGGCCAATTCTTTTAATCGTTGGTATAGCTTGTGTAATTGGTTTTCTCGTCGATCTTTTTGTATTGGGCTATCCCGCTAATTTTGGTGCTTTGGAATGGCGCGCTGGCTTTACTCAGCAGGTGGCTGATCGCAGCATTATCTTATTGTTTGGTGCTGGGCTGTTGATGGCTGGTTGGCTTAATGGTCGTGCTTGGCGTAAGCGTTTAGCTTTGGCTTGCATTGCTGTGGGTCTCATCTTTCAGCTAGCGGGGGTCTTGGCAATCCGCGATAGCAGTGTTCTACAAAGCCAGGCGCTCAACCGGATTGCAACCCAAGCGGAACAGGCTGAGACTCGCATTGATGAAGCTTCTGGTAATCCCGAGCTAAATGAACGGGTAACGCCTGAACAGCTTGATCAGCTTCGTGCCCAAGTCTTAGCTCAGTCTGAAACCCTTCAAGGTAATGCCAAGACCGGCATTCTCAAATCTGCCATGTCTACCATTGGTAATCTCGTGGTGGTTGGTTTCGCCCTCATTGGTTTAGGTCGCTTTGGTGCGAAACCTCCTCGCCTACGCTAGAGCTTTAGCCTTGCTCGGACTGTTTAGTCCCAGCGTCTCTATGCCACCGTTGTTGAGAATAGTATTGGCCATAGTGGGATACCGCTGGGGCTGATCCAAACTTTCAATGGCTCGTTTTTATATTTGAATTTCAGCTTAAGTTCGTTTCTATTGCTGCTATGAACCTTGCTACCCTGCAGTCTATTGTTGCCCAATATGCTAAAGCTAGCTTTAGTAGCTTCCATCGGTTTTTAATTACCATGGCAGCGATCGTGGGTTTGTTCTTTAGCTTTGCTTGGTTTAAGCAGATTGGCATTGGTATTTGGGAAGGCCAGTCTGACTCTGTTCTTAATTTTGGTTTGTTTGCTTTAGCGGGCGTTGCGCTATGGCGGGATCGAGAAAAACTGAAAGCGGTTTCAGCTGAAGAAACTGACCAAATGTTGGGTCACTGCATCGCGGTGAGTGGCATATTGGCGTTTCCCTTTGTACGTTCTTCGGTCTCGCTCCAAGCTGTATTGTTCGCTGGAATTCTTGTGGGCCTCGCCTTGAGTCAGTGGGGCTTGCCTTTCTTTCAGCGCTATTGGGGGGCCACTCTAATGACGCTGGTGGCGATTTACCCAAACCTTCAGTTCATTGCGATTCGAATCTTTCGCATGTTCACGCCAGAGTTGGCTTTGGAGCGATTGATGGCTTTTCTAGGTCAATATGGTCTGATGGCGATGGGGCAATCTGCCGTGGCTCAGGGACCTTATCTTTCCTTGCCAGCAGGTGCTGTTGAGGTGGCTCCTGGTTGTAATGGTTTTGCGATGGCTTTTACCTTGGCGGGTTGCAGTTTGTTGATTGGTTTGTTTTTCAAACTTTCAATTCGCCATACAGCTCTGCTGTTGTTGATTGGTATTGCGATCGCGCTTTTCTTTAATATCCCTCGCATTATGCTCTTGGCGAATGCTTCGGTTTATTGGGGGGAAGACTCCTTTGAGTTCTGGCATGGGGCATGGGGCGGACAAATATTCGCTAGCGTCATGTTTACCGCTTACTACTATGCCGTTATGGCTGTGCTAGACCATGAAAGTGTGGCTGGTGAGTCACCCTTGCAAGCGACTGCTGAATCAGAAGGTTTGCCTGTGGGAGCAAGTGTGAACTCCGATGCCAATGACTTGGGCTCAAAACATTACAAATGAGTCCCTTCAATGTCGTTGAGTTGATGACTTGAAGTGATGATTCATCATCTATAAAGCCCCCATGCATCAATACATGGGGGCTTTGTCTTGCCTAGGGGAATTGAGTCGTCAAATTTACTAGATTAGCCGTGGCGCTTTTGGTGCCACTGCCAGGCGTGGGTCATGATCTGGTCAATGTCGGCGTACTGGGGATTCCAGCCCAGTTTTTGGCGGGCTTTGTCGGCGCTGCCAATGAGGGCGGGAGGGTCACCGGCACGGCGGTCCTGTTCAATGGCAATGATTTCTTTGCCAGTCACGCGACGAGCTGACTCAATCACTTGCTTAACTGAGAAGCCCAGGCCGTTGCCCAAGTTGAAGATGTCGCTCTCGCCGCCTTTTAGCAGATGCTCGACGCCGAGGATATGGGCATCGGCTAGGTCGCAGACGTGGATGTAGTCTCGGATGCAAGTGCCGTCATCTGTGGGGTAGTCGGTGCCGAAGATGGCGATGTTGTCGCGGATGCCGAGGGCGGCTTGGAGGGTGAGGGGAATCAGGTGAGTTTCAGGGTTGTGGTCTTCGCCGAGCTGACCGTCGGGATCTGCTCCAGCGGCGTTGAAGTAGCGGAAGATGATGGACTTGAGGCCGTAGGCAGGGCCGTAGTCCTGGAGAATTCGCTCCACCATGAGCTTGGTGGCACCGTAGGGGTTGATGGGATTTTGAGGATGGTCTTCGGGAATGGGGATGGTTTGGGGGACGCCGTAGGAGGCGCAGGTGGAGGAGAAGACGAAGTTCTTGACGTCGGCAGCCACCATGGCGTCGAGGAGGCTGAGGGTAGCGACAACGTTGTTTTGGTAGTACTTGGCGGGGGCGGTGACGGATTCGCCCACGTAGGCATAGGCGGCGAAATGCATGACTGCGCCGATGTCGTGGGTGGAGAAGATTTTGTCGAGGAGGGGGCGATCGCCAATGTCCCCCTCAATGAATTCCACCTTCAGGGCTGCATCCAAAATGTCCTTATGGCCATATACCAGGTTGTCCAGCACAACCACATCATGGCCTGCTGCCATGAGCTGCTTCACGGTGTGGGAGCCGATGTAGCCTGCACCGCCCACTACTAGAATTTGGGACTTAGAAGAGCTCGCCATGTTTAATTTAGGACCAAAGAATAAAAATATGTTTCCCGATTGTATGGGGAAGCGGGAGGAGAATGCGTGATTTTCTGACACTTCAATGGCGAGCTAACCCTTAGATGTCATCGGGTGAATCTTCATCTAAGTCGTGGAGACAGTGGGTGACTCTCATTGAGGTGATCTATAGTCATTGTGCCCAGTTCAAGGTTTTGAATGCCCAATGGTGATTGCTTGGCGGACACTGGTTTTGAGTGCGACGACGCTGTATCAGCTAATTGCTTGTGGCTTGGAGAATCGCCAAGCGCCACCGGGGCAGCTTGTGAATTTGGGACAGCGCAAATTTCATATGGTTGTCCAGGGGGAGCGGCCTGGGGATGAGGCTCCTGCAATTGTTCTGGCCCATAGTTTAGGTGGAGTGGAGGGCTATTTGCTGGTGGATGAGTTGGCCCAGCTGAGCCAAACCGTTTTCTATGATCGGGCGGGGTATGGCTGGAGTGGCATTAGCCCTAAAGCGGCTACAGCGGAGGAGGCGATCGCGGATCTCGATGCCGCTCTAACTGCTGCAGAGATTGCGCCACCCTATTTGCTCGTGGGAGATTCCCTAGGCAGCTATCACATGCGGCTTTATGCCCACTGCTATCCGGAGAAGGTGGCGGGGCTGGTATTGACGGATGGGTTGCATGAGGCTGAAATGCTGGCGATGCCCTGGATGATTCAGTTGTTGAAGCTGCTGTTTTGGGCGGGATTTATTGTGGCGACGGTGGGCAGCGCCTTGGGCCTAGTGCGTGTCTTGCAGTTGTTGGGAACGTTCGAGCTATTCAAGCCGGAGCTGAGGCAGTTTAGTAAGGTGCAGTTGGCTCCGATTAAGCGCAGCATGGCAAGGCCCAAGCATTGGTTCACCATGGCACGGGAGATTTGGAGGATTAATGAGAGTGGGCGACAGTTATGGGCTGCGGCAGAGGAACCAGCGCAGGGTGACTCGCAGACAGATCCGTTGGGAGATTTGCCGATGGTGAGTATCAAGTCCCAAACGTTTTTCCATCGCTCCTGGTGGACCTTTGTGATTCCGCTGCAGAGGATTGATCAGATGCGCGATCGCATCCACAGTCGTCTGGCCAAGCTCTCCAGCAATTGCCAAGTTGTAGAAGCTCCTGCCAGCAGCCATTTTGTCTGGACGGATGAACCCGAAGTTATGGTCGAGGCTGTGCGATCGCTGTTGCAGTCGCTAGGCTGAGACTAAGCTGTTTTCGCCGTTGGTTGTATCTCGCCATGCATCGCCCCATTTATCTGGATTGCCATTCCACCACGCCCCTAGACCCGGCGGTACTGGAGGCGATGCTGCCCTACTTCACGGAGTCCTTTGGTAATCCCGCAAGCAATAGCCACAGCTACGGCTGGGAGGCGGAGGCGGCGGTGAAGCTGGCGCGGGAGCAAATAGCTACGGCGATTAATGCCCGCCCCGAGGAGATTGTCTTTACCAGTGGGGCGACAGAGGCCAATAATCTGGCGATTAAGGGCTCTGCGGAGGCGAATTTAGCCAAGGGTCGCCACATGATTACGGTGGTGACGGAGCATAATGCAGTGCTGGACCCTTGCCGTTATTTGAAGACCCTTGGCTTTGAGATTACGGTGCTGCCTGTGGAGCAAGATGGCTTGCTGGACTTGGAAAAATTAGCAGCGGCCTTCCGCGACGATACGGTCCTCGTTTCGGTGATGGCGGCTAATAACGAGATTGGGGTGATTCAGCCCTTGGCGGAGATTGGAGTGTTGTGCCGGGAGCGCCAGGTTTTGTTTCATACGGATGCAGCCCAGGCGATCGCCAAAATCCCCCTAGATGTCCAGGCCATGAACATCAGCCTGATGTCCCTCACGGCCCACAAGGTTTACGGTCCTAAGGGCATTGGAGCGCTGTACGTGAGGCGCAAGGCTCCGAGGGTTCAGCTTGCGCCCCAGCTTCATGGGGGGGGCCATGAGCGAGGGATGCGTTCTGGAACGTTGTATACACCACAGATTGTTGGTTTTGCCAAGGCAGTGTCACTGGGCGTGGAGCAGATGTCGGTGGAGGCTGAGAGATTGGCTAGCTTACGCGATCGCCTCCACAAAGCTCTCCTCCCTCTGGGTGGCATTCAGCTCAACGGCCATCCCACCCAGCGTCTACCCGGCAACCTGAATCTCAGCTTTGAAGGTATTGACGGTCAAGCCCTTTTGTTGGCTCTGCAACCCGTTGTTGCTGTCTCCTCCGGCTCGGCCTGTACTTCTGCCAAGATCGAGCCTTCCCATGTGTTAACTGCTTTGGGTCGGGATGATCATCTAGCCTATGCTTCTATTCGCTTTGGTTTAGGTCGCTTCACGACGGAGGCTGAGATTGACCAGGTGGCTGACCATGTTAAGGCGAGTGTGATGGCGCTGCGAGCTGCTTAGCGGAGGTTATTCGCTTTAGTCAGATGCTTGAGGCTGCGATGCCTATTCAGGCTGAATTGCCTCGGTGATCGCCTCTAACCCTGCCAAGGCAGATCGCGCCGCCGCCTTTTCCGCATCCTGCTTGCGTTTTCCCTGACCACTGCCCAACCGCTGCTGTTTGACCCACACCTCAGCTTTGAAGCATTTGTCGTGGTCTGGTCCCGATTCGCTGGTGATGCGGTACTTCGGCAGTTCTTGAAATCGCAGGAGCACTTGTTCTTGGAGCAGACTCTTGGGATTCAGTTGCTTGGTTGCTGTGGCGAGTTCATCCACGACGGTTTCAAACTGAGCGATAACCCAGGGACGAATGGCATCAACCTGGGAGCCTTGATCGAGGAAATAGGCTCCCAATAGAGCCTCAAAGGCGCAGCTCGT
This sequence comes from uncultured Pseudanabaenaceae cyanobacterium, assembly GCA_937949725.1. Taxonomy (GTDB): domain Bacteria; phylum Cyanobacteriota; class Cyanobacteriia; order PCC-9006; family JAAUQQ01; genus JAAUQQ01. The sequence continues at coordinate 21,657 of CALECT010000037.1, forward strand.
TAGGTTGGGATTGGCGCGACCGCCTTGGAGCTTGGCCCCTTGACCTAGGCGGAGCTTTTGGCCGAGCCCGAGATGGTTGGCAAATTTTGCGAGTTGGGTTTCATCCACTAAGAGCGATCGCAAGGCCGTCAGCTCTCCCTCAGGCTTTTCCGGATAGCGCTGGTAGAGGAACTCGCCACTGAGGAAGTTGAGAACCGCATCGCCTAAAAACTCCAGTCGCTCATTGTGGTCTCCTGCCTCGGGATGCTCATTGGCATAGGAGCGGTGGGTGAGGGCTTGGGTGAGCAAGGCTGAGTTGCGAAAGGCTGGGAGTTTGCAGGTTGCCATGGGTAATGGTGTGGGTGCGAGGGCGATGCCGTCGCAAGCTTGCTTCGCGATCGCAGTAAAGTTTACGGATTTATAGGAACATTACAGTTGCATTATCTAGGATGGCTTGGGTTAAAATCGCCACCATCACAGGCTACAGCTGATAGAGCAGAGGGAAAAAGAGCCGATGCGGACCATTGCGAGAATCGGTGCGGTACTTTTACTGCTCTGGGGCATTCCGATGTCTATGGTGGCAGTGTCGCTAATGCGAAGTTCAGATCGGGATACCCGCGAGGTTGGTCTCCCAGCATTGATGATTTTTGGCATGCCTCCGCTAGCTATGGGCGTGGGGTTATTAGTTTGGAGCCGTAAAGGCAAGGCCTTGGGGCAGTCTAACCGGCTGAAGCGAACCTTCTTTCGTTTGCTCCAAGAGGGTGAGGGCAAGGTCACAGTGTTGCGCTTTGCTATGGAGACGGGGCTGGAAGGCGACGAGGCCAAGACCTACCTGGATGAGCGCGCGATTGAGTTTAATGCCACTTTTGAGGCGACGTCCCAAGGGGCTGTGGCCTATGTCTTTGATATGGGGCAACCCACTCTGCCAGATATTCAGCCCAGCCAAGAGTCGCCGAAGTCTTTACCAGAGGATTTGGCCTAAAGCGAGAGTTTGAACTATAGGCCTGTCCTGTCTTTCTGAGGGAGCTTGGGAGGTGATCTCCACAGCCTGCGTACTGTGAGAGGCCTTTGGGCTCCCCACAGTCTGGTGCCTGTGTAAATCCTGAGTCTCCTTGTGCGCTAAAGGCGAATCCCTCTATCGGTTATTGCTGCTATTTGGTGCTTATTCGTACGAAAAAAGTTCCGCTCCCACGTAGTCGTGACCTTCCTTCATGGAAGCTGCAAAAAACTGTCTGGCGAGATAAAAATCATTTTGTTTCTCCTAATGCTCTCCCTGAGGGGACTTTAGGATTTGGCATCCGAGGATTCGCATAAGTTTTTGAAAAAGAACAAGACCTAGGGGTTGTCATGAGTAATATTTTGTACATAATGGTTATAGATGCACCCTGAGTTGACCCCCAGCGATTAGCTGGGGTTTTTTCTTTCCCCTAACCCCAATAACTTCTGAAGCTCTTTCCTCTATTGGCTTTGTCCCCTTCGCTGCATAATGCGGGCAAGCCAATCCTAGTGAAGAGTCAAGTCTAAGACTGTTGCTGCTCTTTGAACTTCAGCTTTGCGTATTCACCGCAGGCTTATGGCTCTCTCTGGAACGGCGGTTCGGTTTTTTGTTTTCATTTATGTGATTAATGCGGTAATTCCCGTACAAACGCTGCCTCTGTGAGGGGAATGCTATATATGCGCTCGGCATCTAGAGCGTTGGTGGTCGTTTCGGAGTCAGGTTTGGTGCTATCTCCGTCTTATTAACTCAGGTTCATTGTTAGGAGATGTTTGTCGTGGCTCGCAATTTTCGCTTGTTGACTAAAGTTTTTGGTGCTGTGGCGCTTGTTGCTCTCACCTGTAGCCCTGCAATAGCAGGTCTTAGTTTCCCTGCTGCCGCGAAGAAGGATGGTAGCCCCGATCGCCGTCGTGGGGCTGGCAGTCGTGGTATCGAAGAATGCCGGGTTGATAAAGCGAAGAGCCCATTTGCGATCGCCCCAGATTCCAATGTGAGTTTGACAACCCAGGCTCGCCCTGACTTCTTCTGGTACATGCCTGCGACAACTACAGGCACGGTGATCTTTAAGCTGGAAGGCGACGGTGAGCTTTTGTACAGGACCGAGTTTCAGGCGGATGGCCAAGAAGGGATTGCTCAGCTGTCATTGCCAAGTGGTATCGGGGCTGTAGATTTGCAAGCTGGCAAGAGCTACCGTTGGTCTGTGGAGTTGAACTGCGATATCGATAATCCCGAGTCTGTGAAATTTGCGTTTAGCAGCACCATCAATAGACAGCAAACTTCCCCTGAGCTGTCTAGTCAACTCAAGGTTGCTTCCAGCTTGAACCAGGCTGAACTGTACGCCGAGAACGGTATTTGGATGGATAGCCTTTCTGCTCTAGTGGATCTGCAATGTGACCCTGCGATGCGCGATGAGGGCTTAGCCGCCTGGTCTGCATTGCTTAAGTCCGTTGATTTGGAGTTCTTCACTCAGATCCCAATGTTGGGAGACTGTGACTGCGATTGTAAATAGCGCTGCGATTAAGGCCAGGTCTTGAATCTCAAGAACCTGGCCTTAATTTTTGAATGCTCTTGACCGAGTGCTTCGGGGAGGCTTGGGTTTCCCGCTAAGCCTCCTTAATGAAGATAAAATTTACGAGCTTCGCTGATTGATGAAAGGCGTAATTAGGCGTGGGCTAGCTGTTGCTGGTGCAATATCCCTTCTGTTGCTGAGTGCGACTGCAACTTTTGCAGAAGCAAGTTTGCCTGGCGCTCCGAACACAAGGAGGGGACCAGATCGACGGCGAGGTTCTGGTTCTCGTTGCGGAACTTGTCAGCAAGCTCCGGGTTTATTTGCACTGGTCCCCACGTCGAACTCCAGCGCTACGCTTCAGGCTTACCCCAGTTTTGCTTGGCATGTACCGGAAACTGCTGGCGGGGAAACGCTCACGTTTATGCTCACTCAGTATTACCGTCTTGAAAAGCGGCAGGAGCCACTATTCGAAAAGAAGTTCCAGTTGGATGGTACGTCTGGTGTGATGAAGTTGTCCTTGGCAGACTTTGAGAATGCTCCTGCTCTAGCTGTAGATGAGGAGTATGTTTGGTTTGCTTTTATAGACTGCAATCCTCAAGAGTTTGGCGGCAATCTGGTCATCTTGGAAAGTACGGTGGTGCGCATGGCAGCAGAGCCAGAGTTTGTAGAACAGATGCAGCATGCAAAGACTCCCTTGAACCAGGCTCAACTCTATGGCTCGCATGGCTTTTGGCCTGATGCTCTCGAATTGTTGCTGCAGGAAAGAATCATTCAAGCTGATAGCCCAGTAGATCGACAAATTGTCGAGGCTGGTTTGAAAGAACTGCTAGCTTCCGTTGGTCTAGAGTTCTTCGCCAAACAACCCCTGATGCAAACCTATAATCAGCCTGGCCATGACTATCAACCTGTAGAAGATAGGCCTGAGACTTGGATTTCTAACAAAAAGGAACCACCTCAAATGGCGTCCGTTACCCATTGGGCAGGCTGTGGCGGAGGGCCTGCGACAGCAGTGTATGCCGATAGCTGATTAAGCCTTTTCAAAACGACAGCTCTGGTCCAGATCCCTGCCCTATACTGCTGGAGACCCTTCCGCCCTGACGGTCCATGGCTCCTCGCAAAGCGATCAATCCCATTACCCTTTGGACCGAACGGCTGCTGGCTGCCGTTGTCGCGCTGAATGTCGCCTTGGTGCTGTTTGATCTCAGCTACGTTCCCTGGCGAAACTTCTGGCTCCACGGCAATGTCCAGGTGGCGGGACTAGAAGTGCAACTGCCCCTGCCCAACGTCACCGATCGCTACGATCCCATCAAAGGTATTGAGCCCCACCGCGATACCGAGGAATATCTTCGCAATGTGGACCTGCTCGATGTTGCTTTAGAAGCTAATCCCAACTCGCCCAAGGTGAAGCAGCAACTGAGCTTGTTGCAGGATTTGAGTGAGGACATGGTGGATGAGAATCCCTTTGCGATCGCCAATAAGTCCGGGACCCTGGAGAAAATTAAGAATCGAGTGCGCGATCGCCAGGGTGTCGAATCAGGTCGCATCGCTTTCAACCAATTCTGGTCCCCCACCAACTTCACTGCGAGTCAGTGGCGCGAAGAACTAGCCTTCTTCAACAAAGACATCCGCCCTCTGATTGAGACCAACTACTACCGTGGCATCGGCGAAAACGGCGAATTCATTGATCGCTTCTGGCGCATCGATCTCCCCTTCCAGCTCTTCTTTCTCCTAGAGTTATTCATCCACGTCTACTTCATCAAGCTGCGCTACCGCAGTCTCTCCTGGCGAGATGCCCTACTGTGGCGTTGGTACGACCTGTTACTGTTCGTGCCCTTCTGGCGCTGGTTACGACTGATTCCCCTCACTGTGCGGCTGCAAATGGCTCGCATTGCTGACTTTGGACCCTTGCGACGGCAGTTTGGCCGAGGCTTCGTCGGCCTCTTTGCCGGGGAATTGACCGAGGTGATCGCGCTGCAAACCGTGAGTCAGCTCCAGCAAGGCATTCGCCAAGGCCGCTGGCTCCAGTCCGCCCTCGCTGCCAGCGAAAATCCCTATGTGGACTTGAACGATACCAATGAGATAGAAGTTCTCGCTCGCCGCCTGGCCCAAATCATCGTTTACCAAGTCTTGCCCAAGGTCCAGCCAAACTTTGAGGCACTGCTGAACCATGGTCTCCAGGGCACCCTCCAGCGTCTGCCTGCTTACCAAATGATGCAAAATCTGCCGGGTTTCAACATCCTGCCCAACCGCATTACCGAGCAGTTAGCCTCCGGTGTATCCCAGGCCATCACCACCGCATCCCAAGGCACCTACAGCACCATCGCCACAGACGATCCCCAGGCCGCTGTCCTTCTAGAGCAATTGGTAGATGAGTTTACGGCGGCCCTTGTGACAGCCCTTAAGGATAAGGAAACCCTCGTAGAAATTCAGACGCTGCTATGTGACTTTTTAGAAGAATTCAAGATCAATTACGTACAACGTGTGGCGGAATTTGATTTTGATGCGCTCTTAGAAGAAGCTCAGCAAATCAACCATACCCAGGGCAAACCTTAGCTCTGGGGAAGCTGGCTAGTGGCAGCGTAGGACGGCATGGATGTTTCTGTCTCAGACGGTAACATTTTGCTCGTTGCAGAACATTTTCGCTAAGCAGCGGAAAGCTTTGCGCTATGATTGGCTCCAGCAAGGTTCTCAGTCCCATGGGTTTGGGATCTTGTTGCACATCCTGTATCTGACATAGGAAGTGGGCTCCTGGCCCGCTTTTTTTATTGCAAATTCATGTCTCATCCCGTCATTCCCCAGGTTATGGCGCTGGCCCAGCCCATCGCGGCGGCTATGGATTTGGAAGTGGTCAATGCCGTTTTCCAAACAAATCAAAGCCCCTCCGTGTTGCGCCTAGACGTCAGCAGTAAGACTGGTGATACCAGCTTGGAACATTGCACTGAAATGAGTCGCTCCTTGGAAGAAGCGATCGAAACGGAGGCATTGCTCCCCGAAGCCTATGTGCTGGAGGTTTCTAGTCCAGGTGTTTCTGATGTACTAACCCAGGACCGGGACTTCGTCTCCTTTAAGGGGTTTCCCGTTGTGGTGAAAACCACAGAACCTCACAAGGGCCAAACCCGTTGGGAAGGTTCCTTAATGCGGCGCGAAGATGAACATCTTTTGCTGAATCTCAAAGGACGGCCCGTTAAAATTCCCCGCGACCTGATCCAAGAGGTTCGCCTCAGCGAGGGAGCCTAGGCAATCGGCTTTTGCCTCCCCACCTCTTCAATGGGTTCCTGTTACCCAGGCCCCAGGCCAACCCCCAGCTTTTCCATATCCCCCTGTAACTCGGAGCCCCTAAACCATGACTCTACTGCCGCTGCCTAACCTGAATGCCATGATCGATGCCATCAGTGAGCAGAAAAAGCTGCCGCCTGAGGTGGTGGAAGAGGCTTTGGAAGAAGCCTTGGTCAAAGGCTATGAGCGTTATCGCCGCACCCAGGCCATGGGGGATGCCTTTGATGAAGACTACTTCCTCAACGTGGGCGTAGAGCTGGACTTGGAAGAAGAAGGCTTCCGCGTGCTGGCGAGCAAGAACATTGTGGAAGAGGTGGAAATTGCTGACCACCAGATCTCTCTGACGGAAGTACAGGAAGTTGCTCCTGAAGCTCAGTTGGGTGACACAGTGGTTTTGGATGTGACGCCAGAGAAAGAAGACTTTGGCCGCATGGCGGCGATCCAAACTAAGCAGGTGCTCTCCCAGAAGTTGCGCGACTACCAGCGCATGATGATCCAGGAGGAATTCAAGGATGTTGAGGATCCGGTCCTCAATGCCAAGGTGCTGCGCTTCGAGCGTCAGTCCGTGATTATGGAAGTGAGCAGTGGTGTGGGTCGTCCCCCAGTGGAGGCTGAACTGCCCCGCCGGGATCAGCTCCCCAATGACAACTATCGTGCTAACGCAACTTTCCGCGTTTTCCTCAAGGAAGTTTCTGAAACCCCCCGTCGCGGTCCTCAAATCATTGTGTCCCGCACCAATGCGGGTCTAGTGGTTTACATGTTTGAGAACGAGGTGCCTGAGATTCAGGATGAGATCGTTCGCATTGTGGCTGTCGCCCGTGAAGCTAATCCCCCAGGTCGTTACGTCGGTCCCCGCACCAAGATTGCAGTGGATACCTTAGAGCGGGATGTAGATCCGGTGGGTGCCTGCATCGGCGCGCGGGGATCAAGGATTCAGGCCGTGGTTAACGAACTCCACGGTGAGAAGATTGACGTGATTCGTTGGTCTCCTGATCCTGCGACTTATATTGCAAATGCGCTGAGTCCAGCTAGGGTCGAAATGGTTCGTCTAGTTGATCCCGAAGCTCGCCAAGCCCATGTGCTGGTGCCCGAAGATCAGCTCAGCCTTGCCATTGGTAAGGAGGGCCAAAACGTTCGTCTTGCTGCTCGCTTGACTGGTTGGAAGATCGATATCAAGGACATCGCCAAGTACGACTTTGATGAATATGTCATTCCGATGCCCACGGAATTTGATGAGCCGGAAGAAGAGCAGGAGCCTTTGGATGAGGAATTTGCAGAAGAGGCAGTAGCCGAAGAAGCTGTAACAGAAGAGGCCGTGGAGGGAGAAGCCACAGCGGAAGAAGGCGTTGAGGCTGTAGCTGAAACCGAGTTTGCAGAGGGAGAAGTTGCGGAAGCTGAAGCTGCTGAAGAGGATGTCGAGGAGGCGATCGCAGCCGATGAGACTACTGAAGAAGCTGCGGATGAAACGGAGCCAGAAGCTGAAATTGCAGAAGAGGAATAACGGCTTGGTGTAGCTAGGACTGTTCACTATTTTTGTGGTATTGCAACTCTCCGATGCTCAAGCCTCTGACTATGCTGTGTCATAGTCAGAGGCTTTTCTCTGAAAGAATAGTGCGACAGAACTTGTCCTACCCATTGCAAAACTAGCCAGACCGGCTATAGTTCATTAGGATAAGTATTAATGCAGGTTGACGAACTTCCCTCTAGAAGGGGCGTTGCCCAGCATTGAACGCGATAAGTTCCCAAATATGGGAAAGACTGAGAATGCCTGGAGGTAAGGTTTTCAGCTTGTAATCTAGGGAAAGGGTAGAGCGACTGCCACACAGACGCAGCGTCGCGGTAACCCTGAGGGTTTAAATTCCCCCGGCAATTTTTTGATAGAGCTCCACGCGAATTGGATGAATGGTGAATCGTCACGCGCCATTTCTCTGCTCGTTTTGACTCTGATGCATGTAGGCAAGGTTTGATTCTTGTCCACAACAGGCGAACCTCCTGCCGCGATCGCGAAGGAGTGGATTAGTGATGCAATGCGCTGTAAGCTACTGTTCCAGTCTATTTTTGTCGTTTAAAGGGCGGTAGACAGCAATGGAACTCTAAATCAAGACCAACGGATCCCATAGGAAGGTGTTAATGAGCAAGGTAAGGGTATACGAGCTTTCGAAGGAATTAGGGGTAGAAAATAAGGACGTGCTGGCGGCTTGTAAGTCACTCGAAATTGAAGTGAAAAGCCACAGCAGCAGCGTGAGTGAAGAGGATGCTGCACGCATTCGAAGCAAAGTGCCTAAGTCATCAGGCAGCACCACTGCTAAGCCACCCGCTAAGCCACCTGCTGCTAAGAAGCCCGTGGCCAATCGACCTGTTGCGAAGGGAGGCCCCGCAAAGCCCCCTATTAAGAAGAAGCAGCAGATTCTAGAGATCCGTCGTCCAGCTCCGGCTGCCCCAGAGCCTCCTGCATCGGCTGCAACCTCAGATCCCGCTCCGGCTCGTGCGGCAGCCGCTTCACCTGGTCGGCCCGCACCAGCTCGTCCTGTATCCCCTAGCCGACCTGGTTCTCCTTCCAAGCCGGTTCTGAATCGTGCGCCAGCCCCTCGTCCGAAAGGTCCTGCTCAACCTGATGGCGTTTCTACCCCAGCGGCTAATTCTGCACCTGTGGCTAGGAAAGAGCCCGTTCCAGCGCCCGCTGCACCGAGTCGTCCTGAGCCCCCGTCCAAGCCGCGTCCTGCTGTTCCGCCTTCTCCCGTTCAACCTCGCCGTCTAGATTTGCTCAAGCGCAATTCTGGTGAGGTTGCTCGACCCGAAGGAGGAGGGACAGAGCGTCCGGTGAAGCGTCCGCGTTTGACCGTGAAGCCTTCTGCTGAGGGGACGCCTCCACCGATTGTTGAATTGCAACGGCCCAAGTTGGTTCGTCCGCCGTCTCGTCCTGTGGCAGCGGCTGAGGATTTGCAAGATACGAATCGTGCTCCCTCCCTGGACGATGCACCTCCGCTCCCAGGTCTAGAGCGTCCTCGCCGTCTAGATGCACCTAGTCGTCCTAGCCGACCTAGTCGTCGGGGGATGCGTCCTTCACAGCAGGAAGAAGAAGAGGAAGCAAAGCTCAAGGCTAAGAAGGCTAATCGCCTGAAGCAGCGTGTCCACATCATTGGCGATGACGATGATGATGATTTGCTTGATGCAACGGGTCGCCATGGCGGTCCTGCTGCGCTGAGCCAGTCTCTGGCCCGTCCGCCCAAACCCAAGAGTATGCAGAAGGCAACGACAAGCAAGCCTACTGCTTCGCCTCAGCGTAAGAAGAAGCGCTCTGGTAAGACTGCGGGTGAGCGCCGTCGCGAGCGTTATCTCAGCCGTCAGGAGAAGACACCTCAGAAGCCTGAAATCGTCACCGTTAAAGGTGAGATGAGTGTTCAGGATCTGTCTGCTCTGCTCAAGACGCCAGAGGCAGACATCATTCGCATCCTCTTCTTCAAGGGGGTTGCGGTGACTATTACCCAAACCTTGGAAGTTCCTGCGATCGAGCTGGTTTGCGAGGAATTAGAAATCTTAGTGGACCGTGAGGAGCGTGCTTCTGCGGCGATTAAGACCACTGAAATCCTCAACGAAGTCGACTTGGAGAACCTCCAGCGTCGTCCCCCCGTTGTCACGGTCATGGGCCACGTAGACCACGGCAAAACCACCTTGCTCGACTCCATCCGTAAAACGAAGGTTGTCGATGGTGAGGCCGGTGGCATTACCCAGCACATCGGTGCTTATCACGTTGACGTTGAGCACAACGGTAAAGACCAGCAAATCGTCTTCCTCGATACACCAGGTCACGAGGCGTTCACCGCCATGCGTGCCCGTGGTACTCGCGTGACCGATATTGCCATTTTGGTGGTGGCTGCTGATGACGGTGTTCGCCCTCAGACGATTGAGGCCATTAGCCATGCCAAGGCTGCTGAAGTCCCTATCATCGTTGCAATCAACAAGATTGATAAGGAAGGTGCCCAGGCTGACCGTGTTAAGCAGGAGCTCACTGAGCATGAGTTGGTTCCTGAAGAGTGGGGTGGTGACACTCCCATGGTTCCAGTCAGCGCGATTCAGGGAGACAATATTGATGACCTGCTGGATATGATCCTGCTGGTGACGGAAGTGGAAGAGCTTTCTGCGAATCCTGACCGCCCTGCAATGGGTACTGTGATTGAAGCCAACTTGGACAAGGCACGTGGCCCAGTTGCCACTCTGTTGGTTCAGAACGGCACCATGAAAGTGGGCGATGTTTTGGTCGCAGGTGATGTTCTAGGTCGTGTCCGTGCCATGGTTGATGACCAGGGCGCAACGGTAGACCAAGCTGCTCCTTCCTTTGCGGTTGAAATCTTGGGCTTAAGCTCAGTGCCTGCCGCTGGCGATGAATTTGAAGTCTTCACCGATGAGAAGCAAGCTCGTGCGGTGGCTGCCGAACGGGCGAATGAGAAGCGCAATGCTCGCTTACAGCAAGCAATGTCTTCTCGCCGCGTCACCCTCAGCTCCCTGTCGGCTCAGGCTCAGGAAGGGGACCTGAAGGAACTCAACCTGTTGATTAAGTCTGATGTACAGGGTTCTATTGAGGCGATTACTTCTTCCCTGGATCAGCTGCCCCAGGGTGAAGTTCAGCTCCGGACTCTGATGGCAACGGCGGGTGATATCTCGGAAACTGATGTTGACTTGGCTGCGGCAAGTGGTGCGGTCATCATTGGTTTCAATACCGAACTTTCCAGTACGGTTAAGCGTGCTGCTGATGAGGCCGGTGTTGATATTCGCGAGTACGACATCATCTATGACCTGCTTGAGGAAGTCCAGGGTGCCATGGAAGGCATGCTGGAGCCTGAGATGGTTGCTGAACCTCTGGGTAGCGTTGAGGTTCGTGCGGTGTTTACGGCAGGTCGCAATGCCATTGCCGGTTGCTATGTGCAGACGGGTAAGGCGGTGCGTAACTGCAATATCAAGGTCCATCGCGGTGACAATGTGGTCTTTGAGGGCAACCTCGATTCCCTGCGTCGCGTTAAGGATGATGTTAAGGAAGTCAATACTGGCTTTGAATGCGGCATCGGCGTTGATAACTTCAACGACTGGAAGGAAGGCGATCGCATTGAGACCTTCCGTATGGTGAGCAAGCGTCGCACCTTAGCAACGGCTTAATTCGCGTCGTTAATTGATTGAGCGGTTTTGACTGTTCAATGATCTGCAATCCCCTAGGCACTCGTTTGAGAGCCTAGGGGATTTTCTATGGCTGCATGAATGCCGTTCTTATGGGGTGGGTGGTTGACCCTGGGGAGCTGGCGACAACTCTTGGGCGCACAGAAAAGGCCAGGACCTCAAGAGCCACGACCTTTTCCATTGTCTACTTTTTCTGTGATGCTCTAAGAATTAGTCTTGCTGGGAGCTGCCGGTGATTTGTCCTTGGTTTTGGCTTGGTCCACGCGCAGTAACCAAACCATCAGGGCGATTACGCCGAGCTGTACAGCGAGATTGGGCAATGCCTGGGAAACATCGCGTCCGGCTAGGGCCTGGGTCAAAAAGATAAAGGCCCCCATGGCACCCGATGCAGCAAACCCGAGGTAGAAAAAGCGGCGTACTCCTCGGTAAGGAGCTTTGGTCTCTGCCTTGAGGCGGGCGTACTTTTCGGGGGAGAGTGAGGAGTGGGGAGGTTGTTTAGAGCTGGTTCTTTCCTTGGGGCGATTTGACGATGGGTTCGCGTTGGAGTCTTCTGCCATGGAAAAGAAGGATAAAGTTTGAGTGGGTCTTGTTGTTGCTCATACAGGTCAGACGACTGAGCATTGGAGATGATGAGGCAGAGCGCTTTTGTTAGGTTAGTTTTTAAGGCCTTGAAGGTTTCCGATTGGACAGGCTAAATCACTCTCGTCAACAGCCAGGATAGAGACGTGAAGTGCCCCATTCATCTGGCTTCTATCCTAACGTTTCTCTGCTTGTAGGCCGACTTCTCATGGCTTGTTCTGCTTCAGCGACTGACAGAATTTGGCGGACTTATGGCTGGCAGGATTGCGCTTTCGCTTGTCTGTGCGAGGTCTGCTGCCTGTAAGCGCATAAAACGCCTGAATTCATTAGTACGTTTGCTAAACTTTGATATACTATCTGAGCCCTGCCGGTGTAGCTCAGGGGTAGAGCACCTAACTCGTAATTAGGGGGTCGTGCGTTCAAATCGCATCACCGGCTTTTGGATCATAATTTTGGCTCTCAGACTGGTCAGTTTGAGAGCTTTTGAATGCTTTTAACCACAGCGGCGGCTTGCTGCTCGATGTGGCTCCAATCTCCTCTGGCGATTGCTGCTTTTGGGAAAAGGCTTCCCCCTAGACCAATTGCCATGGCTCCGGCTTCTAAGAGTGGAGCTGCATCCCCTATGGCAATGCCTCCCGTTGGAATCAGGGAGATCTTGGCTAGGGGCGCGCGCAAGTTTTTCAGATAGCTGGCTCCTCCCATTGCGGTTATTGGAAATACTTTTACAGCAGGGGCTCCAGCTTCCCAAGCCTGCCAGATTTCATTGGGGGTGAGGCTGCCGGTTACAAGGGGAAAGGAGCTGGCGATCGCTTGCTTCAGCAAAGGCCTATCCATCACTGGACTAAAGCCAAATGCAGCCTCAATGGCAATGGCTTGGCTCAGTTGAGCTTGGGTCACAACAGTGCCTAAACCCACCCAGCAATGAGGCCAGGCTTTTTTGAGATGTTGGACCAGCTCGAAAGGGCGAACGCTGTCGCAGGTGACCTCAAGGTGGCGAAAGCCTGCCCTAGCTACCGCTGCTGCCATTTGCTCCCCTTGGGCCAGACTGGGGGCGCGGATAACGGCGATGAGGCGATCGCGGCGGAGGTCGTTGAGCCAGGGAATATTCCGTTCTGGCTCGGTCGAGACTGCGGTCATAGAATCTGTAATCACAAAAAAAGAGGCGGCTCCTTGGAGCCGCCTCTAGTGTATTGAAAGCGGTGGGGTCAGACGTTCAAATGTTGTGACTGGAAGCGAAAGCCAAAATGGTTTAGTCCCCAGTCAAAACCTTCCTAAGCAATGGCCGCCATCTTCAGCTCGCTGGTGTTGAGCAGCAGTTGAAGCTCCTCAGCATCAACGGTCTCTTTCTCGATCAGCATGTCAGCCAGCTTGTCGAGGATGTGACGGTTGCTTACAAGGACGTCCTTGGCGCGGTCATAAGCCTGGTCCACCAAGGTACGAACCTCTTCGTCAATGACGGAAGCAGTCTCTTCGGAGAAGTCACGCTCGGAAGAAATGTCGCGGCCGAGGAACATGTTGCCCCCCTGCTGGCGACCCAAGGCCACAGGACCCAGGCGCTCACTCATACCAAAGCGGGTAATCATCTGGCGGGCATCACGGGCAACCTGCTGAAGGTCGCTGGAAGCACCCGTGGTGACTTCGTCTTCGCCGTAAATGATTTCCTCAGCGATGCGGCCACCCAGGGCGACTGCCATGCGGTTACGCAGGTAGGAGCGGGAGTAAAGGCCAGATTCCAGACGATCTTCGCTAGGGGTGAACCAAGTCAAACCACCCGCACGACCGCGAGGAATGATGCTGATTTTCTGAACGGCATCGTAGTCAGGCATCAAGGCACCGACGAGGGCATGACCCGCTTCGTGGTAAGCCACGAGTTCTTTACGGCGCTCGCTCATGACGCGGTCTTTCTTCTCAGGACCGGCCATGACGCGATCAATTGCGTCATTGACTTCATCCATGGAGACTTCGGTCAAGCTACGACGAGCAGCCAAGATAGCTGCTTCGTTTAACAGGTTAGACAGGTCAGCACCGGTGAACCCAGGGGTACGACGGGCAATCTTGTCTAGGTCCACATCCTTAGAAATGGTCTTGCCACGGGCGTGGACATTGAGGATTTCCAGACGACCGCTGTAGTCGGGACGATCCACAACCACCTGACGGTCAAAGCGACCGGGGCGGAGGAGAGCGGAGTCCAGTACATCGGGGCGGTTGGTGGCCGCAATCAATATGATGCCGGTGTTGCCCTCAAAACCGTCCATCTCGGTCAGCAACTGGTTGAGGGTTTGTTCTCGCTCATCGTTGCCGCCGCCGAGGCCTGCGCCACGCTGGCGACCCACTGCGTCAATCTCGTCGATGAAGACGATGCAAGGGGCGTTGGTTTTGGCTTGCTCGAACAGGTCGCGAACGCGGGAAGCACCCACACCCACAAACATTTCTACAAACTCAGAACCGGAGATGGAGAAGAAGGGGACGCCTGCTTCGCCAGCGACTGCACGGGCCAGAAGGGTTTTACCAGTACCGGGAGGACCAACAAGGAGGACACCCTTCGGGATCTTTGCACCTACGGCGGTGAAGCGTTCGGCATTCTTGAGGAAGTCAACAACCTCGGTGAGCTCCAACTTAGCTTGGTCAATACCAGCTACATCGCCAAAGGTCACTTGGGTCTGGGGCTCCATTTGCACCCTGGCTTTGGACTTACCAAAGTTCATGGCCTGGTTGCCGGGGCCGCCTTGGGCACGACGTAGCAAGAAGAACAGACCAATCAGAAGCAAGAAGGGCAGGATGAAGCTGCCAGCTGTTCTGAAGAGAACGTTGTCAGTGCCACTGGGGCTAATGGCAACATCAACTTTCTTCTCACTGAGGAAGTTGTAAATCTGCTTGTCTTCAGGAGGCAGATTGACTTCATAGACGGTGCCATCTTCTGTTTTGACACGGGCCTGAGCCTGGTCCTGGACGATGGTGACTCCCCGGACGTTGTCAGAATTGACTTCGTTGATGAACTCGCTGTAACGCAGCGTTTTGGTTTGGTTACCTTGCTGAGACCCATCAATAAATGAGGTCAATAGCGCAATCACAACCAGTACGAGCAGCGCATAAAGCCCTGCATTTCTCCACCGCTTTTTCACGGGCGTTGTCTCCCCTTGGATTGGTATCTGGGTGTTGCCATACCCAATTTAAATCTTATGTTCACTAATCTTAACGCAAATCCCAATTGCGCGCCGCTGGGTTTGTGAACCCTGGCGATAGATTTATCCCACGGAGTAGGAGTAGCGGAAGGTTGCCCAGGCTTTTGTGTTCAGGGTGTAATGCTCATCTTGAGGCGGTAAGACGGGGGCGATGCCGTTGCTGGCAAGCTGCAAATCTTCTAATAAAGCCTGGGAGAGTTCAAAGGGGGTTCGGAGACGCTGGAGGCGTTGGGCTTCCACTAAGTCTTGCTTTTGGGCCGAGAGCAGGGCGTAGGCTTGGTCGAAGGGAGCCGCGATCGCCACAACATACAGACTCGTTAACCCTTTTTGGCTTTCCACCGGCCATTCCCCCTTCACGCTGTGCCCTGGTTCGATGGGCTCATTAAAATTGTTGCCGCTGGTGATAGTGGCTTTGCTGCGGCTCAAACTGGGAGTCGGTTTGGTTTCACTGGTGTTGTCTGGCGTGGGGTTGAAGGGCATGAGCCATTGCCCCAGGCTATTGACCCCCAGAACCATGACGTAGATGGGGCGATTTCCTTGGTTTTTGAAGGTGTAGCGTACCTGATCCCCCGCTGCTAGCTGAGCAACTGGGATTGGCTGGACATCGTCACTGTGTCCCTGGGCAATGCGGAGGGCGATTTCTTCAGGCTTGCCACCTTTGACGGAGCGTAGGGTTTCCCAGCGAACTTCTAGGGGGAGGTCAGAGCTGGCGGTGTTCTCTAGGAGTTGAAGTGCTTTTTCAGCGCGTAGCGTTTCTAAGTAGGGCTGGAGACGCTGAATCGATGTTTTGACAGCTTCGGCTGTCGCTCCAATTGTGGCAGGAAGGACCTGCTGGTTGAGGAGAAGCAGACCGTATTTGGTTTCGGGTAAGACTGGGGCTGCTGGAGGAGTATCTGTTGTACTCGTGGAAGTAGAACCATCCGCACCCGTTAGGCCGCTGCTATCCAAGCTATCGGGGAGGCTGGCAATTAAGTTGTCTTTAGGGTCTGTGACGCGACCAAAGACATAATCGGTAGGGCTTTTGGACGAAGCGACGGAAACATTGGAAATTGAGGTGATGGCGCTCGTGGCATCGACCCGCTCTACCCGGTCAAAGTGATCGTCTAAGCCCACCTGAATAGAGAGCTCTCGGGGAATGATGCGAATTTGCTCTTGAATGGGCTGATTGGGAATGGCTTGCTCCGTGGGTTGAGAAACACTGGCTTGGCCGGAGATGGGAATTGCCGTTGTGGCGCCCATGGCAGACTCATTGATTGTCGATGCCGCTGTGGAGGTTGAAGCTGGCGGGTTGGTGACCGGAGACTGGCGCGTTGCAACGGCCTGAACGGTGGGGGAGATTAAGTCCTGTGAGCGTAAGGGAGATGCTTCTGCCACCATTCCATCTCGATCTTGAATGCGGAAATAGCTCGGTGAGAGACGCGCTTTACCAGGGACCCCTTCGTTGTCCAAACGGACGACAGCCCCAGATTCACAGTAGGTCAATGCTTCGGCAGAGTAGCCCCCTAGCCAGAGATTCACGGAACCATCGCGTTTAACAGAGGTTACGGCTCCAGCACTGCCATAGGGCAACTGTTCTTTAAGCCCCAGCTTGGCTAGGGTTCGGCCTTGAAGTTTGGCATTGGCGAGCTGGGGCTGTTGGTCCAGACCTAGGCTTTGCTGCAATCGAGCGGTGGTACCTTCGAGGGTATTGCCTAGGGTTTTGTTGGTACTGGATTGCCAGAGTTGCTGGGTTAGGCAATAGGTGAGTAGGCCCACGGGACCCGCTTGACTTTCGAATTCCACGGCCACATCTCTGAGTTGGCTGGCCCGGAGGATTATTGCACTGTTTTCCTTGCTGCTGCCTTTGTCTTGGAGCGCTGTGATTCTTTGGGTTTCAAGTTCCCCATATAGGCTGTCGAAGGGGGCTGAGACTGGGCTAGGGCGCGATCGCGCTCTTAAAACCGTGGAATTGACGCTGAGACTGGGTAAGGCATAGCTGGTATCGAGAACAGCTAGGACGCGATCGCTGGGTAAGGCAGTCAATAGACTGACGAGACTTTCTTCAGGCCAGTCTGATAATTCACCATCGCTATCGCAGCTGTCGTGGAGAACCAGCGTGCGCTGGGAGTTGCCCCCTTCACTCGTGCTAACGCTGCTGCCGTAACCACTGAAGTGAAACAGTGCAGTGTCATTGGGTCCCATTTGACCGAGGAGATGGTCAATGATCGCCCCTTGGACTTTACTGCGGGTGGCTTGGCGATTGCTCAGGGTGAGGATATTGCTGGGTTCAAAACCAAAGCGGTGGATCAGTAGTTGCCGCTGTAGTTCTAGGTCATTGATACAGCCTCTTAGTTTGGGGCAGTCGGCAGCATCGCCACCGTAATGATTGATGCCCACGAGGAGGGCCAATTTCTTCTCAGCCGGGGCGGCTAGGAGCTCGCTGGAGCGCTGGCTTGTCTGGGACCAGCTCGGGCCACCCAATGCCCAACCTGCTAGGGTCACTGCTGATGCCTTGAGCAGCGATCGCCGCTTAAATCCCATGGAATATCCTAATGATGCTTCCCCGTTTCAATGCCCTTGGGGATGGTTCGTAGGGCTGGTCGTTTCGACCGCTTCCATCATACAAATTTAGGCTGGGTTCGACTGGGGTCAAACGCTACAGAACTGTAAATTTTTCCATCGTTCGTTTGTCCCAAGTTGGTCTGCGTTCGCTGTAGCCAATCAAAAAAGCCGAAGGCAAGCGCTGGCTTGTCTTCGGCTGAATGCTTTTCTGCGGACATGCCATGTCCGCAACGTTAGCTAGAGGCTAGAGGCCTCTGCTTGATTATTTGTCGTGCATGGCGCGGGCGAGTTCTGCTGCCACCTTGGGGCGAGAGAACTCTGGGGGGGGCATTTCGCCAGCGCGCAGCAAGGCGCGAACCTTGGTGCCAGAGAGGTGGATACGTTCTTCGGCGGTACTGGGGCTGGTCTTGCTGGTGGCCATGCCTTCGGTGCGGGTGCAGTAGAAAGCATGCTCAAATTTCATGGGCGTAATGCCCATTTCACCCGGCTCAAACTGATCAAAGATCTTCTGAGCGTCGTAGGTGCCGTAGTAGTCGCCTACCCCCGCATGGTCACGACCGACGATGAAGTGGGTGCAACCATAGTTCTTGCGGATCAGCGCATGGAAGATCGCTTCCCGAGGACCGGCATAGCGCATGGCCGAAGGGTTGATGGCGAGGATTACTCGTTCCTTGGGGAAATAGTTTTCCATCATGATCTCGTAGCAGCGCATGCGCACATCTGCGGGGATGTCGTCGCTCTTGGTTGCGCCAACGAGGGGGTGAAGGAAGAGACCATCTACAGTCTCCAGCGCGCATTTAATGATGTATTCGTGGGCGCGGTGGATGGGGTTACGAGTCTGGAAACCAACCACGGTTTGCCAGCCACGCTCGCGGAACTGCTTGCGGGATTCCGCTGGGTCAATTTGGTAAGCGGGGAATAGGGGATGGCCATCGCGCTCTAGCAGCCACACGGGACCTGCGAGGTTAATGTCGCCTTGTTGGTAGACCACGGCTACGCCGGGATGCTTGTCTTCTTCTGTGCCGTAGACGTTCTTGGCTTCTTTTTTCTTGTCGTAGCTGTACTTCTCAGTCAGCTCCAAGATGCCAACGAAGCGACCCGTTTCATCATCCAAACGCACCAGGCTACCTTCACTCAGGGGAGCCGCAATGTCTTCACTAACGGAGAGCGTGACGGGAACTGACCAAGGGAGACCGCTGGCGAGGCGCATGTCTGTGACGACGGGCTCATAGTCTGCTTTACCCATGAAGCCGACGATTGGGCTGAAGCCGCCAATGGCAATCATCACGAGGTCTGACATCGCTCGTTGGTCGAGCTGGACCCGAGGCAAACTGTCAGCCTGGGCGAGAAAGTCTTTCTTCTGGGCCTCGCTAGCGAGGCGATTAATTAGGGTGCCGCCGTGGGCCGCTATGCCGTCCTGTTGCTGAGTCAATGTTGTTTTACTCCCTTGTTGCGTCCAGTTTTTAATCCTAGCTTGAGGGGGGGCTTAACCAAAGTACACATAAGAAAAGAGCCCTCTCAATGAAAGGGCTCCCTTATACGTTTACAGACGCTGACGAGCTTGGGGCGATGCCCTGCTGTCTGATACGAAGTGCTGTCTGAATTTAAGCCTCTTCAATCACACCGTAGAAAACGCCACGGATTTTCACATCCACAGGCTCTTTGCCGCCCATATCTGTATCAGAAGGCTGAACACATTCGAAGATGCCGGAGATCTCGCCAGTCTCGTTGTCGACCTTGTCGACCAGCATGGACATATGACCGGTGCCGTTGACGTAGCGCTTTACGTTTTCCTTACGGATTTTCTCAGCATCTCCTGTGGAAGGAATTGCCACGGCGCTTTGATATCCAGTGGTGAGACCGCGACCTTTTGGATCCAAGAAGTTCGAGGTGCGGTAGGAAGGCACGCGATAGTCGCCTTCAAAATCCGTGGAAGTATTGATAGCGCTGACAGCTTCACCGGTGGTGGCTTTCAAGCCTTTGATGCTGAACAGGAAAGGGTATTCTTCGCCAGCAGGCATCAAAATTGTGTTGGCTTGGAAGTCCATTCCTTCTTTCTCGACGAAGGTCAAAGTACCGTCGCTATTGAATTCGAGGGGACCACGAACCTGGTCAATGGTTGAGGTGTAGCGCGTCAAACTCTTACCTTCTACGAAGGTCGCTTTAGCGCGCTTAGAGACTGGTTCCTGCTTGATGAAATACTCCAGGGGCTCAACGCAAAGGGCAGTGAGTTCGTAGGAGGTTCCGTTCTCTAGGGGGATAGAACCACGGACCGTTTGATCGATCTGGGGGCAGCTATTGGCCAGACCCGTATTGACGATGTCGTCGTAGGTGTAGTTTGCACCTCGGGCGGCTGCTTGGGCAGCATCGCTAAAGAGGGTTACTGCAAACAGACATAGGGCACAAATTGCCCCGATAAAAGCTCGAAACCGCATATTAGACCTCAAAAGATCGCTTGTTGATATCAAACCCTGTCATGGCTATATGGGCGATCGCGCAGCAAACATGCGGTGAATAAGCATTACCGCTTGCTGCTGCTCCACACCCGACCCAAGTTTGGGATGTAAATGATCTAATTCTCTATGATCACCGCACGTTTGAATCACTCTGTTGGAATTCTACCGAATGGTGAGATCCCTCTAAGATTTGGCCTTGAGTTACGATGGTTTCGCTTTAAACGTCGTGTGATCAGTAATGCCCGAGGATACTGCCAGCCTCAGTCCAGAAATTCAGGCCATGGCCCAGTCCGTTCGAGACCTTGCCCAGGCCCACGATGGTGACGTGGAAGCCTTGCTGAGCCTGCTTCGACTGCTGGAACAACTGCATCGCGAAATTGAGGATGGGCCCTTTCGGCGGGCTTTGCCGACCAATCGTCAAGGTCTCTATAGCCTTCTCCAAGACATGGAGCGAGCGGGAGGATGGCCCTATATTCCCCGTTTGCGGCTCCGCTCGATTATGCATTGGATTGAGGAGCTCGAAGACCCTGATGATGAGCTTCTGGAGGAGGTTTAAGCAGACACTCTGAACGTTTGTTTCAAATTGTGAAGTTCTTCTCTCAGGTCACTGGTTTACCGCAACTTTCCATCGCCTATGAAGAAGCTTTCTCATAAAGGGAAGAGAGCCCAGCTATAAATCAGATGACTCTAGCTGGGCTCTCTTCCCTTTGGTACTGCGAGCTGAGTTTAGAAGCCGCCGCCAAAACTTCGGAGAAGTTTCGGAATGTCCTTGAATTCTTTAGATGCCTGTTGTAAAGCTCCCACGTTGACTCGCATGTCTGTGGGGTAACTACGCAGCATTTCAACGGCACTGATTTGGCCGTCATCTGCCAGGGAGAGGATGATGGCTGCTCTGAGAGCCTGAGCACCGGCTTGGCCGGAGGAACGAGGAGCCATGATTTGTCCCAGTTTATCGAGCAGGCTTGCTCCTAGGCTGCTGTTGAGGAGTTGGTCCGCTTGGACCACGCTGAAGGGAATTTCCATACCCAGGAGCTGTCCGGCTTTTTCGCTGTCTTGACCTGCAAATCGTAGGACGGTGCGTAGATCGCCTTTGGCTTTTTTGCCGCTGGTGAGGCCTTCAATGTCGTTGACCGAAATGGAGCGGTTGAGTGGCCCGATGATGAGGGTGATGTTTTCGGCGGAGCGGGCGGAGCCGCTGCTGAGGAGGATGCCGAGGCTGGCCGTCAGACCTAGGGCAAGATGAATCGGTCGCTGGAAAGCTCGCTTCAT
>CALECT010000038.1 GCA_937949725.1 uncultured Pseudanabaenaceae cyanobacterium
TTCGCGCCATCGCAGTCCCATCAATTTCTCGGTCAACCTGCTTTGCGGCTTAATCGCATATTGCCATCAACCCAAGAAACCCTCGCTCAACCTGGATTTTGCACTTCCGGCTGCTGAGTCTTAGCCGGAACTGACGTTAAGCATTAGATTGTTCAATCCCCCGTTGAACAGATAGAGGGAAAAACCTGATTTACCTAAATTGGATTGCTCTACAGTCGGGTTGCAATGCGTGGCACGGCTTGGGGGAAAATCGAGCGAAAGCCAGACTTCCGCTCTGCCACAGATTCCGGCGCATTGTCCCAAAGGCTCTGATAGAAGAAGAAAGAAACCCCTAGACCTTCAGATTGAGCCGCTCTTACCTGCTGCTTGATTTGGTACATGCCAATGCGGCGATCGCTCAATCCTGTCAAAATCCCAATTCCCGTCGGAATCTGAGCTTTGGCTTGAGTAATCTCTGGTCGCCGTAGATCTGCCACAAAATCCCGATAATCGCGACGATAGGCCTGGACAATCAGCTCATCCACCATGCCTCGTTCCAGCCAAGTCTTCCAATCCTGTAAATGGTGACCGTAGGCAAAGTCATAACGATTGGGGGAGACCGAAAACACCAGATCTGGCTGAATGCTTTTCACAGCCCGATGCAAATTTGCCATGGCATAGGTGATTTGGTCAGCGCGCCATTGGGTCCAGGCTCGGTCCGTGGCAAACAAGGGAACCTTGTGACCTGTTTCGGACTTGTAACGCGATCGCGTCAGTTCGTCATAACCAAATGCCCTGGGCAGGCTCATATGGTCATCAAACTGAATGCCATCCACGTCGTAGTGACTGACTAAATCCACTGCCAAGTCTCGCAACAATACCTGAACTTCCGCATTAAACGGATTGAGCCAGGCCATGGCCTTACCCGAACTCCGCTTCGTCCGCTGACCATTGCGTTGCTCAGTCAACCAATCGGGATGGAGCAATGCAAGCTCAGACTGGGGCGGCACCATGAAGCCGTATTCAAACCAGGGAATGACCGATAACCCCAAGGCATGGGCCTGCTCGGTCAGGTCTGTCAGTAAATCCTGGCCCTGTAGACCTCGGGATAGCTGGGGAATCCCCGCCGCTTTAGCCACTTCGCTGGGATAGGTGACGTAGCCTCTGGTCCAAACTACGGGATAGATTGTGTTGAAGTTGAGGCGAGCCAACTGCTCCAAAGCCCGGCCCAGGGCTTGCTTATCCCGCAGTACCGCCATATCACTGGTGGTCATCCAGACGCCACGAATCTCAGGACGACTTGCATCCTTCGGCGCTGGGGCAATATTCCAATCCGTCCCACCGGGCTGCTCGTTTTGGAGTTGCTCAAAGAAGTCTTCGGGCA
The DNA here is from genome assembly GCA_937949725.1 of uncultured Pseudanabaenaceae cyanobacterium. Lineage (GTDB taxonomy): Bacteria > Cyanobacteriota > Cyanobacteriia > PCC-9006 > JAAUQQ01 > JAAUQQ01. Next base: position 1,364 of record CALECT010000038.1, read on the forward strand.
AATACTCTGCATCAGCCGGGGGAGCCTGGGCGGATTGCCCGACAATCGCTGTCTCGGCGGGTCGCGGATTTTGAACAGGCCTCGCACTCGGCTGGGCCACCGCCGATTTCTGAGCAGGAGCCGTGCGCAACGGCTCAGTCACCGGCCTACGGTTGGGCAAGTCTTCCTCTGGCGGAGAAACTGCTGATTTTGTTCTGGGAACAGCCACTGAAGCAGAGGTACGTTGAGCGATCACTTCCGAAGCGATGACAGCTTCATCTGCGCCTTGCAGCTGGACGACAGGGGCAATCGGTTGAGCCCTTTCAGGTGCAACCGACTGAGCCGCCCCTAAACTGGCGTTGCCCAGCAACATCGCTAAGACAAAGCCCCAGACAAACAAGCCTGGCACAATCCGCCGAGTCATGCTGTTCGGAAAGTAATGGGACAGCGATCTAGACAGATGCTGACTTCCAGAAGTCATTGACTGTCGCAAATGAAACCGATGCAATCCCATATTTCAAAACAGTGACAGTGGCAAGAACATTGCTTCCTTTCCAGCAAAACCGACGATTTTAAGAGGCGTTGCCTAGCGGTTCGTTGGCGATCGCCTCATTAGCAACCCCAGATCAAACTGCTCCCCAACAGAACGCTTAAAAGTCTATGTTTTCAAAGAAAGCCAGGAGCTCGAATGCCTCAAGGCTCTGTGTAGAACCATATCTACAGGGAGTTTAAGCATTCGCCCCACCATTAGCCCTACGAGACTGCTTAGAAGAAACAGGAAACTCAATTGACTACAAATACTGAAAATATTGGCTGCGGAAATTATCCTTCTCAGTGGAAATATCTATTTCTCCTTCCTTGATGAAAAATTAGACACCTAATGGCTATTTCTAAAGCTGCATTCGCTCAATTCAAGCTAGAAACTGCGGTCAGACTAAGCTAACCCGCAAACCTCCTAATTCAGTGAGATCGCTGCCCCAGCACAGCTTTGCTATCAAACAACTGGTCCTATCACTGGGCAAAGCAAAATCGAGTCGTAGCCTCGCCCAGTTAATAGCTGTATGACAATTAGCTCCGATCCAGGCTAAAATTCATAAACTGTCTTTAGTCTTTACTTAACCTTACTTATGGTGCTGTCGTTACTCGCCATTGCTAGTTTTGGCTCATGGTTTTTGAGCATGCTTGCTGGCGCGGGTAGCCCTCTCATACTCATTCCCCTCGTGACCTGGTTATGTGGCTCCGCCGCAGTCGCTCCAGTTCTCACTATCGGAATGCTCCTGGGTAACGGTCAGCGCGTCGTCATGTTTTGGCCCCGCATCGACTGGCAACTCACCCGCTGGTATTTGCCAGGTGCCCTGAGTGGAGCCGTTCTCGGTGCCTATTTACTGAGCTTAATCAAGCTCGACTGGCTGCAATGGGTAATTGCGATCGCCCTTATTGCTATGGCAATCCGCCATTGGTGGGTTGATAGGGCGGAAGCCAGGGCCATGGGTAACGGTGAAGAAAAAACGACTCCCTGGCAATGTCCTAGCTGGGCGTTTTTGCCATGTGCCTTCTTCAATGCGATCGGCTCCGCCCTCATTGGCAGTACCGGCCCCATTCTCAACCCGCTATATCTAAATTATGGCTTGGTTAAGGAAGACATGATCGCCACCAAAGCCTTCCACAACTCCAGTCTCCACATCATCAAACTAGCCGCCTACCTCTACTTCGGCAGCATCAACCAAGAACATGTCGGCTACGGCCTTGTTATCGGAGCCGCTGCAATCCCCGGTAACTGGCTTGGTCAGGAGGTTCTCAAACGCATGAGCCCCGACCAATTTAAGCAAGCCGCCTTTGCCTTCGTCGCCTTTAGCGGCGTCGTCATGCTCTGGCGTCAGACAGCGCTAGTGATGTAAGAACTCCTTCCAGTCCGAACCCAAAATAGAAAGAGACCCCCTTATCCTACGGGGTCCCCTGAACCAAGCGGCAAATCTACCCCCTTGTCCTCCGGGCAGTCCCTTTCGAACCAGAAGGACATGGGTTGGCATGGGATGCACCCAAGTCAACTGCGCGACCCCACAACAACGCCCGGTGACTTATCGCTGCCCATAGTATTAACTTAAAACAGTGAAGCAAGCATCCTGGAGCGAGAGGATAACCTCTAAGGGAGGCGGCGCTTCGGCCCCCTTGAGCAGTCAAGAAAAAATAGCAAAGGCTGGCCCCAAGGCTGTTGGGTTTGCATTTTCCTGCTTTCAGCCTTGCCATTTAAGCTCAGCATCACGTCCAGTTCTACAGCCGAAACTGAACCCCTAACCCCAAAGGATCAGGCGAATCCGCCGCCGAATTCAACGGCAAATTCTCCAACTGCCCCTCAGCATTCAACCGCTCCAAACTCACCCCACCCAATTCAGGAATCGACTCTGCCCCATCTGGTCCGCCCCCCACATTTGCAGGCAAAACCACCGCCTCACAATCAAACGCCAACCGCTGATCAAACAAAGGCCGATAAGTACAACGCTCTCGCACCACCACTTCACTCTGCCGCAATAAAGTTGCTGAATCCGACGGTGCCAGCTCCTCTCCCCGCAACCCAGGAAACTGCCCCGGCCTCCGTAAATGCGAAACCGCCTCCACCCCATCCAACTCCGCTGCACGAGTGGCCGTTCGACCCTGCCGCTCCATCGCCTCAGCCGGTCCTTGCAGCGATCCAACGACTAACGGCAACGCCACCGCCAAACCCACCAGTACAGGTTTAAAAGCAACCATGACTTAAATCCTCCGGGAACCTAGCCTGCCCAACAGCATCTAGGACAATGCTCCTCCATTCTCAACAGCAGCCACCCCGTTGAGCCAAACAGCAGTCCATTCCCCCAAGCATTGCCAAAAGACTTTACCCAGCCTCCCGATCCTGCAACTTTCAAAGAGGCAAACACTCTCGCTAGCTCTAAACTTCTGTCTCAAATTCCAAACAAATCACCATTCCACGAGACAGTCAGCAACAGTTCACCCCGAATGCACTTGCCTTAACAACGCCAAATCCACATAGCGAGACTCCCCGACTTCCCCAGCCAGCACGGTAAACGGTAGCTCCGGTTCCCCCAAATCATTCACCACCAAACTCGCCCCATCAAACTCGCCCCCGGCTGTATAGCCATTCACCGTCACCACTGTTTTTAGACCCGCTGCGATCGCCGCCCTAGTCCCCACCGGGGAATCTTCAATCGCCACACAATCCGCAGCCACTAAGCCCAACTTCTCCAACGCCAAACAATAGACATCCGGCGCAGGCTTCTTCGCAGGCACCATATCCCCCGCCGCAATCACCTCAAACCAATCTCCATCAGGCAGCACCTGCTCCACCAACGCCATGGCATTGGGTAACGCACTGGTGGTAGCGATCGCCAACCGAACCCCCGCTGCCCGAGCCTCCGTCAGCAACCGCAACACGCCAGGCCGCAATGGAATCAACCCCTGGGCCAACCGCTCGCAATAAAACGCAGTCTTCGCCCGATGCAACCCCGTAATAAATTGACTGAGCTGCTCCTCAGACCCCACCCAATTTGGCACAGTAGCCCCATTCGATTCGATGTAATAGCGGATCCGCTCCTTCCCTCCCCCAATCTTCAAGAGAGAGCCGTAAAAATTCTCTGACCAGCACCAATCCAGCTCCATCTCATCAAAAGCTTGGTTAAAAGCCACCCGGTGCCCATCGCGTTCGTTATCTGCCAAGGTCCCATCCACATCAAAAATCAAAGCCTTGGGCAAGATCACGGGCCACTCCAAAGAAAACAAAGTAATTCTAAAGGAGACCTGGCCCTATGACAGAACAACCAAAGACGGTGTAAAAACGTTGCTCACTAAAGAGACTTCGCTCTGGGCTTCTACAGTGGTCCATTTAATCGAGGGCCAAGCCAACCGCCTCAAAGACTTAAAATCTCAGTTTTCTGATCGCTACAGGCTTCAGAGTTCAACCTCAAGAGAGGCAGCAGGATCTTTCGCAATTCCAGCTTAAGTTGTCTCCGATAGCGCGAGTTGTTGATGACAACCTCCGAAATACTTGGCCAAATCTCATACCAGTGAGTCTCGTTAATTCGGGCAAGACTGTTACATCCATCTTGAGGCATCTAATTAACTTTGAAAGTGCTGTTTGACATCACCTTTTCACGATGCCAATCTTCATGACCTCTATCACTTTCCACAACTCCGTCTGCTCTGTAATCCCATATATTTCCGTCTCTATAGGATTACAACCCTGGGATAGACGGTAATTCCCCTCTCTGTGCATAGCCAATGAGAATTGAAACAACCACAATAAGAAGTAAATGTTCTTGTTTTGAGAAATAGGATCACAAAAAATGAACTTTTCTTGATTAAAATCCGGCGAAATCTATAGATATGTGGTGATCAATACGATCCCCTCAATAAATTTGGACCACACTGTAAACAAGAGCGAAAGATTCAGCGATCCCGAAGCAATAACGATTCCACCCCCCAGGAGAACAGCGGTCATGATTACTAACAGCAAAAACTCCACGTCCAGCTCGTTCTCCAGCTCGGCAGCCTCAACCTTGGAGAGACCCGAGCGTCTGGGTTCCTTTGATGAGTCTTGTCTCCCCAAAGATCAGCACAAAGTACAGCAGCCCGAGTTTAACCGTCAGCAAAGCTGCCAAGGCATTGACTGGCAGGGAGCTGACTTACGCAATCAAGACCTCAGCGGCATGAATTTGAGCGAAGCCAACCTAAGCCAAGCAGATTTGCGCGGTGCCAATCTGCGAGGAACAGACCTGAGTCATGCGAATCTGAGTGGCGCAAACCTCACCGGAGCTTTTCTCAACGAAGCGTTACTCCACGAGGCAACCCTAATCCAGGCAAAGTTAGAAAACAGCAACCTGATTGGTGCAGCCCTTTATAGAGCCAACTTTCAAGGCGCAATCCTCAACCATGCTCACCTGAGTCACTGTTGCGCCATCGAAGCAGATTTTCGCAACGCCCAGCTCAACGGTACGGACCTGCGCTGGAGCAATCTCAATCGCAGTAACTTGAAAGGGGCTCAAATCCAAGGTCTGCAATTGGGGCAAGCTCAGGCTGAGCAAGTGGAATGGCCCAGCGCAGCCTAGTGAACTTAATTTCGTGGGACGTTTGCCCCAGTCAATCTTGACCCTTCTCTCCTCCATAACTCTCTCAGACCCACTGCTCCTCAATGCCTACAAGCCAGGCAATATTGGGAGTCGTGGGTTTTTCTATATCCTGCGTTATGGCTGTGGCCACATCACTTAGTACATTAATAAATAGTTAATCCCAGATATGGCAGATAGGGATGGGGATAGCCAGATGTCCTCACAGGTAAAGCTGTGGCTATACCTCTATATGTTTGCTGAATGGGTTTGTTTCATTGACCATGGGTGACCCGTTGAGAGGATTGCTAGTTTTCGTTTGGAGTTGTTGGCTTGGCATCGCTCCCGTTTTTGCCACCGTACCGCAACTGCCGCCAGACATACCCGCCGAGTTTCAATCCCTTACTTGGAGCTATGACGGCAACTCTGGCCCTAAACACTGGGGAGAATTAGAGGCAGATTTTGCCCTGTGCGATCGCGGCCAGCGACAATCTCCCATTGCCCTCCAAGGGGCGATCGCCCAAGATATCCCCAACCTCGTCTTCCACTACAATCCCAGCCCCGTCAACCTCCTTAATAATGGGCGTACCCTCCAAGTTAACTACGAGCCTGGCAGTCATATTGAACTAGAAGGCGATCGCTTCGACCTGGTCCAGTTCCACTTCCACCACCCCAGCGAACATCTATTAGAAGGCCAGGGTTATCCCATGGAACTGCACCTTGTCCATCGCAATGCCATGGGTGACTTTGCAGTCATTGGCGTCATGATTGAAGTGGGTCCAGAGAATTCAGCCCTGGCAGGGGTTTGGGAGAACCTTGTTCCGGTCTATACCGCTCTAACGCCTACCACCGCTAGCGTCGATGCCAACCAGCTCCTGCCCCAAGCGGTGACCTCTTACCGCTACAGCGGCTCCCTAACGACTCCTCCCTGTAGTGAGTCCGTCCAATGGATCATTATGGACCACCCCATCCAGCTCTCCACCCCACAAATTGCAGCCTTCGAAACCCTCGTCCCCGCGAACAACCGCCCCCGCCAATCCCAGAACAAGCGCTCCCTGAAACTCGATAGCTCCTTATAAAAGCGAGTTTAGCCCATCCTCTTCTATCGGTTCCGTTGATAGAGCTGTGGCTAGAGCAAGTTGAGCCCAGTCTAATGGCTCCTTATTCTCAAGATTCCGGCAAAATCTGCCTCGACTTTCCCCCAGGCCTTAACTCCAGCGTGAATTCAAGTCGAAAGGCTTACAACTGGTGACTTCACAGAAGATTTAGACAAGCTCCTATTCCCTAAGCAAGGAGATTAACTTGTACCAAAGTCAGCCTGTCTCTCCGCAATTCGAAGTAGGATTAGCCCTAGAGTTCCTTAGAAAAATCAGCATAATTAACTAGGACTCCTAGGCATTACTGACTTTTCCCCTCTCCTGTATTAGCCCTCGGTGAAGCTCATATCTAGTTTAGGCGTAAGTACTATGGCCGCTCTTCTATGCGTCATCTTTAGCATCACGGTAATTGAGTGTGTTCTGCTCTCTAACGCCAGCTCTAAGCTATATAACCCCATTAGCTTGATTTCCATTGTCGTAGCGGCTTTGCTGATGACCAGCATTGCAATCGCCAGCGGTTTTATCGCAGCTACAGGCTTCACCTTGTCTTACATCGCGATTTCCTTGGGGCTGATTTTACTCAACGCTTCCCTTTACAGCCTGGAAACCCTCTTCATTCCAATCTTGGGTTCCATTCTTCTATTGGGTGAGCTCGTTCTGCTCATCCTCCCAGCCCAGGCATTGCTACGCTTCGTCTAAGCAGGGCAGCAAACGACTGATATACCGTCGACCTAATATTGGTGGCCATGGCGCTATAGGGTTTTAGCCAATGTCTATTACATTGACATGGTCGCTAAGTTCTTGAGGCTCTAACGGTCGCTATGAGTCAGCTCACCTCTTCTGGTCCTAAACAGCCCCTCGATATCTTGATTCTCTCCAATGGACCTGGGGAGCTGGTGACTTGGGTGCGCCCGGTGGTGCAGGCCCTGCGGCAGCGGCTGGGGGAAGACCGGGAGCAGTTAAGAATTTCCTTGGTGTTGTCGCCTTGCCCCAACGCTTCGGGGGAGGAGGGGACGATCGCCCGCTGCTACAGCGAAATTGACCGTACCCAAACCTTTGAGCATTTCTGGCCGTTTTTGCTCTGGGGCAAGACCCAAGAGGGGTGGGACTGGCGCGATCGCGGCATCGTCATTTTCCTCGGCGGCGACCAGTTTTTCCCCGTCGTCATCGGCAAGCGCCTGGGCTATAACACCGTCACCTATTCCGAATGGGATGCCCGCTGGCCCGGTCTGATTGATCGCTTCGCCCTGCGCCGAGAAGAAAGCAAGCTCAAGGTACCAGCCAAGCATCACCATAAATGCACCGTTGTGGGCGACCTGATGGTGGAAGCCAGTGTGACAACGCTGCTGCCCAAGAACGACAGCGAAATCATTGGTTTATTAGCGGGCTCCAAGGCCGCCAAGCTGACCCAAGGCGTGCCCTTTATGCTGATCATTGCTGAAGAACTGCACCGCCAGCGTCCCCAAACGCGCTGCTTTATCCCCATGGCGCCCACCCTCAGCTTGGCTGAGCTGGTCCGCTACTCCCGGTCGGATGAAAATCCCATGGTAGAGAAGCTGGGCAGCCCCTCCGTAGAGCTATGTCAGCCCCCAGATGCCCCTCCCTATTTGAAAACCTCTGGTGGTACTGAAATTGAACTGCACCAGCCTTTCCCTGCCTACGATCGCCTCGCCCAGTGCGATATCTGCGTTACGACCATTGGGGCCAACACTGCCGAGCTAGGCGCCTTAGCAGTACCGATGCTCATATTGCTGCCGACTCAGCAGCTCGATGCCATGCGGGCCTGGAATGGCATCCCCGGCATTTTGGCTAATCTTCCTGGGGTGGGGAGTAGCTTTGCCAAGGCAATTAACTGGTACATGCTGCGCAATATTGGCTTTACGGCTTGGCCAAATATTTGGGCCAATGAAGAGATTGTGCCGGAGTTGATCGGGAAACTAGAGCCTAAGGCGATCGCCCAGAAAATCATGGACTACCTGGAGCACCCCGAACAGCTCGAAGCCATTCGCAAGCGCCTCAAGGAAGTGCGAGGCGAATCGGGCGCGGCCCAGCGGCTGACTGATGTGGTGGTGGACCTAATTGATGCAAACCGCTCCGATACCAGCCATCAGCCTTAAGTCAGCTCGCGTTAGAGCGGTTTAAGCCTGGCCCATAGCCCACATCAATTTGCATCAGCTCAATGCAGTAACCATCGGGAACGGCAAGCAAGGCCAAGGTGTACCATTCGCCGGTTTCAGTCGAGGCCCATCTTAGAAGTCCTGGATGGTTGGGCGTAAAACAATTTCATTAATATCGACATCGGCAGGTTGCTCAATGGCGTAAGCGATCGCACGCGCTACCGAATCAGAGGGAATTGCAATCTGATAGAAATCTTTCACAGAGTCCGAGCTTTCTTGATGTGAGCTACCGTGTTTTAGCTCAGAATCTACAGCGCCAGGTTCGATAGTGGTTGTTCTAATTTTGCCGCTCACTTCATGTCTTAATCCTTCAGAAATGGCTCTTACCGCAAATTTAGTGCCACTGTAGATCGTTCCACCGGGACTAAAGACCTTCACGCCAGCGACAGAGGAGATATTTATAAAGTGGCCACTGCCCTGTTTCTCAAAGATGGGTAAGGCCGCTGCAATCCCGTATAAAACGCCCTTGATGTTGATATCAATCATGCGATCCCATTCGTCAGTTTTTGTCTCTGACATGGGCGCGATCGCCATCAGTCCAGCGTTGTTGATAATGACGTCTACTTGGCCAAAAGCAGCGATCGCCTTCTCAACAAGCGCCTTCAAATCGCTAGCAACCGTCACATCCGTGGTCAAAAACTCAGCCTGTCCCCCACTGTCACGAATCTCTTGGGTGATCCGTTCCAATTTCTCCTCGCGCCTTGCTCCCAGCACAACCTTCGCGCCCAGCGAGGCCAAATGACGAGCGGTGGATTCTCCAATGCCACTACTGGCTCCGGTAATCACCACGACTTTGCTTTCAATATTCTGGCTCATTGTAATTCTCTGGTTTGATTTTCTAACGGGGGTCAATATCTGTGACGAGACGCCTAAAGCAAGTCTTCTTGCCTGTGCAAAGCATCACTTTAACGGTCGAAATCTTTGCTGTTTCTAGTCCTTTGAGGTATTTCCTATCCTTAGAAAAGGAAACGCTTTTCAGACTATGCGATCGTGCCTAATTTGCTATCAAACTCAGGCGAGAAAAGTGACATGCCAGTCTTAACTGCCGGACGAGCTTGCATCGCCTCCATCCAACGCTGAACGTTAGGACAGTCATCTAACGAAACCTCTAGATAGGGGCCGGTTGCCTCAAAGACCCAGGGATAAGTCGCAATATCAGCGATAGAATAGTCTCCAGCCATATAAGTCGTCTTGGCTAGCTGATGCTCCAAGACTTTTAAGAGCCGCATCGCTTCTTTTTGATAGCGCTCAATGGCGTAGGGGATCTTCTCAGGCGCTGCGTTGCGAAAATGTCCAAACTGGCCAAACATAGGACCGACACTGGCCATTTGAAACATCAGCCAACCCATCACCCGGGCTCTTTCAGCGGGGTCAGTCGGCAGAAGTTTACCCGTCTTTTCAGCTAGGTAAATCAGCACCGCACCGGATTCAAATACGGAGATATCTGTTTCGCGATCGATGATGGCTGGAATTTTGCTGTTGGGGTTAATCTCCACATACTCGGGCGAGAATTGCTCTCCTTTGCCAATATCAATTTTATGAATCGAATAGGGCAACCCAATCTCTTCGAGCATGATGGCAGGCTTGTAGCCATTGGGCGTACCAGCGGTGTAAAAGTCAATCATGATATTTCCTGGTTTTAGGGGTAATGGGGACCTAGCGCGAGGCCATAGCGAAGCTTTAATCAGCCCCTCGCAGATCTCCTGATTTCAGACTGAATAACGTGGAGCAGCACTGCGACCCCATACTTTTAAACTTCAGTTCCACGCACGGGGTAGTTGTGGTTCAAAACAAAGTCCAAACCTCGGAGCAATGTATCTAGGTCAGTGCGACCATAGGGAGCGTTATTGACACTGGCGAAAGAGAGCACACCATCGGGGCAAATCAAAAAGAGTCCAGGTTCATTGAAATAGGTGGGCTCATTGTCAAACGCCCCCTTAGAAACGTAAAGCCCCACTGCTGCATCGTTTCGCGGGTGAGACCATAGCCCAGCGTCAAGTCATGAACACCCCAGGTGTCAGCTGAGGTAATAGCCTTTTCACGACTGTCACCACTGATGGCAATAACTTCAATACCCAGCTCGTTGAACTGACTGAGCTTACTGTTTAGCTGCTGTAAATAATCAGCACAGAGGGGGCAGTGTAACCCGCGATAAAAAACCACCATCGTGTAGTGGCGAGGCGTTTGCTCGGCAAGATTCCAAGCATTTCCCGACAGCGTATCAACCGTTAGGGCGGGAACAACGTTGCCGGGCACCAGACGAATAGCCGAAGTTGTTGCAATTGCAGTCATGGTGATTTCTCCAAATCAATCAAAGGTGTTGTTGTTAGGCGCTGACCAAGAATCAGCTTCGAGATGGGGTTGGCTTAAGGTCAGTTTTCAGCAGGGCATAAGCACTTAATTGACCTATATATAGGTCAACAATCAAGCAAAAAAAGAGTCGATTAGTCACGAACCAATATTTGTGCAGACATCATTAGTTCTGGGCGTGAGAGTCGTAGACCTTGCCGCTGATTTTCCACTGTCCATCCTGCTTATAGAGCACAAAGAAATCGGTGTAGCGAAAACCAGCCCAATTGATAAATTCAACCTTTGCGGCAGCGGCAGGTCCAGAAATATCAATCCAGGAAATGTGAGACTGAACGTCTGGGGATGCGCCTGTTTCACTCACTGCTCCTTTGAACGTGTCAGCATCCAAATCATAGAAAGTGCCGTTGACTGAGCCAACAATATGAGCGTGGTCATAAAAGGCCGTCCGGCAAAGCGCGCCGTTACCTGTTTTAGCTGACTCGATATAAGGCTGCAAGGCAACTTCAACAGCTTTATATTCTGCAAAGCTCTGTGCTTCGTCAGCGGCTGTTTTAGGGGTCACGTTTAGTGTTGTTGTAGTTGACATTGTTTAAGTCTCCTTTGGGCTTGGATTAGATTTTGAGTTCAACGCTTAACAGAAGAAGGATCAAAACTGACCTATATGTATGTAAGCAAATGGGGCAAAAAAATATGGTTTCCGACTCTGGTTAATTGCTTCCAGTGAATGCTGTACTTAGCGCCGTGCCGCTACCCGAGTCTCTTCCTGCGCCTTATCTAAGGCTGCACTCGCTTCGTCGTCACTGACCATCTTGTAGCGTTGGTACCAGACCGTAGCAACATCGTCGATACCCGCGAAGTTTAACCAGTCGGTGAAATGGGTTGATACGTGGTCAGTCCCAAATTGCTTTGATGCGCCAGAACTGTAAATGGCTGCCGAATACACTGCGGTCGCACGCTTATTCTTGAGCATTCCGATATAGCCAACTTCTGGATCGAAGCCAAAAAGGGTGCCGGGCATGATCAACAGGTCGATGTAGAGCTTCAACTTCCAGGGCACACCAAAGTTCCACATTGGGACGCTGAACAAATAATCGTCAGCGGAGTTGAACTGGTTGAAGAGCCGAACTAATTCATCGTAGAGAGTCTGCTGCTTGTTATCCATATCAGGTCCACCGAAGAAAGACATCTTCGCAGCAGCGGCATCGCCGTCAAATTCAGGCAGTTTGACCTTAAAAAGGTCGAGTTCCTCAATCTCTGCGTCGGGATACTTCTCTTTGTAAGCAGGTAAAAATGCCTCAGCAATTTGGGTTGACTTGGAGCCAGTGCCTCGCGGTGAACACTTGATGTAAAGCAGTTTCTTCATGATGTAACCTCAAATCTAAGTAAATAGGTGCGAATTCGATTTCTTTCTGCTCTATTGCCGAGAAGTGGTGATGAAAACTGTGAGCTGACCTTTCAGAAAATTCACCTCACAGGAAAAACCTGCAACGAGTTCTAAACAAAGTAGAACTCAAAGCTGACCTACATGTATGTAAGTGGCTGAGCAAAAAAATATAGCCCAAAAATATGTCAGCTTTCACCATCCTGCTGATTACGACTTAGGGCTTAAGCGCAACTTTGACTGTCCCCGCAGACCGACTCATCATTAAGTCATAGCCACGCTTAGCCTCTGCCAACGGCAAGGTATCCGTAAAGATCACACTTGGATCAATACGCCCGCTTTCGACCAGCGGAAGCAGCGTTTTCATATAGCTAGCCACATTCACTACGCCTGTATGAATGGTCAGATTTCTAAATAGAGCCTGAGAGTAGGGTTGATCTACAGGCGCATAAAGATGCCCAAACCCAAGCACGCTCAATTTGCCTCCCGCATGGGCCATGGCTAAGGCTTGCCCGGTGGATTCATTATTGCCAACCGTGTCAATAATCGACATCGCACCGTAACCCTTCGTCAGGCTCTTCACATACTCGACTGGGTCTTGGGTCTTGCCATTTACAGTATGGGTTGCGCCACTTTTTTGCTTAGAAAACGCCAGTCGGCTATCGTGTCGGCCCACATGGATAACCTGCTCAGGATCAAAGAGCTTGGCGGCTGCCATCACAGCGCTCTGTCCCACCGCGCCGTCACCGATAACAACAACGGTTTCGCCAGGGAGAATATTTGAGTTCAGCGCGCCATGATACCCCGTTGCAAAATTATCGGCTAGCGGTAGCGCTCTGTGATCTTCTGAACCCGACGTAAAGCTGTCAGGCAGTTTGAACAGTGACCCGTTGGCAAAGGGTACGCGCACAAATTCAGATTGGCCCCCTTGAATATCACTGCCGCCGTGCTCTACGAAAAGGGGAGAGCCAAACAGACCGCCATGTTCGCAGGCTGAAGGTAGGTTGCGTTTGCAATGGTGGCATACACCGTCAACAAACATGGCGGAGGCAACGACACGATCGCCAACTTTAACGGAATGAACCGATTTCCCAACGGCTTCAACGATACCGACAAACTCATGTCCCATGCGCATGCCTTGGGGGACGCCCATTTCAGGGCCATTATTAATAAAGTCGAAGTCGGCCCCACAAATCCCTGCGAGGGTGACGCGAACGATGGCGTCTGTATCCGCAAGTATTGTCGGTTCAGGCACGTTGCCAACGCGAACATCTGAGCGATCGTGATAGTAGGTGGCTAGCATAATTTGATGTTGAAGTGAGTGATGTTGTTTGCGAGTGAAATACGTTATCTCGCCAGTCAATCAACGAGTTGCGATTCAGAAATTGGCATTGTTCTAGTCTCCTTTTGGATGTTTGTAGATGTGGAATTCAGCATTTAATGGAATGCCTTCAAAACTGACCTACATGTATGTAGATTATTGAGCCAAAAAAATATCAGTCTGGGATGAACGCTTTTAATGCGTGGGCAAAAATTTGAGGATCACCTTCAAGTCTTGCAAGCAACAAAGAGCCTTCTGCAGTACTGACAAAGCGAAGTGCCCGCTCCTCAGCATCCTCCTCGCCCATGGCCACAAACTGTTTCGTTAGCCAGGCTCGAAGATCCTTGAAATAGGCAATCAAGCGACTTCTCACGGCTGGACTGACGGATTGCAATTCAGCCGCCATCATTCCACACATACAGAACTTTTCGCCCTGAATATAGGTTTGGAAGTGATCGGCTAAGGCTTGCAAACGCTGGGGTGGAGAATCGAGATCTTGGTCCAACGCTTCAAAGACAACGAGATGTCTCTCGTGAAGACGTTCCACTAGGGCCAAAGCAAGGTCAGCTTTAGCTTTGAAGTGGTAATGGATGCTTGAATTTTTGATACCAATGGCATCGGCTAAATCAAGATAGCTAAAGCCATTAAATCCTTTGGTTTGGATCAATTGCTCCGCGACATCCAATATTTTTGACTTTGTATCGCCCACGACTTTGATGGCCTATCTACATGTATGTAGTCTAGAGCAGGTTCTCAAAAAGTGCAATTCCATTGCTGGATTTTCTGTAAGACAGAAGCCTCAGACTGGGCCAAACCAATGGTCTCAATGCTCTGTTGAGGCAAGCAGGCAAGACTTCCACAATTGAACAACTGTCACAGCTTCCCTAATCAGCGGAGCCAAATCCCCAGACCATGGCAACATCGATTCCCTGGCCATAAAAGCCACAGGAATTGCCCCGTGAATCCCTGTAGATGCAATTATTCTCCGCTAGCAACTTGAGCGCTTAGCCCACCTGCATCCATCGACCCCATGAGTCAGGGTCGCTGTAACTACCGCCATGACTGCCTCCCTTCCCGGTCATTCATCCAGTCGCCCGCCCAGCTTTGCGGGCCAAAATCTCAGTCGCCGCAATCTGCGGGGGCTTGACTTGCGTGGTGCGGACTTTAGCCATTGCAATCTCGCTGGAGCAGACCTGCGCCAGGCTAACCTCAGCGGCGCAAACTTTAGCCATGTCCGTACGGGCTTACCGAAGCGTTGGCGCTGGAGCATTTTGCTGGGGTGCCTGTTGCTGATTGGGGCTTTTGCAGTGCTGTCTTCCTTGGCGGGCTTGTTTTTGGGCTCGTTAATGGTGCCTGCCTTTACGGAGGTGAATGGGTACTGGTTGGGCTTGGCGGCGATCGCCACTCCCATCACTTTCATCACCCTCGTCCTACGCAAAGGCTTCCAGGATCAGCTCGGCCTTCTCGCCGCCCTGGGCCTCACCTCCCTGATCGTTGGCAGCCTCAGCGCCTGGCAAATCCCCCAAGAACAGCTGTTCGAATTTATCAATAGCACCGCGACGATTTTGGCTGTGGTGATCAGCATTGCAATCAATACAGCGCTGATTTACCCCATCGTTTTTACGGTGCTGCTGAATCTGCATCGTTCTAAGAAGGTGGGCTTGGTTTGGGAGATCGCTCCCATTCTCCCCGGCCTGCTTTTTAGCGAATATTTTGTCTCCCAGCTGTACCCAGACATCCTGGCTTACTGCACCACTGCGGCGGGCTGTTTGGCCATGGTGCTGAGTAGCTTGGCGATCGCCCGTCAGGCCCACCGGGGCAAACCCGCCCACCGCGTCATCCAATGGACGGCCCTGGGCATTCTCAGTCGCTTTGGCACTCGCTTTAACCACAGTGACCTCAGCCAGACTGACCTTAGCCAAGCGAACCTGCGCTACAGCGATCTCGGCCATGCCAATCTCACCCTGACTAACTTCAAAGGAGCCAGCGGGTTGGAGCAAACCCGCTGCGATGCTACTCCCCTCAGCGACCCCGCTGTGCGGCAACTCCTCACCGATCGTCAAAGCGCAGGCCAATCCTACGCAGGCTGCAACTTCAGCGGCTGCGACCTCAGCAACGTCAATCTCCAGACGGCCAATCTCAGCAGTGCCAACCTCAACCAAGCCAAGCTGACAAACGCCGACCTCAGCCATGCCAATCTCAGCCGCATCCAAGCCCTAGGCACCAATTTTCAAGGCGCACAATTTACCGGAGCCTGCGTGGAAGGCTGGAACATCAACGCAAGTACTTGCCTAGACAACATTGGTTGCGAATTTGTTTACCTGCGCTGCCCCAGTCAAGAACGTCGCCCCAGCAGCGACAGCTTTGCCGATGGAGAATTCAGTCTGCTCTTCCGGGAAATGCTCGACACCGTGGACCTGATTTTCCGCAACGGGATCGATTGGAAAGCCTTTGCCGCCTCCCTCCAGCAGGTGCAAGTGGAGCATGACGGCCTCGACCTCCAGGTGCAGAGCATTGAGCATAAAGGCGATGGGGCAGTGGTTGTCCGCGTGGCGGTTCCAGCAACAGCATCAGCCCAACCGCTCCAAGCCAATAAAGCCACGCTCCATGCCGACCTCACTCAGCAATATGAACAGGCCCTCGCCAGCCTTCAAGCCCAGCACCAGGCAGAGCTGAACGCGATCGCCACCGAAGCCAATGTCCAACTCAAAGCCAAAGACGAACAAATCCAGCTGCACCAGCAACACCAAGCCGATCTAAAAGAACTCGCCAGCCTGATGGCCCAGCGTCCGGCAATAACTTCTGACTCATCTACAACCACTGCCACTGCCGCCCCAAATCCAGCACCAGCAAACCCAGCCAAACTCGCCATTATCAGCATTGGTGCGGGTGGCTTTGACCAAGGCTTCTCCGTCAGCCTACGCCTAGGCGCAGAGCAAAGCTTGCCCAGTGCCGAATGCAGCGCCACTCTCCCAGCAAATCTCAGCCTGCAAGACCGTAGCCGAGCCTGGCGCAAGGCCTATCGGCAGCAGCTGATGCAGCCTCGCAGTGCCTGGAATCAGGCTAAGTCAGCACCTCGGGTCATGGCGCTCCAGCGGGAACGGCCCCAGCGAAGCTGCGACGAACTCAGTCAAGACTTGCGCTTACAACTCAATCGCTGGCTCAACCATTCAGACTTCAGCCCCATTAAAGATCTGCTGCTGAATCAGTTGAATCCTGGCGATCGCATCCGCCTGATCATCCAAACCGACAACCCGGACCTGCGACGGTTGCCTTGGCATCAATGGGAACTGTGCGATCGCTATCCCAAAGCCGAAATCGCCCTAGCGACCCCCACCTACCAAAAGTCAGACCAAAATCAGCGGCCCCCCGGCCCCGTTCGCATCCTCGCTATCCTTGGCAACAGCAGCGGCATTGACCTCAAGCAAGACCGTGCCTTGCTTGAACAGCTGCCCAACACCACCATCACTTTCCTCGTTGAGCCGGAGCGTCGCCAGCTCAACGACCAGCTTTGGGCCCAACCCTGGGACCTCCTCTTTTTCGCAGGGCACAGCCTCAGCGATACCAACGCTCAGCAAGGGCACATTGCCATTAATCTCCAGGAAAGCCTCACCATTTCCCAGCTCAAGCATGGGCTTAAGGCATCCATTGCCCAAGGACTCCAGCTTGCCATCTTTAATTCTTGCGATGGCCTAGGTCTCGCCACCGCTTTAGCCGATCTGAACCTTCCCCAAGTCGTCGTCATGGCAGAGCCTATCCCCGATGCCGTTGCTCAGACCTTCCTCAAGTATTTTCTCCAGGCCTTTTCCAGCGGTAAAGGCCTGTATCCCGCTGTCCGTCAAGCTCGCGAACAGCTCCAGGGGCTTGAGAGTGATTACCCCTGCGCGAGCTGGTTGCCTCTACTTTGCCAGAACCTAGCGATGCAACCCTATGACTGGCCTGCAGCATAAGAAGTTACCCATGCAAAAAAGAGGAGCACAGCAAACTGCACTCCTCTCTTCTACAACCATCAATGGGCGATTCTAACCGTTGCCATCCTCATAACCGGGCTGAGGCTCACTCTGAGGTTGCTGACCTAAGTCCAACTTTGGGGCTGCTTCCGGCTCAGACCAAGCATCCTGGCTCACATCCTGCTGGGGAGCGGGCTCAGGTTGAGAGCGAGGCGCATCCGTTGGGGGAGCCGTCGCATAGCTATCCTGCTCATAGCCGTAGTCATCGTCGTAGCTGTCGCGGTTGGAAGCATCGCTCCATTCTCGCTGAGGCTCCGGCTCCGCTGCCATATAGCGGCGCTGTTGCTCCTGACGGGGCTCATCTCGCAGGATGGGCTCGGGCTCTTGGCGATAGTCCTCGTCCCAGGTTTCTTCCACCGGAGCGGGCTGTCGGTTTGTTTGTCCATACCCCTGAGTATTGCCTTGGGTTTGACGCTGGGGCTGTTGCTGAGCTGGAATGCCAGTGCCTAGTTGGTTTTCCGCTGGAATCGTCGGTAAGACATAGCTGTTGTCGTCCTTTTCCCAGGGAGGGACGCCAATGCCCAAACGCTCCAGTACACCCACCGTTAGCTGCTGCAAACGCTCTTCAGAACCTTCGAAGACAATGATGCGATCCGGGCCGCTGCTGACAATTTCATCAATGGGGAGGTTGTAGGTACTCAGTACCTGCTCTGGAACCAAGGCCACACCGACCGAGGCAATCACCAAGGATTCAAGGTTGCCTGTTTCAATGTTGAACTGGAAGCCCCGCACCCGGCCCAGCGGATCACCGGCCTCAGTGATGACTTCGCTATTGATCATCGTACTGAAAGGCTCGATGTTGATATCTTCAATAGCCTCATCAGAGTCCACCAAAATCACATCGCCCACCTGGGAAATGCTATCTAGCATCATGTAACGAGGAACCCCAGGGACCATCTTGGTGAGGAGGTTATCCCGCAGACCCAAGGCCACGACTTCGCGACGGTCCACATCCACTAGAATCTCTGCAACGATGCCCAGTCGTCGACCCCCTTCGCGGGTGATCACCTGGGTGCCCATAATTTCCGACCGCTGCCAGACTTGTTCAGATGCCATTCGTCGAGTCCTTCTCCCGAAGTTGCAAAGGGCCAATGCAGTGAGCAGCTCCCTCTGGAGTGAGGGTGACCCGCTTGGAATGAAAGTTTGCCTGAGAACGAGAATGACCGAAGCCAAGTTTCTCGCGATGGGCTGAGCTTTCAGCTTAACTAAGCGGCTTTATCGTACCCCATGGGGGCCTGCCGTCAGAAGTAGAGATAGCCGCACGGAAAGAAAGGGCTAAACCCTATGGACAGAAGGGTTTAGTCTCAATTGGGTTCGCCTTCTCCCACCTTTGTCGCTTCAAGTCGTCTTTACTAGAGCAACCGATTTCTCAAGAGAGGTCCATCCTCGCAAATCCCTGTCACATCTGAGCATTAATCCCTAGATAGTCAAACAAACTGCTCCCCAGCCCACTATCCCCCATGGGCCTCAAACACAGCGGCATGGCCTGCACGGTCAAACGCCACTGTGACGTAATCATCTACCTCGTCACCCATCTCCATCCCCGGCGATCCCGCAGGCATCCCCGGCACCGCCAGGCCTGTAATGGCGGGCCGCTCCGCCAGTAGCCGCTGAATATCTTCCGCAGGCACATGACCTTCTAATACATAGCCATCAACCAGCGCCGTGTGGCAACTTGCCAAGGGTTCTGGCAAGCCATTCGCGGTCTTGATCGGCTCAACATCCTCCACCACATGGTCATCAATGGTGAAGCCATGGGTTTTCATATTCTCAACCCAGTCCTCGCAACAGCCGCAGGTGGGGGTGCGATAGACCGTCAGCTGAGAAGATACCACCTCCGTGGCAACGACGTTTGCCAGGGCGGGAGCAGAGAAATTCAGAAAAGTGATCGCCAATAATCCAATTGACCAGCAGAAACGGCGCAGTGACAGCCAACTTAGAATCATGGGCTAAACAGAAACCTGTGGGAGCAACTTTCTTAATTGTGAAGCCTTTAGTTCGAGAGCAGCGTCAATTCAACGACAAAAAGCCAAAAGGTTATCAATCTCAAGGCATTGGTCATACCAAGTTGAGCGACACGCCATTGCTCCCACAGCAATATTCGGATTCAGCAGCAGGTGACAAAACATAGCCACTGCGACTAAACGTTAATCTCAACGATGCCCATCATGCCGTAATCTTCGTGGTCCAAAATATGGCAGTGATAGACCGTCTTGCCGACGAAATCATCAAAACGCACCCTCAGCGTTACCGTTTCATAGCCTGCGATCGCCACTGTATCTTTCCAGGCCAAGTTCTTCTCAGGCTTGCCATTGCGACTGACAACTTGAAAGCGATTGGTGTGGAGATGAAAGGGATGATCGAGGCTGGCTTTGTTGATAATGCGCCAATCTTCTGTCTCTCCCAGCTTCACTTGAGTGTTGACTCGCCCTGCCATAAACGATTTTCCATTGATCGTAAATCCAGTCACCCCGGCTTCAAAATCCAAACCGTGGTCCAACAAAAATTCGCGGGTGCGGCTGGGGCTAGGCAAAGGGTCCACTGGCAAAAGCTGCTTTGGCAGGGGTAAGGGCTCCGAGCGATCGCTCGTTACATAACGCAGAGTGGCGATGGTTTGTTGCCTCGGTTGAACCACTCCCGACATCTGGAAAATTTGCTCTCCAAAGGCTGCCATCATTTCGCCTGTGCCGCGATCGTAGGGCAGGCTCTCAATAGCGTAGTTACCAGGTGGGCGATCGCCGGGAATCAACAGCTCCGCCCGTTCTCCGGGAGATAGCGTTAGCGTTTCTAGCTCTCTGGGCTCTGCGATCGCCCCTCGATCCGTCGCCATCAAATACCAAGGATGCTCAGGCAACTGAAGCTGGTAGATCCGCGATGCAGAAGCATTGATTAGCCGCAGGCGCAGCAAGCCATTCTGAGGCAGCTCAATCACAGGATTTTGCTGACCATTACCCAGCAATAGGTCACCCTCCCGCCCCCAGCGTTCAGCGAGGGGATGAATTGCCAGGGGCTCACCAGAATCATCCAAGGCAAAATCTTGCAAAACCAAGATGGCCTCTGTGGCCTGCTGAAGTTCAGGAATCTCATCCAGTTCCCCCCGAATAATCAAAGGCCCCGCTAAGCCACCGAACACTTGATCCGCCACCATCAAATGGTAGTGGGGGTGATACCAGCCGGTGATAGCCGGGTGGTCCTGGGGGACTTCAAACTCGTAACGGTATTTCTCTCCCGGCGGTATTTCGCGAAAAACGTTGTCGATATCCGGCGAGATGTGGAGACCGTGGTAGTGAAGGTTGGTGGGAGCGGAGAGCTGATTATCAAGGGTTAGGCGAACGCGATCGCCCCCACGTAATTCCAGGATAGGGCCTGGCACCTGGCCGTTGTAGCTCAGCAGATTAGCCTGTTGATTTGCCAGTTGTATGGGACCGGCCTGAGCCTTGAGTGACAGGTCTAGCCGACCGTTCTGACTTTTCAGCCGCTGCCAGGAAGGACTCTGACGGCGAGAAGCGCATTGGCTGAGCAGCGTTGCCACGGGCATTGCTGCGGCTAGTCCTAAGAGCGTTCGGCGTTTCATTGATTAACTCAATAACGGGCTTTCTCAATTCCCTCAATTTCCTAACTGGAACGCTGGGAAGAACGACGGGGCATCTGCCACCACATCACTAGGCCCGTCACTAGCAGGGTTAGCAAGCCTAAACCGTTCAAAAACGGATAGACCATCTCCAAATTAATCCGCCCAAACTGCCCGCGATGTAGCGCCAACAGCCAGGAGAAGTCGCTCGCTCGTCCAGAAACCACAGCCATTTGAAAGCCAATGCC
>CALECT010000039.1 GCA_937949725.1 uncultured Pseudanabaenaceae cyanobacterium
CACGGAGCTACTCAAGTCTTCTACGGTGAAGGGTTCAACCTCTAGGTCGCGATCGCCAATAAAGCTGACCTTAAACTGAGCCAGGGGCTGGTCTTCAATGCTGCCGCCATCGGCAGGGATATAGAGGGCATCTAGAAGCGGCGTCTCAGACTCATATTCCCTAGAGATTTCATCCAGGGGCTCATAGCCCAGAATAGTTCCATCTTCGCTGGTGGTCACCCGATAGGTAAGGTCTTCAGTGGTTCCCAAAGACTCTGTCCAAGCCGAATTAAGCTGATTTTGTAAATCAGCCTGGATCGCGCCGACAACGATGTCATCGGTGACGAGATTGTCAGGCGTTTCCAGGTCTCCCTCGCCAGGGGCTCCGCCCGCTGCGGTTTCATCACCTTCAGTTTCGGAGACCGCTTCGATTTGATTGCCTTCACCATCGACGGGTCGGGTGATTTCTGGGGTAGGTAGGGCAAAGAGCGCTGCTGCTGCGATCGCCAAGCCAGCCGCACCCAGAGCCGGGGCCGCCACACGTTGAGCGATGGGTTCTTGGGAAGGAACATCCCGCTTGGCTAAGGGGGCGATCGCAAGGTCCATCCCCGGCAAAGCCGTGCCATCCGCCAAGAACTGATCAATCGCCTCCACCAGATCAAACAATTGAACCGTGCTCAGCTCTTCCCGCTGGGCAGGCTCAGCCCCAGTCTGGTCTTCGCTGTAGATCGCGACTTCATGGAGGCCGTTATCCAAACGCTGCATCTGCACAAGCCCCTGCTGGCTCAGCTGACTGCGAATGCCGCTGAGCTGCTCCTGGGCATAGCTGCTGGCAGTTGTCACCAAGCTATTGAAGAAATCTGAACCGCCTTTCAAGGGCTGCTTTTGACCGAGGAATTGGCAGACTGCATTGACCAAAATGGTCATGGGTGCGCCCGGTGTAATGCCTTGACTGGGATCGCTCATCCCCTCCAAGGTCAGGGTGCAGTTGGGCAGGGTGTAATTTCGCTGTAACTGCATTGCCTAAACCTCTCCATCAAATAGACTGACCCACAAACGCTTTTCTCCGGCGGTGCCGGTGCAGAACAGCAACTGTTCTAACAAGGAAATCGCTAAGCGATTGAGCTTCTCATCATTGTCATAGGCCATGACCCCAGCTCGGCGAGGGTTCATGCGCTGGCGGAAGTGAGTACGAAAGCGCTCCAGATAGTTGTTCAGCCGAGGATTGCTATCGGCTTGTAGGCCCTTATCTCGCAGCTGCTGATCCACCAGTAAGAGCTGACGCAGAATCACGGTCAGGCGGCGGGCAATGTAGCAAATAATTGCAATCAGCGCCTTAGCCTCCATCGGTTTCATCGGGCGACGCTGACTGTTTTTCCGTAGGGGATTACTGCCTCGCAAGCGCCAGAGCTGCACTCGGTTTTTAATGATGTCGGTAAGCGCCAATTCCTTGGCAACGATCAGAATGGCTTCCGAGCCACCTAAGTCCAACGCTTCGATCGCCAGCAGGATCAAGTCCAACTGCTGCCGCGCCCGGCGGGAACAGGAATCTTTTGTGCCATCAATATCCGGGAGGTTCTTCAGAACCATCGGGAGAGAGGTCGCAGCATCGGGCGGAGGAGAAACGCTTGGGGAAGCACTCATGGAGGTTGGTGAGTCCTGGGGAAAAGACCGGGAAAACGCACTCGGAGGGGAGTGAGGTGGGCTAGTGAAGGAGTCCAGCAAGACTAAAGCGGAGGGGGAAATCCCTAACAGCGCTCCAAATCCTACACAAACAAAATTATCGCAGCCGGACATCCGAAAGAAGACGGAATCTAGATGGCTATGACAATCAGATTGCCTCGGGATTGCAGGCTCTCAAGTCACCCTGAGAGATTTGCGGACACCACTGTATCACGGTGACTCCGCTTGTCTCAGGGGGTTCTGGGTGGGGGAAACCGTAGGCTATGCCAGGCTCGCCCAGACCAACCCAAAAGCTTTGCTAACAACTGAGGGATAGACGGCAAAATTTCAGACCGCAATCATTGTGGTTTTAGTTCCCGTTGTAGTAGTTGCGAATGATGCGCAGGATGATTTGAATGCCTGTGACGGCCTGCCAGCCAAACAGTCCCACCAGAGCTGTATTGAGGACGATGTGGGTGTTGCGAGCCCAGTCCTGGCCTTTTTGCATTTGGGGAGAAACAGCAGCGGCACTGGCGATGAGGGCGGTCATGCCGAGGCCTGCAATGAGGTGAGGGCCAACAAAAAGTTTGCCGTTGTTGATGTAAGTAACGGCAATGCCGCCGACGTTGCCGGTGACCATGATGGCGAGGATGGCGGAGCCCCAGATGTAGTGGCGCTGGTTAAATCGTTGTTTGGCGAGGGCTTTTTTTTCTTCGCTGGCGGGCATTTGGCGGGTGACGCGCCATTGCCAGCCGAGGTAGCCCGCGTAGAGGGTGGCGGCGAGGAGGGCCACCATCATGATGGGGTGGATGAAGTTGAGGCCGAATTTAATTTCGCTGGAGAGGGCGATGCCTAGGATGGCGGAAGGCGAGGTCATGGGTGGCTCTTGGGCGCAGCTTTAATAAAACTTCATTATAGGGATTTGGGTGTTGGTGGGCAGCTTTGGGTTGGGTGTGCCGAGCTGCAAGGCGGCAAATCTACAAAGCCGCAAATCCGTGGGGAACTCTCCCCACACCCCAGCCGTAGGGAACGACGGCGTTCCCTGACGGGTCACCCTTCCCAGTGAGGCTGGGTTGCTTCTGCTTAAGATTGGGACACGTCTTGCTCTGCTGGAGGGAAGCAGTAGTTTAGGCCTGGTGTGTTGAGCAAAGGCTTACAACGGCAACTGCCCAGTGCTGATAACCAATCCGATTTTTAAGCCCCCGATTTAGCGTCGTCAACGGTAGGGGCGAACCGCTGTTCGCCCGCCGGAGGGTTATGGGCACAGCTATTAGAATTTGGTATGAGAGCCAATGCAGACAGACATTCCGTTCAGTCACACCCGATTCCCATCCATTGAGCCGTAGGCGGGCGAACCGCTGTTCGCCCGCCGAAGGGTTATGGGGCACAGCTATTAGGATTTGGTATGAGAGAGAGCCAATGCAGACAGGCTCTGACACGCACAGGTCAAAACGTTCCTTTCCTTTCTCAAGGAGAGGCTAGGAGGGTTTCGATTTGCTGCTTCTAGTGCAGGAAGTGGCGCACACCGGTCATCACCATGACGATGCCCAGCTCATTCGCGGCGTCGATGGAGTCTTGGTCGCGCATGGAGCCGCCGGGCTGAACGATCGCTTTAATCCCTGCAGCAGCAGCATTCCGTACGGAGTCATCAAACGGGAAGAAGCCATCACTGGCGAGCACCGCTCCCTTCGTCCCTTCGCCCGCTTGCTCCAAGGCAATTTTGGCTGCGCCGACGCGGTTCATTTGGCCTGCGCCGATGCCGAGGGTGGCGCGCTTGTTGGTGACCACGATCGCGTTGGATTTCACATGACGCACGACCTTCCAGGCAAACAGGAGCTCTTCCATCAGGGCAGCGTCGGGCTTGGCATCGGTGACGATTTTCCAGTCATCGGTGACGGCGACGATGTCGTCGGCATCTTGGACTAAGAAGCCGCCTGCGATCGCTTTCACGGTCTCCTTCGGCCCAGTCAACAAGTCCCCCATTTCCAACACCCGCAGGTTCTTCTTCTTGGCCAGAACAGCCTTGGCCTCATCGGTGCATTGGGGCGTAACGATGCATTCCAGGAAGGTCTTCGTCATCTCCTCAGCGGTGGCAGCATCCAAGGGACGGTTGATGGCGACGATGCCGCCGAAGGCTGAGATGGAATCGCCTGCGTAGGCCGCTTTGTAGGCTTCGACGAGGCTGTCGCCCAGGGCCACGCCGCAGGGGTTGTTGTGCTTGAGCACGGTGGCGGCGGGGGGCTGGTCGGCTCCGGCGAACTCGGCGATGATTTGCCGGGCGGATTCTAAGTCCACGAGGTTGTTGTAGCTCAGCGCCTTGCCTTGGAGAATCTTGCCAGCAGCCCAGCCACTGGTGGAGGCGCCGGTTTGGTACCAGGTGGCTTTTTGGTGAGGATTCTCGCCGTAGCGCAGGGTGCTGATGGCGCTGCCTTCCATCGCCCAGCTGCTCGATGCTTCCGCGTCAGCATCTTGCTTGGACAGGTACTCCACAATCGCCTTGTCGTAGGCAGCGGTGTGCTCAAAGGCCGCTAGAGCATAGCGCTGGCGGGCGGTTTGGGTGGCGCTGCCGCCGTTGTCGGCTAGCTCTTCCAGGTAGTCGTCGTACTGGCTGGGCTTGCAGAGGATGGAAACGTATTTATTGTTCTTGGCGGCTGAGCGGACCATGGTGGGGCCGCCGATGTCGATTTTCTCGATGGCTTCAGCCAGGGTGACGTCGGGCTTGGCGACAGTTTGCTCGAAGGGGTAGAGGTTAACGACAACGAGGTCGATGGGCTGGATGTCATTGGCGGCGAGGTCGGCTTGGTCAGCGGCTTCGTCAGGGCGAGCGAGGATGCCGCCGTGGATTTTGGGGTGGAGGGTTTTGACGCGACCGCCGAGGATTTCGGGAGAATTGGTGTAGTCGGAGACCTTGGTGACGGGGATGCCTGCGGCTTGGAGGGCTTTGGCGGTGCCGCCGCTGCTGACGAGGCTATAGCCAAAGTCGTTCACTAAGCGCTGGGCGAAGGGTTCAAGCCCGGTTTTGTCTGAAACGCTCAGTAGTGCAAGCTTTGCCATTGTCTTTGGAGTCTCCTAACGCGATCTGGCGGCCATCAAAATGCGGCTGCGCCATCATTCAGCATAGAAGGTTGTGGGTCGAGTTAAGGGTGAACTCAGCGAGGCCGATTCTCTCGACCATGGAAGACTCGCAGGATGACGACTTCCTCGAAAATTACAGCGTAGTGAAGCACAAAACCCACCTTTCCAAATCGAACTGGCAGTTTTCTCAGACCATTCGCTTCATCGAGGATTCTGCCTCGCTTGGGATTTTGACTGAGGCTTCCACCTGCTTTGACAATGGCTTGAATTGCGCGGTTTGCAACTTCTGTATCAAGGGTGGAAAGAAATTGATGCTGACGTTGTAAATCTCTTGTGGCAGCAGGTGTCCAAACTACTGGGGACATGGCAGCTCGTTATCACTCCCCAGGCTTTCTGCCCAAGCAGCGACATCTTGATGAGCAATGCTTTGGCGATTGTCGCGATATTCAGTTAGAGCCTCCAAGCTCTGGGCAAGCATCTCTGCATCGTTGAGGGGCTGAAATGCAAGTTGGGAAGTGATGTTACCTAATTCCAGATTGGGCTGGGTGGTTTCAACCCAGGTGGAAAACTGCTCTCGGCTCTGAGCATCGTCGTTTAACCAAGCCAACATTAGAGACTTCACTTGTTCGCTGGACATCTCAGAAAGACGCTCTTGGAGCTGCTGTGGCGATGAATCCATGAGATGAGCTCAAATCAGTAGCTTTAGTTTAACGCTTCAACTTTCTGAGCCATTTCACAAGCTGCTGCTCTTAATGCGATCGCCGAGGATCTCGGGAGAGTTGGTGTAGTCGGAGACTTTGGTGACGGAGATGCCTGGGGCTTGGAGGGCCTTGGCGGTGCCGCCACTACTGAGAATCGATTACCTTGAGGTTTGAGCTTCAGGCTTCCAGATGGACATAGAGCAATATCGCTGGATTAGTGCGCGATCGCTTCTCAATCTCCCCAAGCTAGATCGCTGCCAAGCTCTACCGCCAGAGACTTGGACGCCCGCGAGTAATCTCTGGTGTCTGGTTTTTATTTCCCATCGTTGGGGTGGTGAGCATGATCCAGATCCCACAGGGTCGCAGCTTGCAGTGCTGAAACAGTTTGCGCGGCGAATTGAGGATATTGCGGAGGTGCTGACGGATGAGCCGGAGAGCCCTGAGCAGAGGCGGGTGCGGCTAGCTCGCGTGCCTTCGCTGAATCGGCAGGGGACGTTGCAGGCGGCGCATTTGATTTTTCGCAGTTTAGCCTATTTGGCGGAGTCGGTGCCTGAGCAGATGGGGCGGCTGGAGACGGATAGCATTTTGGATGTGATTGGGTTTTGGTATGACTATTCCTGTTTGCCGCAGGATCCGAGGACGCCTGCGGAGGCAGAGGAGTTTGCGCGGGCGCTCCAGGATATTGGTGAGATGGTGGCTTCGCCGCGGGTGAGTACGTTGGTGTTGCGGAAGGAGGGGGATGGATATTTGGGGCGGGGCTGGTGTTTTGCGGAGTCGATGATTGCTTCGGCGAAGGAGGATGTGTTTAAGCCGATGGTGTTGCGGACGGATCGGTGGGATGAGCCGTTTGCGTTTGAGTTGTCCGGGGCATTTTCGCGGTTAAAGCCTCAGATAGAGACGGTGTTGAGGCTTTGGGAGGAGGAGCGTTCGCTGCTGGTGATGCAGGTGTTTGAGAGGGCGATTAATGAGACGGCGGGGTTGATGTTGGCGAGGGCGGATGATTCGATGTCGGAGTTTGTGGTGGCTGCAACTGCTGCAACGAGTGCTGGGGTGGGGATGTTTGCAGATGTTCAGGCGCGGTTGTTTCGGTTGCGAGAAGGGGACTGTTTGGATTTGGCTATGGAGTTGGTGGGAGTATTGCGGAGGCGGGGGTTGGGTTGTCGGGATGAGCGAGATGAGGTTTTGGTAGCGCTGTTATTGTTGAAATCGAGTGTGGCTGAGGATGCGAAGGGGGATCTGATTTGGTGGGAGGCCCTGAAGCGGTTCACGCAAGAGAAATCTCTGGTGCTGATTAGGCGTGGAAAGTGCTTGAAGTGGAAATAATATTCTCAACAGCTTCTCTTCTGCTCTTCCTCAGCAAGTTTTTTGCGCGCTATCGGAAGATCTGACTGAATTGTTGGGTGGTTAGGCGATAGCTGCTCTGCGATTTCAAAGTGGAATACCGAATTCCTAAAATCTCTCTTCCTGTAGCAGAAAATGCCAAGCAGAAAATGTGCAAGAAAATCCCTCGGCTGTTCCTGAAGGATTAACTTCAGGGAGCGAACCGCATTTACATAATCACACTGTCTTCCGTAAGCACTACCTTTAAGCCTCAAAGCTTCAATGTGTTCATCAAAACAGCTATCATCAAGTAGCTCTATAACCTCGTCTATTAGTCCTTCCTTATATTTTTGATCTGCTAGCCTGATCTTATTTTTAATTTTACTAAGGTCGCCAATTTTCTCAAAAGTTAACCTCGCAATCCGTCTAACAGAAACTTTTCTAGCATCCATATAACCCATCGTCTGAAACATTCCATCAAGGACTGTATCGTCTAACTTCACGGGTAGAAGATAATCTCTATCTGGTTCTAGAAAAGCTCTTTGTTGTGCAGATCTCCATTCATGCTTAGTCCATCTCTTTTCCTTGTAGCTTTGAGATATGAGGACCATGCAGAAACGAGCTTTATTACAATAGATGTCTATAAGTTTTTCCGTTAATATCTTCCCCCATAAAGCGGCTTGCTCATAGTCATCATAGAAAACTAATAATCCAAAGTCATTAACAAGTATGTCAGCCAGTTGTTGTGCGACAGCTCTATCTTCACCTGCAAACGAAATTGCGACATCATATTCTGTAACCATAATCTCAAGTTAAGAAAAAGTCAGGCATTTTAGGTGATTTCAATGCAGCCTAAAGACAAATATCAAACACATACTACATGATTTACAAAAACACTCCTTAAGGAACAATATTCCTGGAAATCCACAGAGCAACAACCTTTCAAGGAGAAATGGAGTGCTGAATAGCCGTAAGTCTTCACGGGGATTTATTCAAATCGCTACACTAATACATGAAAACTTCAAGGATTGACTTCTATGGCTAGAAAAGTCTTCTTCAGCTTTCACTATCAGCAAGATATTTTTCGCGTCAACGTCATCCGTAAGCACGCATTGACCAAAGGTGGTTACCAAATTTCTGGTTATCAAGATCGTTCACTATGGGAACAATCCAAAACTAATAGTCCCCTGGCTTTAAAGCGCATGATTAATAGCGCTCTCAAGAATACCTCTGTCACTGTGGTCTTGATTGGAGCCCAAACAGCAGGCCGCCGATGGATCGAATATGAAATCGAGAAAAGCTACGAACGAGGTAACGGCATCATAGGTGTCTATATTCACAATATCCGCTCCGCTAGAACCCAGAAACGCAGCCATAAAGGCGTTAATCCACTAGACAACTTCCAAGTCACTCTTCCAACGTCATCAACACGTGCTCGTCCATTAACAGCTTCTCTTGCAGAACTCTGCCCTACCTACGACTGGGGTCTTGATCGCGGGTACGATAACTTCAGCAAATGGGTCGAACAAGCAGCGAGGCAAGCAGGCAAATGAATCAGCCCAACAACCAACAGCCCTCCATCCCCCCAGCCGATCCAGAATCTGGAGCTGTCCAAAACTATCTCAACATCCTCCAGGGCATCATCTCCCGCATGGCCAACAACAGCGGCAACTGCAAAACCTGGTGCATCACCCTCGTCTCCGCTCTCCTCGTCGTTATCGTAGACAAAGGCAAAATCAACTACGTCTGGATCGCCCTCATCCCCATCGTCCTCTTCGGCTTCCTCGATGCTTACTACCTCGGCCTAGAGCGCGCCTTCTGCGAAACCTACAACGACTTCGTCAAACGAATGCACGCAGGCAACGCCCCCATCACCGACGTCTACAAAGTCATCCCTCCACGCGGCTTCAGCGCCCCCAAATACACCTTTGGAGCACTCCTCTCATTCGCCGTTTATCCCTTCTACATCACCCTCATTGGCATGACAGTCTTGGCATACATCTTGATCAATCCGTAGCAGTTTATCGCCAAGTTAACTGCGATCAAACCCAGTACACCAGCAACTTCACCTATCTGCGCCCCGCGCTCAGAACTTGGTCAACTGTTAACGCCAAATTCTCAAACTCAACGGACTTCAGGGAATCACCTTCACCAAACGTCCCCAACTCCCGATAAATTTCACCCTCCAAAACCAACACCATCACAACTCCATGAGTCGGGTCCACAATCCAATACTCAGGAATCCCCCGCGCTGCATACTCCCGCTGCTTCTCAACATAATCCCGGTCATAATTCTCCTCCCCCGGCTCCCCAGGACTCACCACCTCCACCACCAACCGAGGCGCAGGCATCTCCGGCAACACAATAGATCGCGCAGAAGCCTCCATCGCCGCCTCCAGCTCCTCTGTCATCACCATCAAATCGGGATAACGAGTCTTCGCAAATTGACTGGGGACAGCCACCTCAGTCTTAGACGTAATTAAATAATGGGGAATCCCAAGACTGATGAAATAGGCAAAGATAAAATTCGCAATCTGTATATTGATTGTGCTTTCCGCACCCATCTCCACCAAAACCCCATCGACTAACTCATAGCGCCGATCCGTCCCATCGTCATAGGCCAGATACTCATCCAGGCTCATGCGTTGCTCGATTGCGACTGCCATGGCGATTCGCTCCGCGAAGCTCTTAAAAGCACCTCATCGATAGAGTTGCTCACTGCTCCATCATAACGAACCCGACCGAGCAAACTGAACAGGCTTCAAACGCTAAACTGACAACAGCGCTATATCGGCGAGCTCAAGCAGTCCATGCTATTGATCTACGTCATGGCCGAAAAGGAAACAGAATATGGAAAACTGGGTGTTGCTGATTTCCAGGATGAAGATTTGTGGGAGATCTTATAGCCAGCTTAGTTTGTAGATGTCCATTTATCCTTCATGTCAGTAACGCCCGAAAAGTAGCAGCTCATGTCAGACCTGATTCCCGACAATGCACCAAAGTTGCAGCCACAAAGCTCCTGGGCTGTCGAAGCTTATGTACAGCAGGCTCTCCAACTCTTGGAGTTGAACATTCCGCCTGAGCAACTGCCCAGCATTGTCGAAAACTTTGAGCGAGTTCGCACCATCGCTCAACCTGTCCTCGACTTCCCCCTCCCCGACAACCTCGAAGCCGCCCCAACATTCGAGCCCTAGTCTTCGAGCAATGACTCCTAATCTCCCCGGTACCGCTACCGACATCGCCGCTGCTATCCGCAACGGCACCACCACTGCTAAAGCTGTTGTTCAAGCAACTCTCGACGACATCCACCAGCGAGACCCCCAACTCAACTGCTTCACCACCATCCTCGCCGACAGCTCCCTAGCCGCTGCTGACGAAGTAGACCGCCAACTCGCCGAAGGCCAACCCCTCGGCCCCCTCGCAGGCGTCCCCTTCGCCGTCAAAAACCTCTACGACATCGCCGGAACCACCACCCTCGCTGGTTCCAAAATCAACCGCGACCATCCACCCGCCACCCAAGATGCCACCGCCGTCGCCCGCCTCAAAGCGGCAGGAGCCATCTGCATCGGTGCTCTCAACATGGATGAATACGCCTACGGCTTCGTCACCATCAACGAACACTACGGCACCACCCCAAACCCCCACGATCCCAGCCGCATATCTGGTGGCTCCTCCGGTGGCTCCGCTGCCGCAGTGGCTGCTGGCTTAGTTCCCCTCACCCTCGGCTCAGACACCAACGGCTCCATCCGCGTCCCCGCAGCCCTCTGTGGCTGCTACGGCCTCAAGCCTACCTATGGCAGACTCTCCCGAGCCGGGGCTTATCTCTTCTCCAGTAGCCTCGACCATGTGGGCCCATTTGCTCGCTCTGTCCAGGACTTGGCCCTGGCCTTTGAAGCGATGCAGGGACCAGACGATCGCGACCCCATCTGCACCAACCGTCCCCTAGCCAACCTTGACCTCAGTGGCAATCTGGAAGGCATCAGAGTCGCCGTAGCAACTGGCCACTTCGCCAAAGGCATGACCCCCGCCGTTGCACAAGCTTTCGAACAAGTCACCACAGCCTTGAACGCGATTCGCACTGTTACCCTGCCAGAATCCGATCGCGCCCGCGCCGCCGCTTACCTGATCACTGCCAGCGAAGGTAGTCAGTTGCATCTACAGCGAATGCAAGCTCGGTTGCAACACTTTGATGAGGCTACGCGCGATCGCTTCGTCGCCGGAGCCCTCATCCCCAGTGCCTGGTATCTCAAAGCCCAGCGCTTCCGCCGCTGGTATCGCGACCAAGTGCGAGAGCTATTTAAAACTGTGGATCTGATATTGGCGCCCACCACACCTTGCCAAGCGCCTGCCCTCGACCAAACCACCATGGACATCGATGGAGAGTCTGTGCTGGTTCGTCCCCACCTAGGGCTCTATACCCAACCTTTGTCCTTCATTGGCTTGCCCGTCATCTCTGTTCCAGTTCGGCCAAACCATCCTGGTGAGCTGCCTGTAGGCGTTCAGCTCATTGCTCGCCCCTATGATGAAGCCACCCTATTTCGAGCTGCTGCTGTTTTGGAAAAAACAGGCATTGTTCAGGCCTATGGGGGGTCCTAATGGCTTCGTTTGGGTCGGGATTTGTTGATAGCCTGACATCTTACTTAAAGTCGCTCCTAATGCTGGAAAAGCCTGCCTTTGGCTAGATTCAGCCATTTGTCGCATTTTCTAAAGCGCATGAAAATGTATCACGTTAATACAATTTTGTGAGTAATCTTGCTCAAATGCGCTGATAAACGCTATACCTTCTTATCGTTCAAAACATACTGGTGTTAGAAAGCTATGAATCTCTTCGAGGACTATTTCCTTAACGTCATCAAGCAACACTATGTTGACTTTGCTGGTCGTGCTAGCCGCTCTCAATTTTGGTATTTTACGCTGTTCAGCTTCCTGATTAGCCTCGCGATTAGCGTTGTTACGGGAATTATTGGGTCTGTGCTCAACACGGGCATCTTCAGCCTGCTGGGTGTGCTTTATTCCCTAGCTATTATTGTTCCTAGTGTTTGCCTAGGGATTCGGCGTTTGCATGACACGGGTAAAAGCGGCTGGTGGTATCTAATCTCGTTGGTTCCTTTTGTGGGCTTCATCATCCTGATCGTCTTTTGGGTCATGGATAGCGAAGCAGATCGTAACCAGTATGGTCCCAACCCCAAACGTGGTGCTGTGGCATAGTCCAGTTCTGGAAATGCTGACTGCCCGTTAGTCGGAGTCGCGTTTGCAAGTATGGAATTGTAGATTCAGATAATGCTGGTTCCTAACAGGGCGATCGCATTCAGGCTTCAAAACCTGAACAGCGATCGCCCTGTTTTGCGTTTGTACAAATCTGACGCTTACCCCTTACGCTCTTGATTCAAGCTGGGTAGCATGGCCGGTGGCCCAATATCGCGGAGGTCATAGCCCTGGGGATAACTGCGCTGGGGATGTTCCACATAAAAGTCACCCCGGCGGCGAGGTGGCAAGTATCGCAGCAAATTGCCCCGCCACCGCAACAAGCTTTCAACCCGATGCCGCTGGGCCAGGCTAGGCTCGGGAAAACCAAAGGCCGTAATCATCGCCTCATCCATCAGGGCATAAACCTGGGGCTTCATCGCGGGCCGAAGCAGCCTCGGAAACCAGCTCAGAAATAATTCAACAGTTGATGTACCAACTTTTGCCGTAGCTGGGCTTGGACGAAACTTCTGCTCCTCGTAAGTGAGATTGAACTGCTCAAAGGCTTGATAGCTGTCAGGGATATTCTCGATTTCCATCTGCTCTCCCACCCGCAGCCAAAATTGATAGAGCGCTAGCTTCTCTACCTCGCACAGCCTCCGCCAGCCAAACCGCTCAATCCAGCGGATGGGCTCGTAGATAAAGGTGGACAGCACATAGAGAAAATCATTGTTGCTGATGGGGAAATGGCCATGGATTTGGTTCATGCGGCCAATGGCAGCTCGACCTTTATCGCTGTCACTGCCCCATTTGAACATCATTGAGACGAGTAGCCCCGTGTCGTCATAGCGTTTCTGGGGGTGATGGTGGAACTCTCCGGTTTTGTCCAGCAGTTGACCAATGGCGGGAACGCAAAAGGTTCTAAGCAATGCCACTTCCAGGGCTTTCGTCATATCCCAAGGAAATTCATAGCCTGCAATTAAACGGCAGATTTCATCGGTGTCTGCTACGGGGTCGAGCTGCTGAATGTATTTGAGGCGAGCATTGCGCGGCTGAGGTCGCCATGCAGCAGCGGTAACCATTATTTCCACCTTCTAGTTTGAAGACCCTGCACTGACTAGTCTAAAAGAGCAGTACTGGGTTGCGAAGCATGAACCCTAGACTGTGAGGCTAAGAGCCGCAATCTACAATACTAATGAATCAATAGGGAGCGACATGCTCCGAAAAAAAATTATGGCTTCGTTTTTCCAGTTTGAAACTGACTTTGTAGAATCTCTGCGCTGTATTCCTATGCAGGTCCGCTACAACCTGGATACCTGCGGGGTGAAATTAAAATTAGACCACTGGAAGCATTTCTCCGCCGAGCAAAAGCAGGCCCTGGTTAATATTCCCTGCAATACCGCTAGCGAGGCAGAAACCTATCGCGATGAACTACAAGCCTGGGTGACGGAGCAAACCGGAGCCCCCGCCAAAACCTTGCCCATTGAGGAGCAACCCGCTTGGCTCAACAGCTCTGTCATCCCTGCTAATGTGATAGTGAAGGCCACAGAATGTGAGCTGGCAATTTCCCAGGCCCAATGGGAGTCTCTAGCTCCCATACAACGCTTCGTCTTGATTAAACTAAGCCGCCCCAGCCATGAAAATCGGAACTTTGTTCCTGCGATGAAAGAGTTTGGCTTGGTGTAGCGCGATCGCGAAGGACTCTAACCTGCTTAGTGAAACAGGCAGAGGAGTGCGATCGCCCACATCATCACCCCCAGGAGTAGATAGGTTTTGACCGTGTCAATGGCTTGGACGAATAGGTTCATCGGAGTCTATGAGTTGGATGTTTAATTCGACGCACCACAGACTAGCCTCTCTGCTTTGGCACTAGGGGCGATGTTGTTTAAAGCCAGAAGTTTGTACATATAACTTGGCAGACCCACTTATAAAGCCTTGCTTCGAGGTGATTTAGTTGCTGCAACTTTGCCTCACGTCACAGGTTGTTTCATTTTCCCAAAGCAACCCCATTGATCATTGTATTTACCGATGCTAAAAAGATTAATTTACGAAACAGAGCTACTCCAAAAATGAAGATATCCCCACAAGAACTTATATGTTCTCTGGGGATATCTTCAACGAGGTGCTTAGCTTAGGGATGAATCCCAGCTTGATGCCAATGTTGCGAGTCCCATGACTCTCAAGGCGTTAGAGCTCCAATGCCACCTCACCTTTGGGATAGGCAATGCAGGTCAGCACATAGCCTTCCTTTTTCTCCTCTTCACTTAGGGCATCAGGGTCGCCATCGTAGGTGACTTCGCCCTTGGCTAGCTTGTGCTTACAGGTGCCGCAGCTCCCGGACTTGCAGCTACTCTCAATGGCAACACCGGATTCCTCTGCAATCTCCAGCAGAGACTTGGAGCTATCGGCCTGGACGGTTTGGCTGAAGCTCACCTTCACCATCTCGCCCGCTGCGGCTTCTTCGGTTTCGCTAGGGCCATCATCGATGACCACGCCTTCTTTGAGCTTGGCGTTGAACTGTTCTACCAGCAACTGGCGCAGCACCGGTTTGAGATCTTCGCAGGGAACGGCCTTCATTACCTGTTCGCCCAGGTGAGCATCCTTGCCTACGCGACCGCCCATAAAGATATTGACAGCTTCCACGGATTTACCATTTTTACGGGCCTTGGTGCCCATAAAGCCAATGTCCGCAACTTGGGGCTGACCGCAGGAGTTGGGGCAACCCGTCCAATGCATCCGCACTGGCTGGGGAATGTCCATTTCCGCTTCCACTTCCTGGGCCACTTGGATGGCTCGTTGCTTGGTCTCAACGATCGCAAACTTACAGAACTGCGCCCCAGTACAGGACACCACCGAGCCCACTAGGGGCGTCGCGAGTAGCGGGAACTTCTTCAGCAGGGACTCTTGCTGGAACGCCTCCAGTCGGGAGTCGGGAATGTTGGCAATGATGGCATTTTGCTCCACCGTTAAGCGGATATCGCCGTCGCCATATACCTCAGCCAGGCGCGCCAGCTCAAACATATCATCGGCCTGGAAGCGACCGGCGGGAACCACGACACCTGCATAGTTGAGGCCCGCTTGCTTCTGCTTATGGAGGCCGATGTGGGTGCGCTTATCCCAGTCCATCTCATCTTTTTCAGCGGCGGTTTGGAGGGGATGGCCCAGCTTCTCTTCGAGGGAGGCGCGGAATTTCTCAATGCCCCAATCATCAATCAGCCACATCAAGCGAGACTTCTGGCGCACCTTGCGGGAGCCGTTATCGCGGAAGACTTCTAGGACAACGCGACAGAGATCCACGACGGCATTGTCCGGTGTGACCCAGGCATTAAGCGGAATTGCTGCTTCGCAGCGAGTGGCAGAGAAGAACCCGCCGACCACGACATTGAAGCCAAAGGTGCCATCTTTAAAGGCCGGGACAAAGGCAATGTCGTTGATCTCAGCGTGAATCGAATTATCGCGCCCGCCTTCAATGGCGATGTTGAATTTGCGCGGCAGGTTGGTGAAATCCTTATTGCCCTGACCACTATTAGTGATCATGTCCTGGACTTGCTGGTTGAGTTCGCGAGTGTCGAACAGTTCATCAGCATCGATGCCCGCTACGGGGGAGCCCGTGAGGTTGCGCACGTTGTCCATGCCGGACTGCATGGAAGTCATGCCCAGTTCTTCGAGGCGTTTGAAGATGCTGGGGATGTCCTCAATACGCACGCCGCGCAGCTGTAAATTCTGGCGTGTGGTGATGTCCGCGCTGCCATCCTCGCCATAGCGCTGGACCATTTCAGCCAGGCTGCGCATCTGGTCCGCATTCATGGTGCCGTTGGGCAGACGCAGGCGCAGCATGAACTTGCCCGGTGTTACGGGGCGAAAGAAGATGCCGAGCCACTTGAGTCGGTTGCGATCGTCAGCATCGATTCCCTCCCAACCAATTTGGGCAAAGTGGTCGAGTTGATGCTTCACTTCGAGGCCGTCTTTCTCGGCTTTGTATTTTTCGAAGCGATTGAGTTTGGGAGCTTGGCTGACCATATCCAACCTTGAGTAAAATTTGAGCCGTAGTGCAGGGAGTCAGATTGGGGAGTCATCGGAAGATGGAGCCGCATCGCTGATTGCTTCAGCAATCTCAATCTCAGGACACCCTAGTTTGAAGCATAGAGATGCCCAGGGAAAACTACCCTGCTGTGGATCTATTCCCTGAAGGGATATCCATGGTGAGGTGATTCTCAACCTGAATTCACTCTAAAAAGAATGACGTGGTTGCTTTGGTAGCTGGCAATACCAAATGCAATATCTGATTCGATAAGTGCATTTTGATTATGCTTTTTTGTTCTGCGCTAGATGCCTGATTCTGGTCATCTCATTGGGCTGAAACCTTCTCAGAGTAAGCTTCTGATCTATTTCTCCTCCGCCTATGTCCAGGTTGGAGGCTCTCGATCATAGATAGAGAAATGAGATAGGGTGAAATGGCTTTTTACCAGTTAGAGGCCATGGGATTTGCGCATCAGCTAGGAGAATCCGCTGGACCTGAACTCGATGTGGAGCTATTGCAGAGCAAGCTTGCTGGAGAGGTCTCCAACCTGACTAATTCGCCTGATGTAGAAATGGTTTTTGATCCTGCGGTGATGCCTCAGCTGGAGGACTGGCTGGAGCAATTAGTACAGGGCGATTTCCAAACCCGCTGGGAACTCTCGAAGATTCTCAAGCAATATCCCATTGGGGTTTTGGGGCCATTGCTCTCCCTCTTGCCCCAAGCCCAGGAAGATGAAGAGCTGCTTTGGTTTATTGCTCGCCTATTGGGAGAAATTGACCATCCCGAAGCGTTGGATAGCCTGGTTAATATTCTGCAATCGGCTACGACCACGGAAATGCAGAGCGTTGCCGCGCTGGCGTTGGCGAACCGAGGCTCTGCTGCGTTGCCCGCCTTGGCTCAGTTGCTGCTACAGCCTCAAACTCGCCTGTTGGTGGTGCAGGTTCTCTCTCAGATTGATTCCATTGAAGTCGTTGACTTGCTGTTAGGGGTCGTGGTGGATAGGGATGCGGCGGTGCGTTGTGCGGCCATCGATGCCCTGGGGGGCTTTGCAGATCCCCGGATTGCGCCGGTCTTGCTGGAGGCCTTAAGCGATTCTGACAGTGAGGTGCGGCGATTGGCTCTGCGAGCCGTGGGGGCGAGGAAAGCCCATTTACCTGGAGTTGCCCTGGATGGGGCGATCGCCCCCCTGCTCCATGATGTCGATGACAAAGTCGTTGAACAGGCCATTGTGGCCCTGGGCCGTTTGGATACTGCTCTCGCCAGGGATGGGTTAACCCAGGTTGTGGCAGGTGATCGTTGGCCGTTGCCTCTGCAACTCCATGCGGTCCGCGCCTTGGGCTGGAGTCATTCTGCGGATGCGATCGCGCAGTTGCTGGCCCAGCTCGATGTCTGCATTGACCTGGCAGCCCAGGACGACGAAACCGCTGCCCTAGCTCTGGCTCGGGAAATTGTGGTGGTGCTGGGGCGGCTAC
The DNA here is from genome assembly GCA_937949725.1 of uncultured Pseudanabaenaceae cyanobacterium. GTDB lineage: Bacteria > Cyanobacteriota > Cyanobacteriia > PCC-9006 > JAAUQQ01 > JAAUQQ01. The sequence continues at coordinate 17,415 of CALECT010000039.1, forward strand.
GAGCTCCCCAGAAATTAGCATGGGCGGCCCAAGCGCTGGAAGCTCGATTACCCGCCATTTTTGTGCAGGGCGATAGTGACCTCAAACGCTCTGCTGCCCTGGCCTTGGGACAGCTGGGTCATGCCTCTAGCTTTGATGCCCTTTGCACCTATCTGCTGGATTCTTCGCCGGGGTTGACCTTTCACATCATGGCCGCCCTGCGCCGTTTAGATCCGGGCGAGGGCTTGGCGCGGCTGCAACGGTTTGCCGATGTCATGCCTGCGGGGGCTGCCAAGGATATGAAAGCGGCGATCGCAGAATGGTCCTAATTGAACCAGAGCGGATAGCGCTTGCTCTCCGTTGGACTATTTCGCCGCAGGGCTTTGTATGTAGCGATTGACTAACGCCATAACCTTCTCGGGATCGACGGGCTTGGACATGAAGTCGCTGGCACCGGATGCCTTGGCCCGCACGCGGTCCACCACCCCGTCATTTCCGGTGAGGATAATCACCGGAATCTTGCGCAGAGAAGCGACGCGGCGGATTTGGCTACAGATCTCGTAGCCATTGGCCACGGGCATGACCAGGTCCAAAAAGATCAAGGCGGGCTTTTCGCGAATCAAGCTGGGCATGGCTAGGAGAGAGTCCTGGATTGTCTTGCAGCGGTATCCTCCGGCCCGTAGGGTCTCCTCCATGATGTAGCAAATCTGGGGGCTGTCATCGATGCAGAAGATGAGGGGGAGATTGGCGACGGTTTTGGTGGGCACCTCGATCCGA
>CALECT010000040.1 GCA_937949725.1 uncultured Pseudanabaenaceae cyanobacterium
CCATAAAAAAATGTGGCGTCCACTAATGCACCTAGGCGGACAGCCACATATGTATCCTTCAATGCTGGGAGTCCAGTGGGTAAGACCAGACTCGCCCTGATGTCGGGGTTACTTGACCCCATATTACTCAAGCCGTATAGAAATGGGTGGGGGGGAGAGACCCCTTATAAGTTCTTGCCTGCCTGCGTATTTTTACAGATGCAGCGAGGTTTGAACTAGTATCTTAGGATGCAGCGCTTTACGAAGATGCCTCAGAATTGCTCCTCGACTCCTCGCTTCACTTGTGCAACCACCCCCCTTGGGTTTACGAACTAGCAAGGATTTTTCGCACTTTTTGCTTAAAGAGCAAGACAAAGAAGGGCATATCCTCAATCAAATAGCGTTTCCATAGCCGTTTGGGTTCGCTCAGAAGGCGGTGTATCCATTCGATGCCGAGATAACTCATCCATTCTGGAGAGCGGGGTTTATTGCCAGCCTCAAAGTCAATCGCTGCACCAACCGCCATGAAAATGTCGATATTGGACAGCATGTGCCGGTGTTTGGTAATCCAAATCTCCTGCTTTGGCGCACCGACACCAACGACTAAAACATTGGCACTGGATTGCCGAATCCGCGTGACAATTTCGAGACATTCCCGAGGATTCTTCTCAAACCCAAAAGAAGGGGAAAGATCCTCGATAATAATTTCCCGACCAATACGTTGGTTAATCCGACGTCTGGCTCGGGCCGCAATGCCTTCTGCGCCGCCCATGAGAAAAATTTTGATATCTTCGTTCTCGGCGTGATATTCGCAGAACTTGGGAAACAAATCGGAACCCGAAATCTTAGCTTTAATCGGATCACCGAGAAACTTGGCTGCATAGAGCAATACCTGGCTATCACAGACACGATAATCCGCCTGCTGATAAGCTGCGACAAAAGCCTGATCATGTTGCAGTTTCATCAAGTGATCAACGTTTGGAGTGACAACAACACCTTGCTTCAGTTTGCCGAGAAACTCCTGCATTGATAGGTTGTCAATCTCCACATTCAGGATATTGACTGCCTTGCGAATGACCGCTGCCTGTTGTTCCCGAAAAACATTTGCGGACGACGTAAGAACGGCTTTACGGAATGCTTGGCGAATGTCTTTGGGACTGGGTTTTTCGCTGCCCTCACCAAGGGGTGGAAGGGGCGACGCTTCAAACCGAGAAACTGTACTTAAGTTAGAGAGCAATGCTGCCCTGCGAACTTGCCGTTTGAGCTGCTGAACTTCGTCCTCACTCAACAACTTCACGACGTTATCCAGCTCTTCGCGGGAAAATGTCGTGAGGTGGCTGGCAGTAGAAACTAGCGCAACGCGCTGAAACCGCTGGTATAGCTGACGAACTTCGGCTTGCGAAATAGTCTGGGGTGCTGATTCCGGCATGAAGATAGGTAAGCGATCAAGCGGGCAAAACAAAGCCGACAAATCACTCAGCCAAGCAGCGTAAACGTGCCATACCGCTACTATGCAAAGATTTTGCACAGCGCAAGCTCTGACTGCAGTTACATCACAGTCAAATTTAGTTTTCCAACCGGGATTAAGCGATTGGAATTAATTAATCAGCAATTCGTGGGTAGAAAATCTTCTGTGCTAAAGCAGGTTCAATGCTGTTGCAATATCGACAATATCTCTGCGATATCAGCAACATGACTGTTCATGACTGAAACCTTGCTTCAGCAGTGTGATCATTGGTTGCCGCACATCCCTGAGCTGGCGGGCGCATCCCTAGACTGGTAAATAATGCTGATGAATATGGCACTACGCAGTTTAAATCAAAATGATTGATCTAAATTACTGAGCGATCTGGGCAGTGCACCATGACAGTATGTCCTACTATCCTCTACTGCGACTGCTATTGCCCTCGTACAATTCTAGGAAATTCTGAGTGAAGTCGTGATAGTTTTTTTGCCATTTTTACGACATTATGCTTCCTGGTTTTTTACTCTTATGGAAGTCTATGCGTTAAAGACGATGTAGACCCCATTTCCTCTCCCCAACGCCAGGGGAGCTGGGTATAGTCTTGCCTTACCCACCGACGATCAACCTCCTGTCTATTCTAGATTTACTCTCCACTCGCGAAGTTCAGCGTCTGTGCATCCAATACAACGCTAAGCTAGGTACGGCCTTGCTTTCCCCTGCCTCCGCCCATGAGTATCTTCACCCTGCAATCCGTCCAAAAGGACTTTGGCATTAAACCCATTCTCAATGAGGCAAATTTCAGCCTAGATTCCTCAGATAAGGTAGGGCTGATTGGCACCAATGGTTCAGGCAAGTCCACGCTGCTGAAGATTATCGCTGGGCTGGAACCCATTGACCGGGGCGATCGCATGGTCAATTCCAGTGTGCGCATCGTCTACCTCCCCCAAGAGCCCGACCTAGACGAAAGCAAAACCGTGCTGGAGCAGGTTTTTGCCGATAGCGGTGAGCAAATGACCCTAGTGCGGGAGTACGAGGATGTCTCCCACAAACTGGAGCTGGGCGAGGGGGACATGGATAAGCTGATGAATCGGCTGTCTCGCTTGACCGAGCGCATGGATGCGATCGGCGCTTGGGATTTGGAAACCAAGGCCAAGATTGTCTTGACCAAGCTGGGCATTGATGACTTTGACGTCCGCATCGGCTCCCTGTCCGGGGGCTATCGCAAGCGCATTGCCCTGGCCACGGCGCTGCTCTCTGAGCCGGAAGTGCTGCTGATGGATGAGCCAACCAACCATTTAGATGCCCTGTCGGTGGAATGGTTGCAGAGCTATTTGAATCGCTACAGCGGTGCCATTTTGCTGATTACCCACGATCGCTATTTCCTCGATCGCGTCACCAACCGCATTATCGAACTGGATCGCGGCGACCTCTCCAACTTCAACGGCAACTACTCCTATTATCTGGGCAAGAAAGCCGAGCAAGAAGAATCCACTGCCAGCAGCAAGCAAAAGCACAAAGGCCGCCTCCGCCGCGAACTGGCCTGGCTGGCCCAAGGCCCCAAAGCCCGCAGCACCAAGCAGAATGCTCGCATTCAGCGCATCGATGAGATGAAGGAAAAGGAATTCAAAGAAACGCTGGGTAAGGTCGATATCACCACCGTGGGGCGGCGCATTGGTAAGAAGGTGATTGAGATTGAAGGCGTGACCAAAGGCTATGGCGATCGCACCCTCATCGATAACTTCACCTATGAATTTGGGCCTGGCGATCGCATCGGCATCATCGGTGGCAACGGCGCAGGCAAGTCCACGCTGATGAACATCGTCACTGGACGACTAGAGCCTGACAGCGGCAAGGTCGAGATTGGCAGCACCATCCATATCGGCTATTTCGACCAGATGTCTGAGGATCTGCTGGAAGCCGGTGAAGAAGAGATGCGCGTCATCGACTACATCAAAGAGCAAGCCGAGCTGGTCAAGACCACCGACGGCAGCGTCATTACCGCCTCGCAGATGCTGGAGCGCTTTCTGTTTGAGCCCAATTCTCAATATTCGCCCGTGGCTAAGCTGTCCGGTGGTGAGCGGCGGCGGCTGTTTTTGCTGCGGGTGCTGATGCAGGCTCCTAACGTGCTGATTTTGGACGAGCCGACCAACGATTTGGATGTGCAAACCCTATCGGTGTTAGAAGAGTATCTGGAAGAGTTTAATGGCACTGTGATTACGGTCTCCCACGATCGCTATTTCCTCGATCGCACCGTCAACACCATTCTCTCCTTAGAAGAGGGCGGAAGCATTCGCAAATATCCCGGCAATTACTCCGTTTATTTAGACTATAAAAAGGAAGAAGAAAAGGAAGCAGCTGAACTCGAAGCAGAAGCTAAAAAAGAAGTTGCTAAAGCTGAGGAAGCGAAGAAAGTAGCCAAAGCCAAGCCTGACCATTCCAACAAGCCTCGTAAGCTCTCGTTTAAAGAGAATAAGGAATTAGCAACACTAGAAACCAAGCTACCTAAGCTAGAAGCAAAGAAAGAAGTACTAGAGACAAAGCTGTACCAAAATGCACCCAGTGCTCTCGCTGAGCTTGAAAAGATGACGGCGGAGCTGGCGGCCATTGACCAAGAAATTGAGACTGGCACAGAGCGTTGGATGGAGTTGTCGGAGATTGCCGAGAATAGTTGAGTTTGCTGCTAGTAATCAGAAGTCTGATTTCTTGGAGAAATAGAACTTCTGGGTTGCCGACCTACCGTCCCCCCAAAAAAGCAGCAGATGCTGATTACTCGGGAATTACAATTTAATTTCAACAATCAACCTAGCAACAGCCCAGTCTTCAATCTCAAGTCCTGGCTAACCTGAGTTCGACAAATTTAGGGCTGGCTTGGCTCTGCCGCCGTGAGCTAAAGTTCACGACTCAAAGCTCAAGTCCGTTAAAACGGACTGAACAGCCCACCAGCGAGGGTTGCAGCCCACTTTAGTGGGCTTTCGCTCTTAGGCTGGGAATTTATTCCTAGCTTGCTTCGCAAGTGCTTTTTCGAGCCGTCGAACTCAGGTTGGCTAACCATCATTTCCTAATCACTGCTATTCGATACTGGCTTCTTTCCCACATTGCGAATCTGCATAAACTTGCTCAGCAAGTCATACCAAAACGCCGCACCCATCGAAATAGCAACACCAGTAATCAACCAACCAAATAGTCGTCGCAAACCAAACTGCAAAACGCCAGGCCCCTGCTCCCGGTCAAACGGACTCACCAAAATATCTTTATAGGCCTCCGTCTCTTCAGAAGGCTCAATGGTGCCGTCCCGCAAGGCCTGCTTCTCCAAATTCTCTGGCCCCCAGCCCACAGGTAAGTCTGGATAAACCTGCTCACTCAGCTGCTCCAAAAATTCTTGACGAGGCAAACCGGTCTCATTTAAGGCCTGCTCCGCCTCAATCTTATCCACCAGGCTCGACACCGTATTCTGCAAGGCCCGCTCCTGGGTCAAATGGTCCACCACATGGAACGTATCTACATTAGCCACCACTGCAATGCCCAGACCAATGCAAAACGCCACTAACCTGGCATTGCGTTTGTAGACGCCACCCGCTCGCTCGATGGAACGATCGAACCAATTGGCCACCTCGCTTTGAAAGCTATGAAGTTGCTCGCCGACACCATCAAATTGGGTTTGCATTTGCCGAGCTGGAATTTGCAAGCTCTCCAACACACTCAAAGGAATCACATCGACGATCGCCTTCACCTCAGGATTCATCAAAATCAAAGCCAAGGCATCTAGCGTCTGATCCAGCACCCGCTCAAAATAGCTGGGCAAATCCCCATGGTCGCGCAGCTCCTGGAACATTTGCTCCACTTCGGCGACAGACTGCTTGCCTTCCAGCGCTTGCTTGGCCTGCTCATAGACAAAAAAGCTCTTATAAAACAGCTCCGCCTGGGGAATACTCTCCAAATCTCGCTCTGTCACTCCCAGAGCCCGCAGATCCTTTTCCGGTAGCTGAGCCACTGCCTTAATATTCACCTCCCGACGTTTCTGCATCCAAGCGACTGCCAGCACGACCAAAGTTCGCCGCAAAGAGGCTGGTACCTGCTCCCAGGTTCGAATTTCTTTGACAATTTGAGCCCCCGTCTTGCTGTCCCCTCTAGAACTACTGCTTCCCCCCTTCCGTTCCACGAGGCGCAATGCCTGGCGGCAGAGGTTTGCTCGCCAGCTTAAAGAAAGATATAGATAGCTCGCCTGAAGGATATCCGTGACCTTGACGCTCAGTTGCTGGAGCAAGAAGGGCCGCTGGCTGCTATTGGCAAAATACTGCTCAAACAGATCCTCATCCACCGCACGGATGCGATCGCCCACTTGATCCACCAGGGTATCCAGCGTCATCGCCCCATTCTCATAAGCCTGGAGACTATTGCGAAGTTGGCGCTGTACCGTCTCTGCATCTGTCGCATCAAGCATCTCCCCAAAGCGCAGCTTCAAGCGCTGCACCGTGAGCTTCTGCACCATCTGGTTCAGGCCCAGCGTATCCAAAAGACCCAGCGCAAAAGTATCAGAATCAATATAGGAAGGGCCGGAGTGGCGCTCCCCAAAGATATTGAAGGGAATGAGTCGCGTCACTAAGCGCGGAAACTGGGCTCCCCAGCCCTTCGCCTCATGGTTGAGCACCCGAATGGAAGGATGTTCGTAGAGGCGATTGGCAATTTCTCGGGCTTCATTGCCATAGGCCTCACTATTGCCACTCAAAAAACCCTCAATAGACTGCTTCAAATGGACTGCTCGCCACTGCAAAATCGTGCTCACCAATTCCTGTAGCTCCGAAGCGAGGAGACTAAAGGTCAAGAAAATAAAGATCAGACCGATAGCAATATCGATCGCGATAGGCAGACTCATGGGCAATCACAGTTCGAGGGGCAGTCGAAGCGGTCACATCTGTTCCCAAAAGTGGTCGTTAAACAGACCATAGGAAAAGACTCAACAGTTATAGCTTGAGCCCTTCCGTTTTGTGTAATCCCATAGATCCCCTCATTCCACAAGCGCTCTAAATAACAGTCCAGCAAACACCATAGGCAGCGGCGAAAAAAAGCATCTCCAGGCTGCTCGCACTCAAGCTCCCAAAGCAATTTAGCAAGTAAGCTATCAGGCTTGATGTGTGGCTTAAATTAGGTGATTCTTCGATTCATTTCCCTCCCCATACTGCTCGCGGATGTACCTAGCCCCTCGGAAAACACGGGTTAATGGCTTTATTTAATAGGGAACCATAATTACACGCTCAACTGAAGCTATGCCTTCCATTGATGCCGCGATTCTCCTAGTTCCTGGCACTGACTTCAGTCTCAGTGGTATTACGCCTACTGAATGAAGGGTTGGCCATTTCATTTGAACCCAGGACCGCTGTTCGATGAGTTATTTCCTCTTCTTGAGAGTTCAGCTCAGCCCCCATGCCAGTGCACTCATCTACCTTTCTGAGGCGTCTTTTCCATCGACCGCAGCACAAAGCCATGAGCAATCCTCAGCCCCTTGGGGCTCAGCCCAGCCTCGCCGATGATTCATCTCAATCGTTCGATCCCAAATCCCTGGCTCAACCCCAACGCATCACTAGAGCCTTGCAGGGTCAACTTCTCCTCACTGCAGTGGGGGCTATTTATGCTGGATTGAGCTTGAATCCGCTCTGGGTTGGTTTTCTATGCCTGGCTATAGGGGGACTGACCTCGCTCAGCTTAATTTGGCTCTCTCGATGGCAAACTTCAATCAATCCCTTACGCCAGCAACTCCAGAATGGCGATCGCGAATTGGCTCGTGTAACGGCACTCAATCAGTCCCTTCGTAACCAACTTGCCATAGAACCTTCCCTCACAGAGCAACTGGAGCAAGCCGAAGCCGCATTGCTCCAGTCGGAAAAGATGGCCACTCTGGGCATGCTCATGGCCGGTGTTGCCCATGAAATTAATACGCCGCTGGGTGCCATCCAAGCTTCCGCCGAAAACTTAAACTTCAGCATGGGGCAGACGCTGAAATATTTGCCCCAGCTTTGCCGATGTCTTGGGGAAAAGCAACTCGTTGCCTTTGCTCAACTCCTCACCTGGGCAGGGCAAGATCAAGGTCATCGCTCCTCCCGCCAGGAGCGGCAGCTCAAACGTGAACTCCAAGTCAAGCTAGAGGCGCTCAATATTGAAAATGCCCGTAATGTTGCGGCCATCTTAAGCTCCATGGGAATTGAGCAAGATCTTGAGCTGATTCTGCCGATCTTGAATTCCCCTGATGGGGACATGATTATCGATGCAGCCAGCCATCTTCATGCCATTCAAGACAATGGTAAAAATATTGGCATCGCGAGCGATCGCGCTAACACTATTGTGGCTTCTCTGCGCAACTACGCTCGCAAAGGCTCCCAAGAAAAGCCAACTCTCAGCGACCTACGGACCGGCATCGACACCGTCTTAACGCTCTATCAAAACAAGCTCAAGCATGGGGTTGAGCTCCATAAGCATTATGACGATGTGCCTCAGCTCCTGTGTTATCCCGAGGAATTGGACCAGGCCTGGACCAATCTAATTGGCAATGCGATTCAAGCAATGGACGGGGAGGGCGAGCTCGATATCTCTCTTACTCAAGGGGAAAACAAGCTCATTGTCACCATCACTGATTCCGGCCCAGGAATTCTCGAAGCAGCCCAAACTCAAATATTTGATCCCTTCTTCACCACAAAACCCATGGGCGAGGGCAGTGGTCTGGGTCTCTCAATTACTCAGAAGATTATCCAACGCCACTGCGGGAGCATTGAGCTACAGAGTCAGCCTGGCAAAACCAGCTTTTGCATCACGCTCCCTCTAGGGATGGATTTTAACCTGGAGGGTGATGCTCTGATAGCACAAGGTATGGCTCGTTCTGCCAACGTCTTCTGTCCCGGCATGGGCCACAGTCGGCTAGCTCCATCGCAACCAGATAGCGGAACAGTCAGACCATCTAATGCGTTAGCCCACAGTTCATCCGATGATTCTCCCCTCCTTTCAGCTCCACAGCATCCAGCAATACAGATTCCAACAGTGCCTTGAAGCCCCACAACAATAGGGAACGCTGTTGCTCCTAGCAAGCCGAGCGATGTTACTCCCCAAACCGACGTCCAGGCTACGACTGTTAACTATCACTGTTTTATCCCATTTCATCTTAGGAACACCATGCATAAGGGGGCAATTATTTGCATCGATGATGAGCGAGCCGTGCTCATCAGTCTTAGGGATCAGCTGAGCCGAATCCTGACGGAACGGAACTACAGTATTGAGCTGGCTGAGAGCGGGGAAGAAGCTCTAGAGTTGCTAGCAGAACTCAATGCAGAAGCCATTGATGTGCCCCTGATCATTTGTGATCACCTTATGCCCGATATCAAAGGGGTGGATCTACTCAAACAAATCCATCAGCTCTATCCAGATACCCTCAAAATTCTACTGACAGGCCTAGCGGACATGGACGATATTGTCCGCGCCGTCAATAAAGCCAACCTCTATCGCTACATTCCCAAACCTTGGGACCAAGCGGATCTAAAGCTTACGGTTCGCGAAGCCCTGCGCAGCTATGAGCGGGATTGCCTCCTGGAAGAGCAAAATCGCAACCTCCAGCGGGAAATCAGCGAACGCCGCCAAGCGGAGATCATGCTGCGCCAAAGCGAAGCTCGTTTAGAGAGCATTCTCAATTCTCTAGAGGATGTGATCTGGTCCGCCACCGCTGACACCCTAGACCTGCTCTACCTCAATCCGGCCGCCGCCCAGGTCTATGGCCGTCCCACCTCCGATTTCATTGAGTCTCATAGCCTCTGGCAAAACGATGTGGTCCATCCTGAAGACCAACATCGCCGCCGTAAATTCTTTCAAGAGCTATTACAGGATGGCCATAAGGGCGTTGAATACCGCATCTTGCATCCCAATGGAGAAGTGCGCTGGCTGAGCGATCGCGCCCGAGTTATCCAGGATGAATACGGCAATGTCCTTCGGATTGATGGAATTATCTACGACATCACTGAACGTCGTCGGGCAGAAGAGAAACTAGCCTTCGATGCTCTCCATGATGGCTTGACGGGACTTCCCAATCGCAACTTGTTTATGCAGCGAGTGGAGCGCTCCTTAGCGCTTTGCCAAGAAGATAGCAGCTATCAATTTGCGGTGCTATTCATTGATTTGGACCGCTTTAAACTGGTGAATGATAGTCTAGGCCATGCCTGCGGTGATCAATTCCTGATTAGCATTGCCAAAAAATTGAGCCAATGTTTACGCGGAAGTGACACTGTGGCCCGCTTGGGTGGGGATGAATTCACGATTTTGCTAGATGGCACTCACAGTATTAATGATGCCACTCGCATTGGTGATCGCATTCTTGCTGCCTTAGCCAAGCCTCTGCAACTGGGCGATCGCAGCCTCTTTAGTAGTGCCAGCATCGGTATTGCAGTCAGTGCCCCCCATTACCATCAGGCCAACGAAGTCCTGCGGGATGCTGACATTGCCATGTACCGTGCCAAGAGCTGCGGCAAGGGCCGTTATGCCATCTTTGACCAAGACATGCATGCCGAGACCGTCAAGCTTCTGCAGACAGAGAGTGATCTGCGCAGTGCGCTTAAACAAGAACTATTTACGCTCTTTTACCAGCCCATTGTTAACCTCAAGACCGGTGCTTTAGCGGGCTTTGAATCCCTGGTTCGTTGGCAGCACCCTGAACGAGGGTTGATCATGCCCAATGACTTCATCTCTATTGCTGAAGACACCGGTTTAATCGTTGAGTTAGGAGAATGGGTCCTGCGAGAATCCTGTCGCCAGCTCAGCTACTGGCAAGCGCATCACCCTTCCGCCAAAGATCTGATTATTAGTGTCAACCTGGCGGGCCATCAACTCAAAGAAAGCAACCTGGCAGACACCATTGATCAAATCCTTGAGGAAACCGGCCTAGACGGGAGCAGCCTCAAGCTTGAACTCACCGAAAGTATTCTGGTGGAAAACATTGATGCCATTATCGGAACGCTGACCTACCTGCGAGGCCGCAATATTCAGCTCAGCATCGACGACTTTGGCACTGGCTACTCATCCCTCAGCTATCTCCATCGCTTCCCGGTCAGCACCCTCAAAATTGATCGAGCCTTCATTGACTTAATGATGGGTGACACCGAAAACTTCGAAATTGTGCGAACCATTCGCACCCTGGCCCATAGTTTAGGCATGCAGGTCGTTGCCGAAGGCATTGAAACTGACGAGCAACTCTCTATTCTCGTCTCCTTGGGCTGCGAACTCGGGCAGGGCTTCTACTTCTCTCAACCCGTCACGGCCTACGAAGCGGCCAGCATGATCAGCCGCCCTACGGATTGGCAACGCAACCATACCGAAACCTTGATCATGGATAGTCAAGCCATCAAAGAACAACTCAACCTTATGCCAGAGTTCCCCACCATTAATCCTTCTAGCCTGTAGATAGCAAGCGAAGGCAGTCGATTCTAGAGCAGCATAGATCCACTCAAATTCCCATTAAGCCAAAACCTGAAAACTCAATCAAAGCAGCAGGCTAAACTAGAGGAAGCGTCTTTACATTTCTTTGCATGCTCCAGTCAGCTCCCCTTGGACAGCCCAGGCCTCTCACCTCAGTCATGGGCCTATCTGTCGTGACCCTCTTGGGCTATTACGGCTATTACAAGTGGGCTGTCCAAGAAGAACTGCGAGCCTACGAAGGCAAGGGCTGGAGTGGAAACCTCTGCCTACTGCCCTTTCTCCTGGGTGTACCTCTGCCGCCGCTCCTCGCTCACTTTGATCCCGATGTGCCTCCAAGCTTTGCCTGGTTCTTCCTACTGGGCATCATTTGGATTTACATCGTCCAGTTTCGCCTCTATCGCAAAGTGAACCAGCTCTACCGGGAAGATGGACTTCCGGAACCTTTGGTCGTTTGGTGGGTCTTCATTCCTGGTCTCAATCTCGTGGTTGGTTTGCGACAGATTCATTTTCTCAGCGAATACTGGGCTCGCAAGCAAGAGCTAGAGCCTGGGGATCCGGTTGCGAATGCGCTGCCCTTGCTGTTCTCTAATCCCAGCATTTTTTAAGATCTTCTTTCTGGGGAGAAATGAATCCCCCGGGTAAATATTGGAACCTGAGAATGCTCAAGGCATGAGCGAGCAAGCTTGTTGACTGTTACAAAAGTCATTCTCAAATGATTTCTCAATGGAAGGCTTAACCATGATTCAACGTCGATGTCGTCCCATGATCTCCGCGATCGCGTTGCCAGCTTTCCTGGGCATGCTCCTGAGCAGCTGTCATTCTCCCGAATCCCCTCAAAGCAGCACCTCATCCCCCGCTGAAAAGGTGAGTGAAGCAGTAGAGGGAGAAGATAATGAAACCCCCACTGCTTTGCCTGAGCCTGCAGTCATTAACAACGTTGAGACTAGCGCGACAGAAACTGCTGGCAGCGACTCTTCTTCTCCTAAGACAGAGCCCAGCTCCTCGGTAAATCAAGACAAATCCAGTAGCTCAGCTACATCCCCAAGCAGCAACTCTCCATCGAGTGCTCTTGATTCTAAAGCCACGGAAACTCAAACCCAAGAACCTGAGAAGATCGAGATCGCAGAGATTCAGATCGACGAGACTGTCTGTGGGGCAGGGGGGCAGGAAGCCTACTTCGAGACAAAAGTGCAAGACATTTACATTTGCAAAAATGCGGAAGGCTCCCTAACCTACATCGCGACTCCGAAGCAAAAAGGCAACTCTTTCTTTCTTCCCGCCCAAAAGATCCAACAAGGAGATCTGGTTGGCTATGCAGCCATTGACGAAACCAAAACCTACATCGTCACATCAGGTGGCTTCCAACTCCAGGAGAATGGCAAGCCCACTCAGTCAGAGAAGGTGATTCGGCGACAGCTTGCAAAAAAGTAGGATTGCTACTCTAAAAGCTGAGTTCGACAAGAGGCCATGCATCTTCTCCTAGAGGAGCGGGGAACAGCCAAGGGCGAAAGCCTTTTGGGGCTTCAGGTTCTTTTGCTACTTATATGGAGATAAGGGCTTAGGGAAAGAAGCTAGCTGCCTAGCTATGGCGATCAAGTCTAGAAAGTGCAGCAATCATGCTCTTTGATTGTTAAGTTATCGTTATTATCGTGAACAAAAAACAAACAAAGAGACAGATTGTCTTTTATTTTTTGTCAGAGAAAGATGATTTTTATAAAAGTCACCATTTCCAATTAGATCTGCTTGTTAGCAGCTGTTCCCCTCGCGAGGTGTGGATTACACCCATTCAAACATCGCGAAATCAGTACTGAAATAAATCTTTGTTGTCTTGCCATCGTTCACTTCAAAGACGTAAAATTACCTAAGGTTCAGAAACATAAGGACGCAAGCCATAAGCTCCGTCCCTGAGAACATAAGAGAGCAATCGCTCAAGATCATATTCTTTCTTAGGAGATGACATGATGAATTTAAATAGTGATTGTCCCCCTAATCCAGTCTCTTGCTCGGGCTGTTCCTGCTAGCCCCGCCATCTCAACCTTCTACAACTCAGGTTTCGATGGCTAAATGTTTGGTTTTGCATGACTTTAGCGGTTTTTCACTTCACTAGCGTAAACAGTCACACCGCTGCAACACCAAATTATCTTGAGTTTGGATTCCTAGAATACGGATTTGTTCAGGCTCTACCATTTAAGCTAATAGCTCATTGTTAAGTACTAATTCCTAATTGTTCATGGCACTTTTGTCAGGCGATATAGGTCTTCGTACTCAATCCTTGGGCTCATGCTGTGGGTTGTACTCGTTACAATTTCCTGCTCTGAATTGAGTTTTTCTTGGCTAAAACGCTTGTTTAAATAGTTCTTTAGATTCTTTAGAGCTGCTGAGTTGCACGAAGCAAATCTGTCCGTTTTAGAGCATCTAAAAAGATTATTTAGCTTACTCCAGTTGCTATTCAAGAAGATTCTCAACGCAGCATCTCAGGACTATCTTTTGGAAAGGTGTTTGCGTTTTCTACCCACCAATCGACTGCCAGCAATGTAATCAATGCTGGAATCTGTTTCTTTTTGTTACTGACCAGATCGTCTAGCCGTTTGCTTTTTTCCCATGCCAGCAACCCGCAAAGCTATTAAAGATCCAGTTCGCCTTTATCTCCAATCCATTGGTCGCATCCCCCTGCTGACCCATGAGCAAGAGATTGAGTTTGGCCGCTTAGTCCAAGAATCTAATGTTCTGGCCAATGTCAAAGCCGAGCTGACAGAATCCCTAGGCCATGAGCCTAGTCATGAAGCTTGGGCTACCAAGGCAGAACTTTCCCCTGAGGCTTTAGACCAAGCCCTTGCCCAAGGCGAGGCCGCAAAGCGGAAAATGGTAGAAGCTAATCTCCGCTTAGTGGTTTCCATCGCCAAAAAGTACCTCAAGCGCAACGTTGATCTCTTGGATCTGATCCAGGAGGGCACCATTGGCCTTCAGCGAGGTGTTGAGAAGTTTGATCCCTCTAAGGGCTATCGCTTTTCGACCTATGCCTACTGGTGGATTCGCCAAGGGATTACCCGCTCCATTGCGGAGAAAGGTCGCACCATCCGTTTACCCATCCACATTACGGAGAAGCTCAATAAGATTAAGCGGGCTCAACGGGAGCTCACTCAAAAGCTGGGCCGCACACCCACCTCCAAGGATATTGCAGAGGAGCTTTCTCTCACCACGGCTCAGGTACGGGAGTATCTATCCCTGATGCGTCAGCCCATGTCCCTCGATATGCGCGTTGGCGAAAATAACGATACAGCTCTGAGTGACTTGCTTGAGGACACGGAGCACACTCCCGATGATTTTGTCACCCAGGTTTCCCTCAGCGGTGATCTGGAGCGCATTATCAATAACCTATCCCAACAGCAGCAGCGCGTTATTCGCCTGCGCTATGGCCTCGATGATGGCCAGACTATGACTCTGGCCAAGATTGGCCAAGAGCTGGAGTTGAGCCGAGAGCGAGTACGCCAAATTGAACGGGAAGCCTTACGCAATCTGCGTAAGCAGGGAGCGCAGTTCCATGCGTATTTGGCCAGCTAATTGCTTGACTTTTGCCTGTTAAATCGCAAATATCCCCTGGGGTCATGTAGCAAGACCTCAGGGGATATTTGGTTTGAATGATTAGGTCGAGGCGATCGCTGACTCCCCAGCCCATTTCGACTGAGAACCCGACTCTGGGTAGCCGCCAAGCACCTAAATGAGCATCGGGTGTAATGGAAATTGGCCTGGGTGTGCATGACCTGCTAAGCAGGCTTTTTATTCAGCAGTTTATGCCACATAGCTTGCTCTAGCTCTGGCTCCGGCCCACCTTTTAAGGCATAGAACTCCATCAAAATTGGAATCAGTTCTTCCCCTGACAGGGCACACATAAATCCCCGTTCCTTGGGATTGTTCACCATGAAGAGGTCCTTGAGCATAGCAGTGGCCAGTTTGGGCGGGGCCGCTTCAATCTCTGCTTTCATGACATCGGTACGGGTTGATTCGGGGACCTGATTCCAAATGTGATCCCAGTTGCTGGTAGCCATAAGTAATAGGGCTGGATTCCGGTGCGACAGCTTTACTATGCTACGTCAGTGGCTTGATTCAGTTGGCGATCGCACCCTCTCAAATCCCCAGGAGTCTGTCTTTGTCCCCTGTGCTCTCCAGGGCTGTCGGCCTTCTATTGATCGCATCGTAGATTGATAGGTTGCGCTGGGCTCCCGCAAAAGCATTGATCCCAATGCCAACAACTCAGCAATTTGGCGGGTGCAAAAAACAGTTGCAACGACATTATCATTGCAACCACAAAGCTTAAGAAGCCATTAAAATCAAGTTCACGGGGACTAATCGCTGAATCTGAGGTGTCCAAAGCCCCAACCCCGGAATATTGATGCCTAGGCTGTTGTCTGTCCTGGCCAATGTCGCTTTTCTCTCAGTAGTGATTCTGACTTCGAGAGGCATCGCCCTTAGGCCTCCGTGCTGATGCTGGACACTGCAATTTGTAGTCCAAGATGCAGAACAGATCGGCGATCGCTCCAGCACTTTCCCTACGGAATCACCGTATCCTAGAGAAGCACCTAGCCCCGTTGCCCTTTGATGCAGACTACCGATCCCGCTGGCCGTAACGATGACCGCGCCGTATTGCGTGAAAAGTTTGCGGTTCCCAGCCTAAACCCTGGCTTTGACGAGCAGAATCCGCCAGATCCTAAAGTCATTGACTCCTGTGTCCACTGCGGGTTTTGTCTTCCCACTTGCCCCAGCTATCGGGTCCTAGGCAAGGAAATGGATTCGCCTCGGGGGCGGATTTATCTGATGGACGGTATCAACCAGGGTGAGGTGCCCTTTAGTGAAACGGCGAGTCAGCATTTTGATACCTGTTTGGGCTGTTTGGCCTGTGTGACGGCCTGCCCTTCGGGGGTGCGCTATGACCAGTTAATCGAGGCGACTCGGTCCCAGGTGGAGCGCAATCAGCCCCGCAGCCTTGCAGAGAAGGCGCTGCGGAAGTTGATTTTTGGTTTATTTCCCTATCCCAATCGCTTGCGATTGCTCATGCGACCCACGGTGGGGCTTTATCAAAAGACGGGGCTCCAGAAGCGGTTGCGGAATCTGCGCATTTTCAAGAAGATTTCGCCCCAGTTAGAGGCGATGGAGGCACTGCTGCCCGACCAGCTTCCGGAGAAGGCTTTTCGCGATGACTTGATTGGGGTGACACCAGCCCAGGGGGAGACGCGTTACCGCGTGGGGATGCTGCTGGGCTGTGTGCAGCGGCTGTTTAACCCCGATGTGAATGATGCGACGGCAAGGGTTTTAGCTGCTAATGGATGTGAGGTCGTGGTACCTGCAAATCAAGGGTGCTGCGGGGCTTTGACCCACCACCAGGGTCAGGAGGAGCAGACTCGTCAGCTTGCGCGTCAGATGATTGATGCTTTTGAGCCGCATAATCTGGACTTTATTGCCATCAATGCCTCGGGCTGCGGCCATAGCTTGAAGGAATACGGCCACATTTTGGCCGATGACCCGGCCTATGCAGAGCGGGCAAAAGCCTTTGCTGCCAAGGTTAAGGATGTGCAGGAATTCTTGGCGGATGTGGGGCTGACAGCGAAGATGTCGGCATTGCAAGACGAACCCTTGACGATCGCCTATCAAGATGCCTGTCACATGATCCATGGTCAGCAAATTAGCGTTCAACCCCGACAGTTGCTGCGGCAAATCCCCGGCGTGAAGCTTAAGGAGTCGATGGATGCGGCCTTGTGTTGCGGAAGTTCGGGCGTCTACAACATTTTGCAGCCGGAGATTGCTCAGGAGTTGGGCAAAAAGAAGGTGACAAATTTGACGAATACCGGGGCTAGCTTGATTGCCAGTGCCAACATTGGCTGTTTTGTGCAGATTTCCAAGCATTTGGAATTAGAAGGGAAGACCATGCCAGTACTTCATCCCATGCAGTTGTTGGATATGGCAATTCGAGGAGAGAAGTTAGAGCGATCTGATGACGACAAGAGGCCCTAAATAAAAAAGTTGTAATAGCAACTAAATCCGCTTCTGGGTTGTAGCGATTCAAAAATACGGCTGAGGGCTTGTGGCTTGTCATCATGGAGAATCTTCAGCACAAAGTATAAACAGCGAATAATCATCCAGAATATCGATCGCTGAATAGTGAAGACGCATATTTAAGATTTTCGACCCAAAGGAATACGGGTGGCTACCATTGCCACTCCAAACTAGATCTGAGTCGGGTGAGGTGGCGTAGTAGAACAATAGTTTGTTGGAAAGACCTAGGATTTGAGAGGACGATGAAGTGAGGTAACGGGATTGTTTTCCGGGGATGATGCCTCCATCCTGGATTAACCAATTCAACTGGGGATCTTGATAGCGAACCACCACATCAACTGTTTTGTGGCAAAGGTTGTGTATGCGCAATCTGTGGTTTGGGTGCTTGAGTTTGGCGTCTCTAATCGCGAGGAGTTGAGGTTTCTGCTGAGCCAAGCTGAATGTTTGAAAGGCTTGAGATTGCTGTATCGGGAGCTGTGAGCCTGATTGCTGACTGCTCGCGCTGAAGGACGCACCTGCCAGAGCATCGCCAGAAATTAGTAGGCTGCACCCGCCTATCGCAAGGGCGATGCCTGCGGCAGCCCGGCCAGTAAGGGCTGCAAGTCTCCACTGAAGCTTGATGCTGTTATCCCCGCTCATTTAGGAATCCTCCATTGCAATCGGGCCATCAAGCCATGAGTGAGGGCAGGAAGCTAACGATGCCTGGAAAGATGATGATCAAAGCCAGGACCAGCAATTGCAACAAAATAAAGGGAATGGCTCCTTTATAAATATCCCCTGTGGTGACTTCGGGAGGGGCAATGCCGCGCAGGTAGAAGAGGGCGAAACCGAAGGGCGGGGTAAGGAAGGAGGTTTGCAGGTTAGCACCAAGGATAACGCCGTACCAAACCAGGTCGAGTCCCAGCTTTTCGGCGACGGGGGCGAACAGGGGAATGACGATAAAGGCAATTTCGAAGAAGTCGATGAAGAAGCCGAGGAGGAAGACGGTCAACATGCTGACGATGAGGAAGCCCATGCTGCCACCGGGTAAGTTGAGCAGGGCATGTTCGATGAAGCGATCGCCCCTAACCCCACGAAACACCAAGCTAAACGCCGTCGATCCCACCAAGATCATCATGATCATGCTGCAAGTGCGCAGGGTGGCATCGCAGACCTGCTTGAGCGATCGCCAGCTCAGCTGACGCCCAAAGCCTGCCAGAACTGTGGCCCCCAAAGCACCGACGGCACCGGCAGCGGTCGGCGCAGCAATGCCAAAGAAGATGCTGCCCAGTACCAGACAGATCAAGATGAGGGGCGGCAGCATTGCTTTGGCAACTTGCTTAAGCAACTGCTTACGCCCGATGTTGCGGACTTCTTCAGGTAAGGCTGGTGCATAGTCCGGTCTGAGCCAGGCGGTGATGAGGACATGGACGGCAAAGATGCCAGACATCATCAGGCCGGGGATGAGGGAACCGATAAAGAGGTCGCCAACGGAAATGCCCAGCTGATCGCCGAGAACCACGAGGACGATGCTGGGGGGAATGATTTGGCCCAGGGTGCCGGAGGCGGCGATGACGCCAGTGGCAAGCTGTTTGTTGTAGCCGTAGCGCAGCATGATCGGCAGGGAGATCAGGCCCATGGCGACGACGGTTGCAGCAACAACCCCAGTTGTCGCGGCGAGTAATGCGCCCACGATAACGACGGCGAGGGCAAGGCCACCGCGCATGCGCCCGAAGAGGATGCCCATGGTCTCTAGGAGCCGTTCAGCGATGCCGGATTTCTCCAGCATGGAGCCCATAAAGACGAAGTAGGGAATGGCGAGGAGCTGGTAGTTGCTGATGATGCCGAAGAGGCGATCGGGAAGGGCGTTGAGCAGGTTGGGGTTAAATGCACCAAGGGCTGTGCCGATGCCCGCAAAGAGCATGGCGACGCCGCCTAGGGAGAAGGCGACGGGGTAGCCGATGGCGAGGAGCAGGAGGGCTCCGAGGAACATGAGGGGACCGAGCCATTCAATCAACATTTAGTTGTCCTCCTGGCTAGGTTGAGGGTTGGGCAATTCTGGCGTCATGCCGGGCGGAAGCGGATGGTCTCGAATGATGGCGGCGCTTTTAATGGCTTCGGAGAGGGCTTGGAGAATGAGGAGGGCGAAGCCGAGGATGACGACGGTTTTGATGGGAGCGCGCATGAGGCCGTCAGTATCGGGGGACATTTCGCCGCGTTGCCAGGAGCGGATGACTTTGGGAAGGGCCGTTTGGATAATGAGGCTGCTGAAGGGGATGAGGAAGAGGAGGGAGCCGAGGAGGTTGGTCCAGGCTTTACGTCTGGCGGACCAGCCACTGTAGAAGACGTCAACGCGGACGTGGTCGTTTTGTTTGAGGGTGTAGGCGCTGCCAAGCAGGAAGATGATGCCGTAGAGGTACCACTGGAGCTCGAGGTAGCGGTTGGAGGTGAGTTTGAGGGAGAGGATTTCACCCAGTTCGCTGGCGATGACGTTGAGGGCGCCGACGGTGACCATGACGATGAGCAGTAGGCTGGTGAGTTTGCCGATGCGATCGTTGATGCAATCAATCCAGCGGGCTACTTTTAACAGGGCATTCAAAGTGCCTTCTCCCCTTGCAACGCGGGGCTTTTCCCACCCCAATTTATCTATCGTTAATGCTATGTCATGAATGCTTCAGAGAGATTGGGGACGTATCTTCTGTAACAAATTTCCATTAGAGGTTGTTTGAGAATTCGGCCAAGCATCAAACTTGAAACCTCGACTCGCAATGAAATGTCAAAGCCCCGTTCATTAGAGATCTAAGGGGATCCAAAAATATGCAACCAGAAAATACAAGGAACATCATTATTTGATGTCACGACTCAATAACAAAAGTTGTTTGTATCTTATTTAACAGGCTGAGCAGAAATTACGAAAAACAGCTTACTTAACCAAATATTAATCAAATTTCCAAGCAGTTTTCCTCCCAGATAAAGCAGGGAAAAGCTATTTAGGGAGAGCACTTCTCCCCCCTGGGGCTTGCGAAAATCTACCTAGTGCCAAGATAAGGTGAAGAGAAGGTTAACGATTAATGAGCTAATATAGCAAAGTAGCCCTCATCAAGTCTGTAAGCCAAATAAATGCGTTTATTTTGTTGTTTTCAGTCAAAAATAGTTCTGCTATTTCTGTATTGAAATTTATAACTTGTCGACTAAAAAGGCCCCGCATTGTTCTCAACGAGCATTCCAAGCTGATTCTACAAGCTTGGAATGCTCAACTCACTCTTTGAAGCAGAAGTTCCCTGTCTCAATCAAGATGTCTCGGCTTAAAACCTCAAACCATCGGAGTTCAGGACTTTGAACAGATCAAGATTTGATTTTGCAGAAAAATTTCTAGCTGTACAGTGTGGCTGGATAACTATTCTGCTTTTGGCTCATTTCATTAGCCAATCCTACAGTGTCCTTATTAGTTCAGGTCGCGAAAGTAGCATTGGTTCATTCGCAATTCTAAATTTAGACAATGAGGCAAACTTACCTGCTTGGTATTCTGCCTGCGCACTCTTTTTATGCGCTGTCTTAGCCGGTATTATTTCTTACTCGAAATGGAATGAGCGCAATAGTTCACGCTATAAGTGGGCTGGCTTAGGGATTTTATTCAGTTATCTTTCATTAGATGAGTCTGCCAGTCTTCATGAGGGGGTCATACCAGGATTTCTACAAAAAGTGGGCTTCAATGTTACTCAAGGAGGGACATATGACTGGACTCCGATAGGAATGTCTGCATTTGCTGTAGTCTTCTTCCTTTATTTGCGTTTTTGGATTAAGCTTCCCTCCAAAACTCGCCTTCTATTCGCCATATCTGCTGCTACTTTCCTGATGGGGGCTGTGGGGTTTGAGAAGATATCGCATTTTTATGAAGCCCTATATCAAACTGAAAATACGCTGGCTTATGTTTTAACGGCTGGAATTGAAGAATTCCTAGAGATGCTTGGAGTTGCATTGTTTAATTACGCCTTACTTTCATATATCTGTGAACGTATTGGTTTTATTCGGGTTAGTGCTATTTCTTCTCAGGAGAAAATTCCTGTGAAGGAAATGGCTACTCAGAAATTGGCTTCAAGAACTAGATAGTCTCTCGCTTTTAGGTTCCGTTGTCATTCAAGCAGTATTTTTGTTGCCAGGCTTCTTGGGCCTCAAGACTCGCTTTGATATCTGCAACCAGTTCAGCAGGAGTTTGGCTGATCTCAAGGCGTAGCCCTTCTCTAGGCTCTTCTAGAATTTCAAATTGGCTCTTTAAGAGCTGGGGGTTCATGAAATGCTGCGGATCTTGTTTTTGTCGTTGGGCTAGGCGGGCTTGAATCTGCTCGAAGGTTCCATGGAGGTAAACCCATTGGATGGGAATGTTGGCTGGTTTGAGCTGATTGCGATAGCTGGCTTTGAGGGCGGAGCAGGCCAGGACTGTGGGTTGGTGCGTTTGATGCCAGGTTTCGATGGCGGTGCGGAGGGTGGCTAGCCAGGGGGCGCGATCGCAATCATCCAACGCTTCCCCTCGCTGCATTTTGGCTTTATTAGCAGTGCTGTGAAAATCATCCGCATCGGCAAAATGCCAGCCCAGCTCAACGGCTAGCTGCTGGCCAATGGTGCTTTTGCCGCAGCCGGAGACGCCCATAATGATCACGATTGTCATGTTGCTTAAACCTGGACTGTTGGAGTGAAGCAGGTTCCCTAAACTGAGCAATGAGCCCTTTTGCTTTTCCATCATGATCGATTTACGCAGTGACACGATTACCCAGCCCACGCCAGAGATGCGCAAGGTGATGGCGGAAGCGGTGGTGGGAGATGACGTGTTAGGCGATGACCCTACGGTGACGGCGTTGGAGGAGTACACCGCTGATCTGCTGGGGAAGGAGGCAGCGGTCTTTATGCCATCGGGGACGATGACGAATCAGGTGGCGCTGCGGGTGCATACGGAGCCGGGGGATGAAATTATTCTGGAGGCTGAGGCTCACATTTATTATTACGAGGGGGGCGGACCAGCAGCGTTAGCCGGGGCAATGTGTCGTTTGGTGCCAGGGGATGAGGGAATTATTACGGCTGCGCAGATTGAGAAGGTCTTGCGCCCGGCAGATCCCCATTTTGCTCGGACGCGGCTGGTTTGTCTGGAGAATACGCATAACCGGGGCGGGGGCAAGATTTTCCCGCTGGATGAGATTGAGCGGATTGCGGCGCTCTGCCGTGAGAAGGGGCTGATGCTGCATTTGGATGGGGCGCGGTTTTGGAATGCTTGTGTGGCAACGGGCGTTTCACCTGCTGTATATGCTGCACCGTTCGATACGGTGAGTGTTTGTTTTTCGAAGGGGTTGGGGGCTCCGGTGGGCTCAGCTCTAGTGGGAACGGCGGAGCAGATGCAGCGGGCCAGGCGGTTTCGCAAGATGTTCGGCGGGGGGATGCGCCAGGCAGGGATTATTGCGGCGGGAGCACGATATGCATTGCAGCATCAATATTCACGCTTGGCAGAGGACCATGCCAATGCAAGGCGCTTGGCGGAGGATTTGGCCCAGGTAGCTGGGGTGGTGATGGATCCGGCTTCGGTGGAGACCAATTTGGTGGCGTTTGAGGTGCCGGGGCAATCGGCAGTTGCAGTTGCTGAAGCTCTGGAACAGCGGGGCGTTTCAGTTTTGGCGGTGGGGGCTGAGCGGTTACGGGCGGTGACGAGTTTGATGGTGGATGGAGAGGCTGTGGCCCAAGTCGCAGGGCGGTTGGCGGATGTTTTACAAAAGCTGTAGAGATGTGATGAAAGACTGCGTTGGGGAAATGCTGATTTCTACGGGTAACTAGGTTTACCAGGTGCCCTACAATGCAAGTCAGGTCTTGATAAACGCCAGATTCGTTCGCCTATTTAGGCTTATCACAAGTTATGGTTCAGCTTGCGATCGCGGTTCTCGTGGTCATTGCCGGTTCGGCATTCTGTTCTGGCAGTGAGACGGCGCTGCTATCGCTGTCTCTGGTTAAGGTGCGGCAGTTGGCGCAGAGTCGAAAGCCTCAAGCACTGGCATTATTGGCGATTCGGGAAAAGGTCAGCCGTCCCATTGCCAGCATTGTTATTCTCAACAATATTTTCAATATCGTTGGCAGTATCGTCATTGGGCGATTAGCGGCGGAAAAGCTGGGCAATGCTTGGCTGGGGGTCTTTTCCGGTGCGCTGACCTTTCTGATTATTGTTTTTGCGGAGATTGTGCCTAAGACCCTGGGGGAGCGCTATGCGGAGGCAGTTAGTTTGGCGATCGCCATCCCTATCACAGGCTTAACCTGGTTACTAACCCCCCTCGTCTTGCTCTTAGAACTCGTCACGGCTCCCCTCGTGCAAGGAGCCCAAGCCCCAACCACCAATGAAGCCGAGATTAAACTCTTGGCCCGCATTGGCTACCAAGAAGGGCTGATCGAAGATGACGAAGCGGCGATGATTCAGCGAATTTTTCGGCTGAATGATGTCACGGCAGGAGATTTGATGACCCCTCGGGTAGCGCTGACCTATTTACGGGGAGCGAAGACTTTAGGGGAGGTCAAGGACAAGGTGATTGGCTCCCAGCACAGTCGAATCGTGGTGGTGGCAGAGTCTATCGATAAAGTGGTTGGGGTGGCATTGCGGGCGGAGCTGTTGACCGCCCTGATTCAGGATAAGGACGCGTCGAAACTGGCCGATTTAGTGCGACCTGTGCAGTTTGTACCCGATACCCAGCGGGCGGATGTTTTGCTTAAAACGTTCCGTGAGGCGCGGGAGCATTTGATGGTAGTGGTGGATGAGTATGGTGGGGTGTCTGGGGTGGTGACGCTGGAGGATGTAGTGGAGGAGTTGACGGGGGAAATTGTTGATGAGACGGATCGAAATGTTGATCTTCAGGCGCTTGCCAGGTTGAGGAGAAAGCGGCTTTTGCGCGATCGCGGTTTTGATGCTCAACGCTAAGCCGTTCAATTCTCCCTATTCATCGGATTGCGAGAATAATGTTGCAACTTTCCGACGCTGGCTAGGAGGCTGGACTTTGAGTTGCCAATGTTGAAAATTATCGAAGCGATCGCAGTCCCATAGTCCAATTCTGGCGCCGTTCTCTAGCCGGTGGGCATTCAAGCAATAACGGCTGCTCTCCAAGCGAATCAGGTTGAAGTCGCTGTTTGGAATTGCGATGAGCTGCCACTGTTGCTTGTTGTCTTTGGCATCACAAGTCTCCAATTCAACCTGTCCGCCAGTTTCTAGTTGGGGGGCTCGCAGGCAGGCCTCCGAGCCTTCTAGCTCTAGCAAAATTGTTCCATTCCGTTGCTCCTGCAACTGATATTTCTGGTGAGGATCTTCGATGTCGCAATGCCAAACGGTGAGGCTGTTGCCTGTCTTGCCTCGCATGCTGTTAATGCAAACATCGGTGTCGTAGCGGTTGAGCTGCACTGAGGGGGCTGCTGCCAGAGTCGGAGTTGGGATGGCGAGGCAAAGGGCAATGGCTCCAAAGACGCCTAACGGTTGTGAAAATTTCATGATGGAATGACCGGGAATAGTGCAAGGGATTAGAGCGATCGCTGTGAATCAGGTGCTCTAAGGAATGGGAATTTCATTAGGCCTGATGCTAAGCAGGGACTGGTCTGAAATGTCCGCAGTTGCTGTAGATGCCTAACAGGCGAATTGAATTCTCGTTCCGAACCTTTGCTGGTTAACCGAAGTATCACTTAGGCATTCAAAAAGTTCCCGGCGGTTACGAAAGCGGAAACAATCGTGACCTTGGGCCATGGGTGAAGCTATGGGTTGCTGGCGATGCTGGCGATAGCTTGTAGGTGAGCTAGATACCGTTTCAGTTTTTGAAACTGCGCCAATGCCCTCTAAATTGCTGCCTAGAATACCTGGTATGCCGTCGCGCTGAGAGATGGTTTGAGAATTCGGCTAAGCGTCAATTTTGAAACCTCGACCAGCAATGAAACGTCGAAATTCCCTTTATCTTGGCAGCATAATAGGTCGTCCTGCTACAGCTAGAGGCCTTTCTCAAACAATCTCTGAAGGCAGTAAATTGTCATGAAACTTGTCTATGTTCCTGCTGTTTTAAGTCTTGTTGTTTTAGGGAGTTTGGGGAGTCAAGAGCTCGCCAATGCCGAGCAAGCTGGGTCTGCTGCGATTGCTGAGCCGGAAAGCCCTGGCGTTACCCTGCAAGCTGAGCCTTTGTTTGGCATCTTGTCAGGTATTGCGGTGGCGGAGCCTGGTGAGGAGCCGAACATTGCAGAAGCTCCCCCAGTGGAAGTGAATTCAAATCAAGTTCAGGGAGATGATCCTCGGGATTGGCATGGTTTTTATTGTCCGCCTTGCGGAAGAGGTTAATGATGAGGCGGCAACGTCCCCAGGTGGGACTATCTCTGATGTTGGAGCCTGAGTTTTTCCAGGCTGCCCAGCCGCTGTTTGAAGCGGGGGCTGTGGAGGTGTTGGAATGGAGTTTTGATATCGCCTGGGGCGGGCGGGTTGTGCCTGTATGGGCGAGGCAGTTACTGCGACAGTTTAGTGAGCGGAATGCCTTATTGGGCCATGGGGTGAGTTATTCGCTGCTGTCGGCGGAGTTGGATAGCCAGCGGTGGTTGGATTGTTTGGCGGCGGAGTGCCAGGACTCTCGCTATCGGCAGGTTTCGGAGCATTTTGGCTGGTGCGCGAGCCAGAGCTTTCGGGATAGTGCGCCGCTGTCGATGCCGCTGTTGCCGGAGACGTTGCAAGTAGGTCAGGAGCGCCTCAAGCGTTTGGCAGATGCTGCCCAGGTGCCGGTGGGGCTGGAGAATTTGGCGTTTGCGTTTAGCCTTCAGGACGTGAGGCAGCAGGGGGAGTTTATGGCGCGGTTGTTGGAGCCGGTGGATGGCTTTTTGCTGCTGGATTTGCATAATCTCTATTGCCAGGTTTGCAATTTTCAGATTTCTGTGGAGGCGTTGCTGGGGCTGTATCCGCTCCATCGGGTGCGGGAGTTACATATTTCGGGGGTTCTTGGAGTCAGGGGACTCGGGCTCGCATTAGGCGAGATACCCATGACGATGCGGTGCCGGAGGCGGTTTTTGAGCTTTTGGCTTTGGTGTTGGAGCGATGTCCCCAGGTGGAGGCTGTGATTTTTGAGCGGTTGGGCAATAGCCTGGGCCGGATTGATGAGCAGTTTCGGTTTCGTTTGGATTTTGCTCGAATCAAACAAATTGTTGATAGAGCAACTGCTCCGCTTGTCGCTGTAGGAGATGAAGTTTATGCAGGAGCATGATTTGGCGATGTTTCAGGATAAGGTGCTCAAAACGCTGTGGACTCAGGATGATCCAGAGACGATTTGCAATCGGTTGGAGGCGGTGAGTCCGTCGGAGCCGATGAAGGATTATGTGCGGGAGATGGATCAGAAGATGGTTGAGCTGGCGGCAGAGCTGGTTAAGCGATGGGGTCAAAAGGTTGAGTAACTGACAGTCAACCTAGGTTGCTAAGACTAATTCTTCACAAGCATTAAGTAGTTGCTGGCTGTTAGGAAGTGAGAGTCGTGTTCTCGAACCTGCAATTTTCATGACACGAGGTTCAATGAAGCCAATTGCATAACCATCGGGATAGCTGGAAGCGTACATCCTTCTCATCTTGTAGGGGAGATCTGAGGCGATAAGGCTATCAATGATTTGGCTAATCTCAGTCGGAGAGAGTAAATACTCGAAAGCCAGTCGCTGTAGCTCTTTCTCAATGACTGCAATCATTCTGATAGCATCATCTTCCGCCAGCTTATCAAGAATGACTCTGGATGCAGAAGTTGTCATTGAGCCAGCTAATAGCCCACCGAGTAATCCACCGGCAATCGTTCCAGCACCTGGCATAAAGGCCGTCCCAATGCTTGCTCCTAGGGCATATCCACTTGCGCCTCCTGCAACTCCGGCTGCTTTAGAAGTAACGTTCTTAAGAGCCTGCCTTTTTGATATTTGCCCACGAGTAAGGTGAGCAATATCTGAGGATGATAAAACAAGTGTCGTCACAACTCCTGCTACAAAATTTCCTCTAAGAAGCTTAGAAACATTAGATTTTGCGGCAGCACCGTAAATAGGATTATTGCCTGCTCGAAAACCGTTAGCCACGAAAGCGGAGGTCTTGCTACCTATTTTCTTCGCCAGAAAATCGCTGGTAGGCCTTAATGACTTCTCCACCCCAGTGCGTCCAATTTGAGCTGTCAAAATTGCAGATAGCCAGGTTGCACCACCGATGGTTAGACCTGTCGAACAAGCTTGTTTAATAGAAGCTTCTAAACTTTCTCCATTCCACATAGCGTATGCAAATGCAATGGCAGCCGAAAGTCCCATGGCTGTGCCTGCAACTTGAACACCTTGGATGGCGTCATAAGTTACTGACTCAATCGTTCCAAACTTGGCAATGTTTCTTGCTTGGTTATATGTGAACCCTCCCTTTCTCACTATTTGAGAGGCTTCTGATGGATCATGTATTCCAGGAACTTGACCTCTGGATATTCGAGATTGCATTGCCTCTATAGCAGCATCATATTGGTCTGCTGGGACCTCGATTTGCATTGGAGACTGATCGCTATTGAAGTAGCGAAACTGGCCATCGTGAAAGCATTCACGGATAGATTTTGCACCAGATGCACAGTATTTTGTCTGAACTTGGATACCATCAACTAAGCGGTCAGCACCATTCTTCAGATTGTTGCCACCAATAATTTGAGCATCCTTGCCAGAGAGAACATCTTTGAGATGATTGGCTTTCTCCGCAGCGAAACCATGACCACGTGAGGCATTGAGCACTACGTTGTCAGCGTATATTACTGAATGAGCAGCACCGCCTATACCTGCGATCGCCTGATCTTCTGACATGTTCCTACGCTGGCGAAATGAGCTACAGAGACAATAGGAATTTTATCGTCCGTATAGTAATACACCAGTATTTTAGGTTTTCCGAAGGTTTCTAGAGTAAATCTTCCTTTCTAATTATTTGGCAGTTTCTGTCGGTAGGAGCATAAGGGAGTTGAGACGACGGCGGAGCATGTTGTAAATGGGAATGGCATACCTTTGATTCCGAGCTAAGCCTCAGTTTCTGGCTCGTTGGCATTGGCTGCTCGCTCGCCTAGCTGTCTTCCTATCTCTTCTAAAAGCTCTGTCCCCTAAGAGAACTGTGCCTTAATGTACTCCCGCCGCATCGTCGCGATCGCATCAATACTAATCCCCTTCGGACAAACCGCCTGACATTCCCCATGGTTCGAGCAATCGCCAAAACTCTCCGTCGTCATCTGCTCCGTCATCCTTAAAACCCGACTCTTCCGCTCCGGACTGCCCTGGGGCAAATGGGCCAAATGGGAAATCTTCGCCGCCGTAAACAGCGACGCCGAAGCGTTGGGACAAGCCGCCACACAGGCTCCACAGGCAATACAAGCCGCATAATCAAACGCCGCATCGGCATCCGCCTTCGGCACCGGAATGCTATTGGCCTCCGGCGCAGACCCCGCCCGCGCCGTAATGTAGCCCCCCGCCATGCTGATGCGATCAAAGGCACTGCGATCCACCACCAAATCTTTGACAATGGGGAAAGCCGTTGCACGCCAAGGCTCTACTGTGAGGCGATCGCCATCTTGAAAATTACGTAAATACAACTGACAAACCGACGTCCGCTCCTGGGGGCCATGGGCCTGACCATTAATCATCATCCCGCAGGAACCGCAAATGCCCTCACGGCAGTCATGGTCAAACTCCACCGGCACCTCACCGGCCTGGGTTAGCTGCTCATTCAGCACATCCAACAGCTCTAGAAAAGACAAGTCAGGCTGGCCTTCCACGCTGTACTCCACAAACTGACCCGGCTTGCTGGGCTCAGTCTGTCGCCAAATTTTGAGGTGGAGTTTCATAGCAAATCAAATGAGCGAAGCAACAGGGACGAACACAGGGCTATATCTAGCCTAGCGCGATCGCGAAGCAAGCCTCCTAAGGATCACATAATCCCTCACCAAAGAAATCTGCTTCCATCCAGCCGATTGTGTCCTCAGGTTAAGACTGATGCCGAAACGCCCCCAAATTAAGGATTTCAGGCCTATAACGTAAGTAGGGCTAAGCCCACCATTGGCCTGGCCCTACTTCCGTCAAAGCTCACAAGCAGGGAGGGCGATTGCCATGGGAATTGCCAGCATTAATCCGACAACCGGAGAAGTTCTCAAGACCTTCGAGCCAATTTTAGCTGAGGAATTGGAAGCCAAACTTGCCCTCGCCACCGAAACCTACAAAAGCTATCGCACCACCAGCTTTGACCAGCGAGCCCAATGGCTACGCAAAGCCGCTGAGTTGCTAGAACAACGCAAGGCCGAACTAGCCAAAACCATGACCCTGGAAATGGGCAAGCTGCTCAAAATTGCAGTGCCCGAAGTCGAGAAATGCGCCAATCTCTGCCGCTACTACGCGGATCATGCAGAAGGCTTCCTGGCCGATGAGTCAGCAGAAACTGACGCCAGCCGCAGCTTTGTCCGCTACCTGCCCCTTGGTCCTGTCCTGGCGGTCATGCCCTGGAACTTCCCGCTCTGGCAGGTGTTTCGCTTCGCGGCTCCGGCCTTAATGGCGGGCAATGTGGGGCTGTTGAAACATGCTTCGAACGTTCCTCAATGCGCGATCGCCATCGAGCAAATCTTCTGCGATGCAGGCTTCCCCGCTGGAGCCTTCCAAACCCTGCTTATCCCCGCCTCCCAAGTGGCAGGCGTCATCGCCGACAAACGAGTTGTTGCCGCAACCCTAACCGGCAGCGAAGCCGCAGGTGCTAGCCTCGCCGCCGCTGCCGGGAAGGCCCTCAAACCCACTGTTCTAGAACTAGGCGGCAGCGACCCCTTTATCGTCACCGACAGCGCCGACCTAGAAGCCGCGATCGCCACAGCAGTCACGGCCCGCATGTTGAACAACGGCCAAACCTGCATCGCCGCCAAGCGCTTTATCTTGCTGGAATCCATTGCTGAGGAGTTCACAAAACAGTTCACCGCGAAATGTGCAGCCCTCAAGCTCGGTGACCCCATGTCTCCCGACGTGGATCTTGGCCCCCTCGCCACACCGCAGATCCTCAACGAGCTGGAGCAACAGGTGCAAGCCTGCGTTGCAGCAGGGGCAAAGTTAGTCCTGGGCGGCCAGCCCGCTGAGTTGCCTAGCGAACTTGCGGCGGGAAATTTCTATCCCGCCACCATCCTCAGCGACATACCAGCGGGTTCCGCTGCCTATGAGGAAGAGTTCTTTGGGCCTGTAGCGCTACTGTTCACGGTGAAGGATGTGGACGAGGCGATCGCCCTGGCAAACTTCACCCCTTTCGGCTTGGGAGCCAGCGCCTGGACCCAAGACCCAGCGGAACAAGAGCGATTCATCAACGAGTTAGAAGCTGGTGCCGTCTTTATCAACGGCATGGTCAAATCCGATCCACGTATGCCCTTTGGCGGGATTAAGCGATCGGGCTACGGGCGAGAACTGGCTGGGCCAGGCATTCGCGCCTTTGTGAATGCGAAGACCGTTTGGATTAAGTAGCCTCTCGCACAGGCGCTTGGTTTTTGGGATAGGGCGCACGGCTGTGCACCCCTACGGTAACGAAATCATTATGGGTGGTTTATGAATACTGCGGAACTGCTGATTGCTTGCCTCGAAAATGAAGGCGTCGAATACATCTTCGGCCTCCCCGGCGAAGAAAACCTCCACGTCATCGAAGCCCTCGAAGGCTCCACCATCCAATTCATCACCACCCGCCACGAACAAGGCGCAGCCTTTATGGCTGATGTCTATGGACGGCTCACCGGTAAAGCTGGCGTCTGCCTCTCCACCCTCGGCCCCGGTGCGACAAACCTGATGACTGGCGTGGCCGATGCCAACCTCGACGGCGCTCCCCTCATCGCCATCACCGGGCAAGTCGGCACCGACCGCATGCATATCGAGTCTCACCAATACCTCGATCTGGTCGCTATGTTCGCCCCAGTGACCAAATGGAACACCCAGATCGTGCGGCCTGAGAATACGCCAGAGATTGTCCGCAAAGCCTTCAAAATTGCTCAATCAGAAAAGCCCGGAGCCGTTCACATTGACCTGCCCGAGAATGTTGCGGCTATGGATGCCCCTGGCAAGCCTCTACCCTTGGCTCGGCGAGAGCATACTGTCGCTGCCACGAGGGATTTAGAAGCTGCCGCAGATTTGATTGCTCAGGCGAAACATCCTGTGATCTTAGTAGGTAACGGTGCCATTCGAGCGAATGCGAGTGAGGCATTGACAGCGCTGGTGGACAAGCTGCAAATTCCAGTTGCTAATACATTCATGGGCAAGGGGGCAGTGTCGTTTGAGAATGCGCGATCGCTCTGGTCCGTGGGCCTCCAGCAGCGCGACTTCGTCAACTGCGGCCTAGACCGAGCCGACCTGATCATCACCGTAGGCTACGACCTAATCGAATATTCTCCCAAGCGCTGGAACCCCGAAGGCACCTTGCCCATCATCCACATCGCTGGGGAGCCTGCCGAAATTGACAGTAGCTACATCCCCAAAGTTGAACTTGTCGGTGATATCTCCGCCACGCTGCGGGCCTTGAAGGAGCATTGCACTGTTCCCACAGAGCCAGATGCCTATACAGCAACCCTGCGCTCATCCATGGTGGAGGAGTACGAGCAATACGCCCAGGACGATGGCTTTCCCATCAAGCCCCAGAAAATCATCTACGACCTGCGGCAAGTCCTGGAGCCCAAGGACATTCTGCTGTCCGATGTGGGGGCTCACAAAATGTGGATCGCCCGCCATTACCACTGCAACGAGCCCAACACCTGCTTGATTTCCAATGGTTTTGCCGCCATGGGGATTGCCTTACCGGGGGCGATCGCCGCCAAGATGGTCTACCCCGATCGCAAAATCGTCGCTGTCATGGGCGATGGCGGTTTCATGATGAACAGCCAAGAACTCGAAACCGCTGTCCGCCTGGGCATCGCCTTCGTCGCCCTAATCTTCCACGACGGTGGCTACGGCCTGATCGAATGGAAGCAAAACAACCACTTCGGCCATGCCTCCCAGATCAAGTTTGGCAATCCAGACTTTGTTAAATATGCCGAGAGCATGGGCGTGAAAGGCTTCCGTCTGGAGTCTGCGGCAGCGCTCATTCCAACCTTGCAAGAAGCCCTTGCTTGGGACGGTCCCACTTTGATTGATTGCCCCGTGGACTATGGTGAGAATTTGAAATTTAGCGAGAAGGCCGGAAAACTGGTTTGTCAAATTTAGAGGTTGTTTGAGCAGTCGGACAAGCGGTTGAGCATAGGTTGCCTTTGTCCTTCAGAACTTCTCAGCTAAGGTTCATCGTCAACTCAGCTAGGTACAGCATTGTGTAGATGTCGGAGATCACGAGACGGCTCCAATCTTCAAACATCACTCTAATTCCAAAGCCTTTGCCATGAAACCCATCACGGCCCCCTTCAGCTCACTCGCCCGCCTGTCCTTTGCTTTGGCCAGCGGAGCAATGCTCAGCGTCGCCCCTGGCTTGACGGAAGCTGCAATGGCAGAGGCTGGCCTCAGCCTCTCCAGCAGCGGCGGCATTAGTGAGCAGCTCGAAATTCAGCAACAGCGCATCATTAACAGTGGCGTTTCCAGCTACCTTGTCCCCGTTGATGCAGCGGGTCGCTTTATCTCCGACAGTACGCCTCCTGCGCCTGGTCAACGCGTAACTCTCTTCAACATCACGCCAGGCTTCAGTAGCGAACCCTTCACCAAGCGCGACTACAGCAATGCTAATGGGTCCGAATTAATCACCTTTAGCCCAGGCATAGAGCATGAAACTCGCCGTTTCTCGGTCTTGCCAGGCAATTCAACAACACCTAAGCAGAATGACTTCCGCTATGAAATTCACGATGCCCAGGACAATTTATTAGAAAGCGGAGAATTCTCCGTTGCAGTTGCCCTAAGCAGCATTCCCATTACAACCGTGGCCACCAACCGTGGCTTTAGCAACGTATTGAGTCATCACAGTTCCTTTGGTTTCCATAGCAGGAGAAGTTTTGGCCATGGTCGCTTTGGTCGCGCTCGCAGCTTTAGAAGATTTCGAGGAAGTCGGCATGGTCGAAGCTTTAGAAGCCATCGGAATTTCAGAAGGGGCCATCGCTAGACCATCAGGGAGACCAAGTCGATAAGTTGATCGGTTATGTTAGTTTCGCCGAATCACTCCTGAGACGGTTGCCTCTACAGAAGCTTTGTTCGACCAGGCATTCCAATTCTATGGATGGTTGAAATTTGCTAGCAGAGGTTACTTAAGCACAGGCTGAGTTTGAACCGCAGCATTCGCCAAGTCTCAGGCAGTCAGTTGTAGGGCCTTCTGCAAACTCAGCTTGCCCTCATCTTCAGCACTTAATCTGTGCTAGGTCACTCGTCTATTTCATCTGCTGGGCTTCCTATGGCTGATCTCATCCCTGTATTGCTGTTGCCAATCTGTCTGTTTATCTATGTCTTAGATATTTGTCTATTGGCGCTTTATGGGTTTCACAGCCTGCTGCAAACCTTGCTGTTTGCACGATATAAGCTAAAGCAATCTAAACGACATGTGACTGAGCCTCTGGCAGTTGTTACACCATCTGCCTCGCTCTCCCTGGGACAGTCCTTGGAACCTGGCGCTCGCTTTGGGGCAGCCACCTCATCTGCAGATGCGACCCCGACTGTGACGATCCAATTGCCGATTTACAACGAACGCCATGTTGCCCAGCGCTTGATTAAGGCTGTGGCTGCCATGGACTGGCCCAACCACAAGCTACAGATCCAAGTCTTAGATGACTCGACGGACGATACGACCTTACAAATCCAAGAGACCGTGGCGGAGCTACTGGCGACCCGCAATATCGTGATTGAGCACCACCATCGCCGCGATCGCACCGGCTACAAAGCAGGAGCCCTCCACCAAGGCCTCACCACCGCCACAGGTGAATTTGTCGCCATTTTCGATGCTGACTTTATCCCCCTGCCCGACTTCCTCCAGCGCACTATTCCAGCGTTTCAAGACGATAATGTCGGTTGCGTTCAAGCCCGCTGGGGTCACCTCAATCCCAGAACCTCCCTGCTCACCCGAGCCCAAGCCGTGGGCATTGACGGTCACTTCGTCATTGAACAGCAGGTTCGCCATCTCACGGGCGCATTCCTCAACTTCAACGGCACCGCTGGCATCTGGCGCCTTGCCAGCCTAGACCATGCTGGCGGCTGGCAAGGCGATACCCTGACAGAGGATTTGGACCTCAGCTATCGCATGCAGCTCAAGGGCTGGCGCATCGCCTATCTCCCTGAAGTGATGGTGCCCGCTGAGTTGCCGGTACAGCTCTATGCCCTCAAGCGCCAACAGTTCCGCTGGGCCAAGGGCAGTATCCAGACTGCCATTAAGCTGTGGAAGCCGCTGTGGCGATCGCATCAGCCCCTCTGGCGAAAGCTTCTCGCCAGCTTGCATCTCACCCAATACGCGGTGCATCCCCTAATGTTGCTGAATCTGCTCCTGATTTGGCCCGTGCTGCAAAGCGAAAGCAGCTTGCTGAGACTGACGCCACTCGTCACAGTTGCGGCCCTGGGCCCACCGATGATGTATTGGATCACCATGGGAGCTCAAGGCATCAGCTGGCCTGCTCGACTAGGTCGTTTAGGAAGTCTATTAGCACTCGGAACGGGATTATCCGTCAATAATTCTTGGGCAGTCCTGCAAGCCATTTTCGGCGTAGAAAGTCCATTTCAGCGCACCCCCAAGTTTGCCGTCGTCAACCGCTCTGCCACCTGGCAAGCTAGCAGCTATGTCCTCTCAGGCGGCTGGCTGACTTGGGTCGAAGTCTTACTCGGCCTCTATGCCGGTTGGCTCGTCAGCCATAGCATCACCATGGAGCAGTGGGGCATGATGCCCTGGCTCATGCTCTACGCCAGTGGCTATGCCATGGTAGTAGGTGTAACAGTGATTCAGTCCTGGCAACAACAGCGGGCCATCAAGCGGTCCAAGTTGTAAGCCTCCATGGCCATAGAATCCCAAACGTTCCCAGAGCATTACTACGACCAATATCACGGGCAATGTCACAAGTAGTACATTAGAACGTAAACTTGACCATCTCAGGCCATAATAGAGGGGCATCTTGGGTCTTCACCAGAACCTTCCACTCCTTGCACTGCGATGTACTCCCTTTCTTGGACAAACCTGCTCAAGCTGGAACCAGGCGATCGCGTTCTCCATCACTCCGGCTGTTTTGCCAAAGTCATGCGTGTCTCTTCATCACGCTATGAGGACGGCATGGTGGAGATGCAAATTGAAAAGGGCTCACCCGAAATATTATTGCTTAACTATCGTGATCAACTAGAGCACCATATCTTTTTTAGCTGGTATTTGGGCTATAAAGTCCCTAAATTTAGGTCAGGAGATTACGTCTGGTGTCGCGGCGATGCACCGGGTGCAAGCCATGAAATCGACAGCGTTTCCCCCAACGGTCCAAAAGAGTTTTTCTACTATTTGAAAGACTCCCAAAAGCGGCATCCCGAAAACCTTCTGGTCCGCGCATCCCAGATGGCTGACGGCTAGCCCATAAACCCAGCGTCAGCCCCTAGCCATTAGCGGTTCAAAATCAGATCCTTAACCGCATCCTTACCTCGGTCAACCACTTCGGCACCCAGGATAAAGATTGAGGAGACTAATCCCAAGGCCAGGGCGCAAATCGTTAGCCCAGCCAGGCTAATCGCGCCATCGTCATCCAAAAGGCCAAAGCCCGTCACAAAGATGCCGATTGCAGGCAAGGTATTGGTGCCTGGAATGGGAATCATCATGCAGCAAGACATCAGCAGGATGGCGAGCCCCATCACCAGTCGGCCCATGGGACTCGTGCAGACTCCAGTTAAGCGAGGGCGAGAAACCGCTTCAATCCGCTTTAGCCAGGGCAATCCCCCCTTAATAAAGCCCTTTACCTTCTCCCGATCAAACCCTTTACTACGCCATTTTTCTGGAAGCCAAGGCTGCTCCGAGCCTTTGAGCAGCTGAAACGCCAACAGGCCCATGACAATGCCGAAGGGAATGGAATAGCCCGGCGCTGGGATGGGCAAGGCCGATGGCAGGGACAGCAGCACAAACAGGAAGCCAAAAGTCCGCTCCCCAGACAGAGCCAAAATCTCTTCCAGCGTGACCTCATCCCCAGGCGTTGCGGCTTCTGCTGCTGCGGCTTCATGGGCAGTTAGGCCATGGGGGTCGCCTAAGAAGTAATGCTGAAGCTCTGTGGAGAGTTTAGCCATGGAGATTTAAGAAAATACGCGAGTGGAGTAGTAGGTGATGCTTGACCGGCCATTAGCTTAGAGCCTGGAAGGCTGTTGCTCAAGCGGTTGGCTGATTTGGTGGTTGAGGGTTGCCAGAATGCTCAACATTCTGGCATCGAGCTCCATCGTGGAGCGGTTCGACTTTTCCACGGTTCAATGCTTGTTCTTTCTGCGACTCCAACCTTTCACCCGGTCGAATCTGCTCAAACAGAGGCTGCCAAACGAGATTCTTTGGGGCAGGTATTCAGTCATCCTAGGCAGTCGTAAGATTCTGTCATCCCTCTAAAATCTAACGTAGGATAATCCTACATTCAGCACTATCGAGCCTTGGCACTACTCCCTATCTCCCCCTACGAGCCCCTACGCCACCGTATCCAGCCTGGCGATATCATTGCCTTTTCCGGCCAGGGCATTTCTTCGGAGATCGTCAAAGTTGCTACCCGCTCCGAGGTCTCCCATGTGGGCATCATTCTGCGCTGTGAACTCCAGCAAGACCTGATCCACCCCCAGCTAATGGAGTCTAGTCCCATCGAAGGCTTCCACGGCGTTGCCATTAGTGACCTAGAAGATCGCATCGCCAACCACAAGGGCAATATGTGGTGGCTCCCCCTCCGCACCGAGCGGCGGCAAAGGCTACAAGTCGCAAAATTCGAAAAGTTTCTTCTTGCCCAAAACAAGAAAAAGTATGACCCGCTTCAAGCCATTAACTCTGGCTTAAGCAAACTGCATAATATTCCGGGCCTGGGTCGTTTTACCCGCAGCCGCGAAAACCTAGACCGCCTCTTTTGCTCCGAACTGGCAGCAGCAGCTCTCAAAAAAGGTGGTGTACTGCCCGATATCAATGCTTCAGGTATCACTCCCAGTCAGCTTTGCCAGCTAGCGATCTACCAACCCGAATATCATCTATTAAAGTCTGTGGAAGAGACTCAAATTGTGGCTTACAACAGTATGGCTCCCACCGCTCTGGTCTAAACCAAACTGTCATAGTCATAGAAAAGCCGTTGTCCCGGTTCAGGGACAACGGCTTTTGTTATGGGAGAAGGCAACAGGTTCGTCTATTGCCCAACGAAATATAGGATTACAGACCGTAGCGCTGGCGAAGATTCTCGCTACGGCGTTTCAAGTCTTCGACTGCCTCAGCAGTTGTTTTATCAGCATCACTCAGCTGGGGCTGAGTGTAATGGACAGAAGTCATCTGGAGCGATCGCCGCTTCAGTTCTTCCGCGAGCTGTTGGCAGTAGGACCAACGGCCTTGCATATTCACCATGGTTGAGTTTCCCCGAGTAGAGAGGCCATCGCACTAGAAGACTAGACGACTATTCCTTATTAGGAGTTTCATACAAACTTCATCTAAATCCGGAACTCTGACCTTGTAATTACGGATATTGGGCAGTTGGTATTAGCAAAAACTCAGTGCAAATACGAGTAATGATCTGATGTTTGCAGTTTATTGATACAGGCTTTGTTTTGCATCAATTTAAGTTTTG
The DNA here is from genome assembly GCA_937949725.1 of uncultured Pseudanabaenaceae cyanobacterium. Lineage (GTDB taxonomy): Bacteria > Cyanobacteriota > Cyanobacteriia > PCC-9006 > JAAUQQ01 > JAAUQQ01. The sequence continues at coordinate 37,642 of CALECT010000040.1, forward strand.
TTTAACCCAAGCCTCTCCAATAGAGCAACTTAGGTGAGAACAGCAATTCAAAACCTAGTGTTCTGTATCTAGATGATGTTTTGAATATAGCCAACGACCCTTGATTAAAAATTAATTGACTTACCAGATCTCTAAGCGGCACTGCGATCTCGGCTATCACGCTTCCGCAGCCCCCAGTCGCCCGATGATTTTGCATTCACCAGCGCATATTCCCTAGGACAGTTGCCCAGCTGGCTTAGGGACAGCTCGAAGAGGCGATTCAACCCCAAGGAGCCATTGCCCATCCCACAGGAACGCTCCCTGCCATGACCTTGACCCCAAACGGCTTTCATCACTCTGATTGCGACAGTATTAATCACCATAGGTTAAGACCCTTGCTTTAAGACTTGACCCCATTGTCCAAAGCCTAACTGGTAACAACAAACGGCCAAGACCCCCTCAAAAAGAGCCTTGACCGTCAAATATATTCGGGTTAAGCAGCTTTGGGAATTGTTAAAACAACGCCTTAGCCATCTGCATTGATCTTCTCAATCAGTTGCTGTTGAGTAATCACAGCCGCTTCGTTATCCACTTGGCAGGTCCCCGCATTAGCATGGCCACCGCCGCCGTAACGCAGCATTAATTCGCCCACATTGGTCTTAGATGTGCGGTTAAAGATTGATTTACCCACTGCAAAGACTGTGTTCTGACGATTGAGGCCCCAGAGAACATGGGCAGAGATATTGCATTCAGGGAACAACGCGTACACCATAAAGCGGTTGCCAGCGTAAATCAGCTCCTCTTCCCGCAGATCCAAGATGGCAAAGTTGCCATGGATTTTTGTGCAGCGCTTGATTTGTTCTTTGCAGAGCTCCTGGTGCTCCTGGTAGAGCTCTACCCGTTCCTTAACGTCAGGCAGTTCCAGAATTTCCTCAATGGAATGGTTCTTACAATAGTCAATCAGCTCCATCATCAACGCATAGTTGGAGATACGGAACTCACGGAAGCGCCCCAAGCCGGTGCGGGCATCCATCAAGAAGTTGAGCAGGTTCCACCCGTCGGCCTTGAGTACTTCCTCCAGGTCAAACTGGGCAGAGTCTCCCTTATCCACCGCTACCATCATTTCTTCAGAAATGTTGGGGAAGCCTTGGGGACCCCCGTAGTAGTTGTAAACCACTCGCGCTGCGGAAGGGGCATCCCCATTGATGATGTAGTTCTCATCATGCACCGCTGCATTGCGCCTGAGTTCACTGGCATGGTGGTCAAAGGCCATGTGAACCCCCGCCACATAGGGCAGGTTGGTGGTGATGTCCCGCTCGTTAATTTCCACCTTGCCATCCTGCATATCTTTAGGATGGACAAACTTAATCTCATCGATCAAGTCCTGCTCTTTGAGCAGCACGGCGCAAACTAGGCCATCGAAGTCGCTCCGGGTAACCAAACGATATTTTTCGCGAGTTAGCAGCATGGCAATAGGAAAGTATCAAGACAGGTCAGACTCATCCTTAGCTTGCCCAGTGACTGGCTAACACAGCTTGAGGGAAATACCTAAATCTCAAGTTTTTCCGGATTTTGAAAATCAACATTCGGGATTTTGCCTAATCCTGCTCCCATCCAAAGCCACAGCTCTGAACCAACAACTCGCTAACCAGGCCCATTGGCAGAAGCTGAGGGCAACCCCGCCATATAGCAAGGCAGGCAACCCTTGCCCCGCCATCAGGGCTGACAATCCCCAAGCACCGAACCAAAACCAGAGGCCATAGGCAGCAAACAGCGCGATCGCCACCCCCATCACTCTCTCTAATTCAGGCCAAGCCCTGGCTAGCCAGAGCCCCAACCCCAGAGACAAGACCAAGCCCAGCAAGAGGCCAGCGATCGCGCCTCGCATATCATCTCCAGTCCAGCGTCCCCCATAAAAAAAGCCCAGTAAAGCACCTGAAGCAATCCGGCTTGCCCAAGTCCAACCACCCAAAACCGCCTGCGAGGATCTAGAATTCGCGTTTTTACTTCGAATCCCCCCGCCGAGCCGGGTCAACCCGCTCAGTGAGCTGGGCCATTTACCGGTGGCGCGATGCCATTCCAGCGGTAATCGCCCTGCCACCAAAGCCCACAAACCTCCAAAGAGAAGCACCAACCTCCAAGCTGGGTCTTCTGGGATGATGCCGAGCAAGCCAAAAATGATCTCGCCGAGAACCGGGAGGGCGATCGCTCCCACGCCTCCCAACACCGCCCAAGCCAACCATCCAGACATAACGCCTTGATCGCGCTTCAGATCTCGGTTCCTGTCATTTCCACCAGCCATTTCATCTCCCCAAGTGTTGCCACAGATCGCCCGCCCATCGCTCAGAAAATCAACTCCCATGGAAGGCTTGCAGAAGCACTACAGAAAAATTTGGGCAATTTCCACCAAACCGTCTGTATATCCACCTAAGCCATTATTCAACTCCCCAGCCAGCGATGCCTCCAGCGAATCTTCTATCCCATTTGGGCGCTCCTGCCCCCGCCAGTCCCAGGCTCCTGAATCGTCCCCATATCCTATTCAGAAGCATCCTATTCGGAATCCTGGCCATGCCCCTGATGCTCTATGGCCTAGCGCTCCATCGACGGCCCCTAACCCAAAACCAGGCTCCTCAATCTCTCTTCCAAGGCATCACCTATGAGCGCCACTTCCTCCAGACCCCTCGTCCTCAGCTCATCCACCGGCTATCCCTAGATCTCACAGCCCCAGGCTTAATCCCTTGGGTCACCCCACCCATTAGCCAGACCGCGCCCCATCTTGCCCCTCCCGAAGATCTCACCGACTGGGAGCGCCGAGAGACCATCGCCCAAAAGGCGACTACCGCCCTGGCCACCCACCAGCTTCAGCTTGTGATCAACGCGAACTTCTTCTTTCCATTCGTAGAAGATGCTCCCTGGAATACATCACCAGCAGCGGGAGAACCGACTAGCCTAGTTGGCACCGCGATCGCCCAGGGCAAAGTCGTCTCCCCATCCCAGCCCAATTGGTCCGCACTCTGCTTTTTGAATCCAAACTCACCGACGGCTCAACGGGCAGTCATCTCCCCCAGCGGACAATGCCCCCCGGAGACCCAGGAAGCCGTCGCTGGAAATCTCCTCCTCATGGACCAAGGCCAACCAGGCAATCTCCAAGACGAAAACCTAACTAAGCCTTACCCCATGGTGATTGCTGCCCTGGATGAAACTGGCCAGCAGCTACAGCTCATCTTGATTGATGGCAAACAGCCCTTTTACAGCGAAGGCATTACCCTGCCTGAGGCGATCGCCCTGCTCCAATCCTGGGGAATTTACAACGCCATCCGTTTAGATGGCGGAGGATCCACCAGTCTAGCCATCGAAAATGCCCAAGGTAATCCCCAACTGCTCAACGCCGTTATCCAAGCCAAAGTCCCAGGCCAAGAACGCCCCGTAGCGAACCATCTTGGCTTTTATGCCCAACCGATGCCTGCTCCATCAAGTCTTGAGTAACAATTCCCTGCACTTCGGGAATCTCCTCAACTCAACCTGAAGCCGCATATAGTGCATCTCCCCTGCAAGCGCAACTCATTTTAACTTCGAGGAAGATCAAGCCATGGCATTGTTGTGCCTCTGGAATAGACTCCCAGCAATCCATCGACTCTTCGTCTTAGGGATAGTGGTTGCAATGAGCAGTGGAGCAACTTTACTAACCAGCTCTCCCGCCCAAGCTTGCGGCAATACCCAAGGTCAACAAGAAACTGAAGCCAACTATCAATCTCCCCTGGACCTAAGCCAGCTCACCCAGGAAGAACAAAAAGCCCTAGAGGCTACTGTGGCCGAACGGCGAGAAATCTTGCCCTATAAATTTCTTTCTCTCCACCGCTGCCCTAGCTTGAGCAACGAAGCAATCAGCGCCTTTGAAAAGCATGACTATGCCCAAGCCCTAACCCTTCTGGATAGCGCCATCGCCGAGAAGCCAGACTCCCTTACTCGATGGTTGGATCGGGCCATGGTTCACTACTACCTCGGCGATGAAGCGGCTGCCCGCGCCGATGCGAAACAGGTCCGCCGCTTCAACTATTTGCGCTCCCACGCCGCTCAAACAGCCTATCGACAGCTCATGATCGAACTTGATGGTGAGCTACCCGATCCACGCCGTGCCGTGAAGCTATAAGTTTAAAATCCAAAAGCGGAAGAACCCAATTTAGGCTCCTCCGCTTTTTAACTAATCTATTTGATCAGCCTGTCTGAATGACTTAGCTTGGTTAGAAGCTATAGCCAACACCGACGATGAAGTCAAACTCGGTATCACCAATGAAAGAAAGGTTGGCAGAACCGTTAGCAACCCACTTGTCGGTAATGCGGTAATCAGCACCACCGGTCAGCAAAACACCAAAGTTCTCATTACCTTCGGTGTCGATGCGGACGCCTGCACCCGCAAAAGGCAGAATCTTGTCTTCGCCGGTCTGGCTAGGAGCGTTGAAATCGTAGGTAACGGGGATCAAGAAGGTGAAGTCATCGAACTCAGTCACTGCAGCGGGGCGGATGGAGAGCTGATCGCTCAAGGTCGCCTTGCCGTTGATGACAAAACCTTCGTCACTACCACCAACACCGATGTAGTTGTAATCGTTAACGGATTGAGCAGATGCCTGAACTGCGGATGCTGCTACAGCAGACACAGACAAGCTAGCAATCACAGCATTACGTAAGCTGAACATAGTTCCTATTTCCTCAAACATGACCACACTTCGATTAGTATGCGCAAATGGCTTGTCAAACGAACCTCTCGTCAGACAGAAATAGCCACTGGCACATATGCCTCTATAGGAATAAGAGAATAATCCCTTACCGCAGAATATGAAAGGCCTGCAAAGCACACAAGCCCAATGCAACGGGTTCCAAGGCCAAGTGACTTTAGGTGATATTCGCCTCGATTATTCGCTTTGACCAGAGGGTCAGACCCCTGCCCGTTCCAAAACTCTTAAAAAGCTTGCCTAGAGGTGGTTTCCGAGATCTCATAACTGTTCAAAGTCGCTACGAATCATTGATTTTGAGGTCTGCCAAACTGCGATCGCCTCACAAATTTGGCAGTAGAGGCTCCCACCAATCAGAATTATTGCAATACCAAGCGATCGTCGCTCGCAGTCCCAGTTCCAGGGGCTGACTTGCCAGCCAGCCTAGAGACTTCAATTTCTGACTATTGATGGCGTAGCGACGATCATGACCGGGGCGATCGCCGACAAATTCAATCAACTCAGCCACATTTGGCACGGGCAAATCTTGGCAAAGCTCCGTCATCAAGGCACAGAGCTGCTGCACCAATGCCAGATTGGTCATTTCCCCCCCGCCCCCCACGTTGTAATGCTCCCCCGGTAAGCCCCGTTGCAAAATCACCCCCAGGCCTGTGCAGTGATCCTCCACCGCCAACCAATCCCGCACTTGCAAGCCATCGCCATAGATCGGTAACGGCAGGCCACGTAGGGCGTTTACTACCATCAGGGGGATTAATTTTTCGGGGTATTGATAGGGGCCATAGTTGTTACTGCAATGGCTTACTAGGGTGGGTAATCCGTAGGTCTGGTGATAGGCCCGAACCCAATGGTCCGCACTGGCTTTTGAGGCGGCGTAGGGACTGTTGGGGGCAAAGGGCGATCGCTCTGTAAAGGGTGCAGCATCAGGCGTTAGGCTGCCATAGACTTCATCAGTGGAGACCTGCAAGAAGCGAAACGGTGCCGGCCGACCCTGCTCCAACCAATGGCGATAGAACTGCTCTAGCAACACCAAGCAGCCCGCTACATTGGTTCTGAGAAAGGCAGCTGGCCCCGCGATAGAGCGGTCCACATGGGACTCTGCCGCTAGGTTGACGAGGGTATCAATGGCTTGATCTCGCAGCAGTTGCTGTACCAAGCCCACATCATTGATATCACCTGAGACAAACTGGTATCGCTCCAAACAGTCTGCCAAATTTGCTAAGTTCCCCGCATAGGTCAAAGCATCCAAGACAATGACCTGATCCGCTGGATAAGCTTTGAGCCAATGGCGCACAAAGTGGCTACCAATAAAGCCTGCTCCCCCGGTCACCAGTAATCTGCGCGGTTCCATAGGTCAGGTAAGCCAAACGATCTTGGGTCAAACTAACTGCGGCGAATGTTGAAGCAACACCATTCATCTCGCTTCCAGAGCGTGGCAACGATCCAGCCATGTTGCTCCAGCAAGTCTGCCATTTCCTTCGCTTGGGTGGTTAGAATGCCGCTGAGAATCGCCCAGGTTTTGGGTGTGGCAATTTCGGTCATGGTTGGCACCAGCGTCACAATGATCTCGGCCAAGATATTGCAAACGATCCCGTCAAACTCAATGCCAGCTTCAGCTAAAGCTTTGATTTGCTCAATGCTGCCCATTTCCACGCTGATTTGGCTATCACCTAAGCCATTCAAATCGCGGTTTTTGGCTGTGGCACTCACTGCCAAGCTATCGGTATCCACCCCGTAAATTCGACTGGCCCCCAGCTTGATCGCACCAATGGATAAGATGCCGGAACCGCAGCCCACATCGGCAATAATCGTGCCAGAATCACCACCGGGCACGCGCATTTCCAAAGACTCTAGACAGAGCTGGGTGGTTTGGTGGGCTCCCGTGCCAAAGGCTGAGCCGGGGTCCAAAATCAAAACTTCCCGTTCTGTGGCAGGGGGCTCAATCCAGGCGGGACATACGAGGAAGCGATCGCCAATTTCCTCAGGTTTCCAGTGGGACTTCCAGCCACTGGCCCAATCTTCCTCATCAATGCGAACCCAGCTCACCTCGGGAGGCTGAAGCTCCATGGTCAAGGCATCTTGCTTAAAGCCAATGGCCAGAGCCCCCAAATCCATCACCTGGACTTCTTCTTCGGGGATGTAACTTTTCACCTCAAATCCATCAACACCATGGCTACTGGCGGAACCTCGGCAGCCAAACTGCTCAAACCGCCAGAGCACAGAATCCTCCAGCGCCGTATTACAAAGGACTTTGATTTCCCACCAGCCACTGGTCAAGAGCCTTTACCTCGCATCCCTAAATGTTTTAAGTGGGACTGGGCCCTAGGCAGTCGAACGCCCTATGGACCAGTCCCCAGGCTGCTAGAGAACCCAGCGAACCCATCGAACAGCTCTACAGACGCACGATGTAGGCATCGCTAATGCCATCGATATCGGTAATCGAAGACAGCACGCCATCGGGCAAGGGATCATCCAAGCTAAGTGTCATCACCGCCTGGCCCCGAACAATCTTGCGACCCACTTGCATGCTGGCAATATTGACATTAAAGCTACCCAAGAGGGAGCCAATTTTGCCAATTACCCCAGGACGATCCTGGTGCAGGGTAAACAGCATGTGATTGCTGGGGGGCACGTTAATGGGGAACTCATCCACGTTGGTAATTAAGACTTCGTTGTCGCCGCGAATCGTACCGACAACGGCATGTTCACCTTTCTCGCCCACAGCGGAGAGGTAGAGGGAGCCGTTGGAATAGTCACCATCGGACTCATCGCGGGTCTCAATTACGCGGATACCCCGCTCTTTAGCTTCGATTGTTGCGTTGACGTAGTTAATCCGTTCGCGCAGGGCCTGGACTAATAAGCCTTTGAGGGATGCAATCACCAGGGGCTGGCTTTGCTCCTTGGCTAGGTCGCCCTGGAGGCGAACGGTCAACTGGGATACACGACCACCGACAAGCTGGCTGAGCAAGTTGCCCAGGACTTCTGCTAGTTCCAGGTAGGGGCGCATTTTCTCCAGCACATCGGGGTGGAGGCCAGGTATGTTCACTGCTGAACGGGCGGGCAGGCCCAGCAGGACATCGCGAATTTGCTCCGCTACATCCACAGCGACGTTGACCTGGGCTTCTGCGGTGGAAGCGCCGAGGTGAGGCGTGAGGACAATGTTCTTCTCAACCTTGCGCAGAGGAGAATCGGCCTCTAGAGGCTCACTGTCAAATACATCGAGGGCTGCACCGGCAATGACGCCGTTATTTAACGCTTCAGCTAGATCAGCCTCATCGATCACGCCACCGCGAGCGCAGTTAATGATGCGCGTCGTCGGCTTCATCTTGGCCAAGGTCTCGGCGTTGATCATGTTTGCCGTTTCCTTGGTCTTGGGCACGTGGAGGGTGATGTAATCCGCTTCCTGGAATAGCATCTCCAGGTCCACGAGGCGACAGCCCAGTTGCTCCGCCCGTTCTGCGGAGATGAAGGGATCATAGGCAATTAGCTTCATGCCCATGGCCTTGGCCACCTTGGCCACATGGGCACCAATCTTGCCCAAGCCCACAACGCCCAAGGTCTTCTTGTAGACTTCTCGGCCCACATAGGCTTTGCGGTTCCATTCCCCGGCCTTCATGGAGCCATGGGCCACGGGAATGTAGCGAGACATGGACATCATCATGGCCAGGGCATGCTCTGCCGCTGCAATGGTGTTGCCTTCGGGGGAGTTAACCACCACGATGCCCTTGCGGGTGGCAGCGGGGATATTGACGTTGTCAACGCCAACACCGGCCCGGCCCACAATCTTGAGCTTTTTACTCGCTTCAACGACTGCTTCCGTGACCTGGGTTCCCGAGCGAATCATCAGCGCGTCGTATTCGGGGATTAGCGACACCAATTCTGCTTCAGAGAGACCGGTCTTAACGTCAACATGGGCGACCTGTGACAGAATTTCAATTCCCACTTCATCAATGGGATCGGAGACGAGAACCTTGGGCATGGTGCGTTAGCTATTGCGTTCAATGGTTGGACCTGGAAAAGTACCTAGAAAAAATTTTTTTGCAGGTCCCAGGTGGATAATTTTAGGACAAAGGGGTCTTCGCCCCTCGTTACCTTGAGTAAGATCAAGGCTGCTGTAACAACTCGTTGTAGGGTTTCATGAATTATTTGGTGGCCGTAATGGGCGATCGCATCCAAGCCGAGGCTGCTTATGTCGCGCTGGAGAAAGCAGATCTGCCAACGAAGCAACTCACGATTGTGGGTCGGGGCTATAAGGATCTCAGCGATCTCCCCTTTGAGGACCCCAATGAAATTGGGCGCAGACGCATGAAGCGCATGGCAACTTGGCTGGTGCCGTTTGGCTTTATTGGCGGGGTTGCCTTTAGCCTGACGACGGGGCTGAGCACCTTTTCTTGGGCGGGTGAAATTGGCAACCATATCGTTGGTGGATTTATGGGGGCCTTTGGCGCTTCTATGGGCAGCGTGTTTATTAATGGTGGGCCGATTTTGGCGTTGGGTAAGGGGGATAGTCAGGGTTATGGCGATCGCCTCGCGGAGGGCAAGTACCTGGTCATCATTGAAGGGAACGATGGGGTGATGCGTCGGGCTAGCCCGGTGATTAAGCAGCAGAATCCTGAGCTGTTGCAGGATATTGGCGATGACAGTTTGTCGGCTTATTAAGTCCTCAAGCTTTGCAACGACAAACACCCGGTGTCTTTGGAGACACCGGGTGTTTGACAGCTCGAAAAGACCCTGGCAAAGCCGTCTGGGAATAAACTCCCCCTAAGAGCGAAAGCCCACTTTAGTGGGCTGCGACCCTCTCTGGTGGGCTGTTCAGTCCGTTTTAACGGACTTGAGCTTTGAGCCGTGAACTTTAGCTCACGGCGGCAGAGCCAAGCCAGGCTTAAATTTGTCAAATTCAAGTAGATGCCGGGTGCTTGATTTAGAACTCAATGCAATCGGCTTCGGAACGAACCTGCAACTTCTGTCTATCGGGCCTTTGCTGTCGCCAGATAGCTCACCACATTGCAGGGTCGCGCAAGGCAGAAACACAGGTGATTGGCACAGGGAATTTTGCCGGAGCACGATCGCTCAACATCAGCCCTTGCCAGCCCAAGGGATATTGCAGTTTGTAAGGGGGGCTGTAGTTTTTGGCTGTTGCTTCGCTGAAGCCAAAGCGACCGTAGTATTTGGGGTCGCCATAGACCAGCAGAACATCGATGCCTAGTTGAGAGAGCTGCTGGATACCGTGCTGGACAAGCTGTGAGCCGATGCCTTGCTTTTGATGGTTCGGGTCTACGGCTAGGGGGGCCAGGATGTAGCCTTTGCAGTTGCTATCTTCAGCGAGAGTTATGGGGCTAAAGGCAATATGGCCTGTGATTGTATCTTCGATTTCCGCAACGAAGGACAGGGTTGAAGGGGTGGCGTTCTGACAAAGTAAGTTGACCGCAAGTTTGGCCACAATCTCCCTTTCTTCTTTGGGAAAAGCAGCTCTATAAATGCGATGAATCTTGTTTTGATCTAAGTCAGTGGCTGTTCGTATTGCCATGCTTCAACCCTCAGTAAGTGCTAGACGAGATAAGTTGTGTTTGGAATCAGGTCAAACAGTGTGTATTCATCTTAGTGGTGCAGAAAAGTCTTGAAAGCCTTGTTCTAGATAGATTCTCAATGAGACAGAGATGACGAGGAAGGGTGAGATATGGCAGGCTCAAGTTCCTACACAAAGAGCATGGACCATGACCTCACCCGAGCTCTATCGTCAACTGCGAACCCAGTTGAGTCAATGGGTGACCCCGAAAGACCAGCGTCATCTGACGGGTTGTGCCGAGATGGTTGCCGCGATCTTGCAATCCCAAACGGGCTGTTTGAGTCGCTGGCTGCCCTACTTGAGTCATCGCAGTTGCAATGCCCGTGCGCATCTGGGACGGCTGAGCTACTTCGTTCATAACGATGCCATTGATGCCGAAACCTTTTACGACCCCCTGATGCGTCACTGTCTCCAAACCTTCGATGGACAGGCTGCGGTTCTGACCCTGGACACCAGTCTGCTGTGGGACCAGTTCTGCTTAATCGAAGTTTGTCTGGCTTGGGGGGGACGCTCTCTCACCCTCGCCCAACAAGTCATTGAGCATGGCAGCGCCACTGTGGGCTTCAAAGACTATTCTCCCTTGCTCGAAAGAGCTCTGAACCTCTTACCGACTGGATGCAGCGTGACGCTGCTGGCCGACCGAGGGTTTGAGCATGGAGAACTGATACGTTGGTTGCAACAGCATCAATGGGACTGGGCCATTCGAGCCAAGTCGGACCTTCTCATCACCTTACCCAGCAGACGAACTCGAGCGGTACAAGACCTGCTTCCCCCCAGCAATCAAGTTAATCTGTTCCACGATGTGACCATATTGAGTGACATTCACTGTCATCTCGCCACCGCCCATCAACCTGACGGAGCCGATGCTTGGGCCGTTCTGAGTGGCAAACCTACGACTCTCAAGACTTTTACGCTCTATGGTGAGCGTTTCGGAGGCATTGAGCCCCACTTCAAGGATTACAAGTCCGCCGCTTTTGATATCACCGACTCTCGACTCCGCAATGCAAAAGCCCTGACCTGCCTGGTCATGTTGCTCGACATGGCCTACCTGATTGCTTGGATGTTGGGCGTTAGAGCTGTTCAGCTAGGCCAGCTTCATCGTCTTGATTGGCATTCTCAAAGAGGGTTGAGCTTCTTGCAGCTTGGACTCAGGGAAGTGGTGACTCTATGTCACAAGCGTCTGCCCCTACCTTGGTTGCGACCCCTCCCTTATAAAAGTCCACCCCCAGCTTCAGCTTCGAAGCACAAACGCACGATACAAGACCTTATGCTCAGCTTCTCTAAGGTCACTCTTTTCTCAGCTTGAGACTCAAAAAAGTTTTCTGCATCACTAAGGTGTATTCATACCAAGCGGTCCAGAGGAAGCTGCGCAGCCAGCGCTGGCGTTTCTCAGGGGCAATGGCATAATCAAACGCCCCGGTAGCCAAGTCAACATTGGACAAGTGGGAGTTGCAAGCACATCCATGCTGGTAGGTGAAGCCCTGCTGAGAGGCAACGCTTTGCACTTTCATTTGAATGGCAAAGACTTTGCAGGCATGGAGAATCGCATCCCAAGGTTTCTTATGGTCTTGGTCGCGAGGGTCGTAGCGAAGGGCGCGTTCTTCGAAGATGTGGTCGCGATCGAGGGGGGCGAGGTGAACGTCGTAGAAGCTAGCGGGGAGGTCGTAGCCGAACTCGGTGAATAGGTCTAGGCCGATCTGGGCAACTTTGACAGCGTCGCTGTGGGGGCCGTATTGGGTTTTGGCTTGGTTGAGGATGGCTGGGAAGTTGGGGTAGCGCGCTTTAAGAAAGTCTTCGCCATAGAAGGCTAAGGTTTCCCAGGCGAGCGGTCCCAGCAGTTGCCCAAACATGGGCTGGAAGCGTTTCAGGTGGGGGCGATCTTGGAAGAGGTCAACGTCGCCGTTTTCGAATTTGTAGAGGAAGAGTTGGGCGAGGTGGAGGTAGGCTTGGGCGTCGCTGATGCCGACGTCGGCTTTGCCTTGGGCGATGGCTTGCCAGATGGGGGAAGCTGGGCCAGGGTTGCGGCTTTTTCGCCGGAGATGAGGCAGTGGTTGTTTAGAGGTTTAGCGTTGAGGGGTTTGGTGAGGCTAGAGACCATGGTGTAGAGCACTTCAGAAATAAAAGCTGTGAGCGAATAAACGCTGCGGGATCAACTTTAGGGGAGGGTCCTGGGGGAAAGGATTGATTTTGATAATGATTATCATTTCTTTTGGATTTGTGATTTCTGGAGGGAGTTGGTGTGTGGCTTTCGGATAGTTGTGGTCGGTCTAATATGACAATTTGGGGCGTTAGGTTGATGGCTTTCGGTATAAGACTCTATGATTTGGGACGTTATGCAGAAATCAAAAACCTCGCCGCAAGCGGACGGGGTATGCAAAAGGAAGCTGCTCCTAAATCCAAGAGTCAGTTCGCAGAAGAATCTGCTCCTACCTCTTAGATTTAGCTTGCAGAACTTGATATCAACGCCGCAAGCGGCGGGGAATCTGACCCGCGCGAGATTGAATCGGCTATTGGGGGGGCATTGTTCAGTTTAATCAGGGCTTAGGTAGGAGTATGGCTAATATGTGTTACCGGTAATTTATCGTGAAAGTCATTATTGTAGGCGCAGGTATATCAGGAATTTCAGCAGCTCACATCTTATCTAAAGAAGGAATTGAATTTGAGATTTTAGAGGCTAGTCCTGTTATTGGTGGAAGAATCAAAAAATGTAATGACTTTGCCGATTTCCCAATTGATTTAGGGGCAGAGTGGATTCATAAACTTGTTTTTGCTAGGCCAGCTTTAACATCAGAACTATTTGCGGGAAAAGAAAAGAACCAAAAAACTTTTCGTTATCTACCTAAAACAATTTATCAGTATAAAAATAAAAGGTTAAGTCAACGCAATTGGATTAAATACTTATTGGGAATAATTCAGGATTTCAAATTTAGTGATTCCACGTGGTTCGACTTTCTCGATAGCTTAGTTTCAGACGAGATACAAAAACATATCCACTTAAATAATGCTGTCACTAAAATCGATTATCACGGGGAGAAGGTTTTAGTCTCGACGAATAAAGGCCAAGTCTTTAGGGCTGAAAAAGTTCTTGTCACGGTTCCTATAAAAATTTTGCAGCAAGGGATGATTGAATTTATCCCAGAAATACCAGCCAAACAATCAACCGCAATTAATAGAGAAAAAGTAGGTGATGGAATCAAGGTTTTTATAGAGTTTTCAGAGCATTTTTACCCAGATTTACTTGAGGTTGGGAAAGTCCTAGGAAACCCATTTGAAGGTGATAGTGGCTATTATGATGCGGCCTTTGGCAAAAAATCAGATATGCATATCCTGGCTCTTTTTGCTCATGGCTCAAAAGCGACAAAATACACTTGTTTAGAAAGTGAAGAAAAAATAATGAAATTTATTTTAAATGAGCTTGATGAAATCTTTGATGGCCAAGCTAGTAAAACTTACAAGAAACATATAATTCAAAACTGGAGTCAAGAGCCTTATATTTGCGGGAGTTATTCTCAGAGAAAAGGAGATGCTAAGAAAATGTCTAAGCCACTTCATAATAAAGTATTTTTTTCTGGCGAAGCTATGAATAGCAAAGGTAGGACAGTTGCCGTTCAGGGAGCAATAGAATCCTCTTATATAGCTATTGAAAAAATATTAGAAAGTAAGAAATAAGGTTATCTTACAAGTAACTTTTGTTGGAAACACATACGCTGTGCTTCCGTTTCCCACAGCAGTTAGGCGTTATTTAATGACAGGGCTAGGCATTCTATTCTACCAGAATTTGCGATTTTCTTCTAACTTCTGACATGCCCTAGTTGGAGTTGAAGTCGATGAGTTTAGAACTTATAACGAATTACTAGAAGATGCCTCTGATCTCTCCATTCCGGGTTTAGTCCTAGCTGAAGCAATTGGTCAATTACTTCAGCCCTCTTCATCTTATCGAGCATTCAAATCAGGCTATATTTGGCTGCCCTATGAGGGCGAAATCTATAATCAACTCCTGGCCTCTCCAAGCTTTAAATATAAGCTGGACGAGTTGCTGCTAGCAAGCTGAATCAGCCCATGGAAGAATCAGCAGCACTCAATCGCCAATGTGATTTCAAGTTTCTAGTCTTGCCTAGCCAAACCCCTTCTTTGCGTCGTAAAGCACTTCCTTGAACTCAACGCGATCGCTCTCCGGTTCATACAACACATAGCTCGCTTTTCCTGGCGATCGCCCCACAGACCCCACACCAACCACCTTCTGAACCGTGGGTCGCTCCAACTGCCGCTCTTCTTCACCATCCAGCGTCTGCAACCGCTGAGTCACCTGCCCCGCCTCAATCTCGCAGCAAAACGACAGACCCGATCGCCCGCAAAATAAATAATTGGCCTGCACCCGCTGGAGCCGATCCAGCATCAACAGCGGTGAAGTTTCCGGCGTCAGTGCTTCGCCAACCCCCGCTGGACTGCCATGGATCATCAAGCAATCCAGCTCCATCATGCCGAACTCTAGCCGCGACAACCAAGGCAGGATCTCCCGAGGCACCGCTTCCCAGAGTTGTGTAATCATCTCCTTGCCATAGCGCTCAATCAGCTCCGTGGGTTCATCCTGCTGACCCAGAGCATGGAGAATCAAGGCCTGTTCCTCCCACCAGCCTAGGCAGACATCCGGCGTGGGCTCGCCAGTGCGAGGAGACTGGAGCCGCTTCACCAATTTGGCATTGTGGGGCGTGGGGCCAATGACATCGCCAATCACAAACAATTGTTCAATCTGCTGCTTTTGCCGCTTGAGATCCGTCAACACAGCCTCATAGGCCGGTAAGTTGCCCTCAATGCCGCTCAAAATTGCCCAAGCCATTCCTATTCCTCAACTCAACCTCAACTCTGTCTCAACGCGAGTTCGACAGCTTCAAAACGCCCTCTCCTCATTCGTCCTAATAAGGGCGAAGCCCGACCCCTCTCCCAACAGTGGGCGAGGGGAGAAACAGCTAGAACACTGTCTTTTTGTTTGATTCCCCTTCCCCCGAAATCGGGGGCACGGGGTTAGGGGATGGGGGCCGGATTTTGTCACACTCACGTTGTCCCAATTAACGTGCGCAGACATGGGTGGGGTCTTCCGCCAGCTCCGCAAATTCCAGCCCCTGGGATAAGCGCCAGGCAAAGATCGGTGGCAGGCCTTGATCGAGAATGGCCGCACAGGTTTTGCGATAGTCGTACTCCACTTCGCGCAGGGTGGTTTGTTCGCTCTCGGTGTCGTAGATAACGTAGGTGGCATTGGGTCGGCCATGGCGCGGCTCGCCGACGGAACCTGCATTGATAATGCGTTTGACGGGAAACTGAACGGGCTGACTCTGGGCTAGCTGCTGCCCGGACTGTTGGGACTCAGATTGCTTCGGCACTCGCACTCGAATTTGCAGTTGGCTATCCCGCAGCTCCCGCACGTAGGGCACATGGGTGTGACCACAAAACAGCACATCGCAGCCGACGCCCATCACGCGCTCCAGGGCCGTAAAGGCATCCATTTCAGGCATCAGATATTCATGCTGACTATTGGGGCTGCCATGGACAAAGGCTAGCTTGCCCTCTTGGTGAATGAGGGGCAGTTGTGCCAAAAACTCCCGCACCTCAGGCTTAACGGCCTGATCAGTCCAGGTATGGGCTGCTTTGCCACGCTTTTCGGCCAGCAGGGAAGGATAGCTACAGTCACAGGCATCTAAGCCATCGACAATATCTTCATCCCAGCAGCCCTGAACCGTCGGAATATCGAGGGTGCGGATCCGCTCCACCACCTCATTGGGGAACGGCCCGTAGCCCACCAAATCGCCTAGGCAAATAGTCTGATCGGCCTTCTGCTGCTCAATGTCCGTGAGCACCGCATTGAGGGCTTCAAGGTTGCCGTGGATACAAGAGATAACTGCGAGTTTCATGGGTCTAAGCGGCCTCCATTTCCTGCATGGCTTTGAGCTGGGCTTGATGTTGCTGAAGCACCTGATTACTCAGTAAACAATCCTGGGTTGTGGCCAAAATGGCATCGCCCTCTAGCGGATTGCCCATCACTTCCAACGCACTGGGATAGCTGGGCCGCCCCTCCAGACAGGGCTCTAAATTCAACTCGGTTTGGCGACTTTCATGGCCCTTGACATAGCTGAAGTAAACGCCAGGGCCATCTGCCAAACAGAACAGGCCCTTGGCTCGATGCACGATGCCATAGGCCCCTCCCGTGAGTTCTTGCCAGAGGATCTCCAAGCTCGCCGGATCGATGACTTGCCCCTGCAACTCAATTGCACAGATTTGAGTATCGGATATAGAAGGCTGGGGTGCCAAGGCCAGTTCAGAGGGGAACCGTAGATCGCTCCAAGCTTCTAGCTCCCCATTGCGCCAATCTTCGGGCATCAAGACTACGTTTTGGACATTGAGCACTTCCGGCAAGACAAGTTGAGCTAAATCGATTCTGCTATCAATCTCAATGAATAGCGATCGCTGCTTATCAATCACGCCTTGCAACACATCCGGCGTGAGCTGCTCTACCACCTCCAGGCTGGAAACTTGAGATGCCAGCAACATGCCATCTAAGACAGAGCCAGCCCCGCCTAATGCACAGTAAAGCGGACGGCTCTGCGGACGCTGTTGGACCAGGGCTTCAACCTGCTTGGCAATCCAAGCGGTTTTACCACCACCTGGAGGACCGGCAACGGCGAAGATTTGGTGCATGTCTTTCAATTCGCGATAACGAACACCATGCATTTTATCGTGAGATTCGGCGAAATGATAATGATTATCATTCTGTATCAATAATTTAGGGAATAAAGCATTGGCGATCGCCCACTGCTCACCATTCCGCCTCACTTTCCAAGCTCAGCGAGCTATCAGCCCTCTCGCAAACCACAGCGACTATATTGAATAGGCGAGCCTCTACAAGGCTCTTACCTAAATCTGACTCTTTCTCGACGGGCGATCGCACAATGTCACATCCATCTACAACCTCTGCTGAGCCCTGCGTAACGACCTTCGATGAGTTTGCGCAATTAGCGGATTATTCTCTGATGGATACCCTGAATGCCGACCCTGAGGCCACGGTCGATGGGGATGATCACCGGGCTCGCCAGGTTTTTTCGGGGCATTTTGTCCCTGTAACGCCCACGCCCCTTGCAGAACCAGAATATGTAACCCATAGCAGCACGTTCTTTAAAGAACTTGGGTTTAGCGATGAGCTGGCGTTGAATGAACAATTTCGCCAGGTTTTTTCGGGGGATCTTTCTGTTGCAAGTGAGCCGATGCGACAGGTGGGCTGGGCGACGGGCTATGCGCTGTCGATTTATGGCGAAGAATTTATCCGAAATTGCCCCTTTGGTACGGGGAATGGCTATGGCGATGGTCGGGCTATATCTGTGTTTGAAGGCGTCATCAATGGCCAGCGTTGGGAAATGCAGTTGAAAGGGGGGGGGCCAACGCCCTACTGCCGGGGTGCTGAAGGGCGAGCAGTCCTGCGTTCAAGTGTGCGTGAGTTTCTAGCGCAGGAGTATATGCAGGCGTTAGGGGTTCCCACATCGCGCGCTTTGACCCTGTATGTTTCTAAGTCTGAGACCGTTACCCGGCCTTGGTATTCTCAAAACTCCCAATCCTTTGAACCTGATGTTTTGGTGGACAATCCTGTGGCGATTTCCACTCGTGTTGCACCCTCCTTTTTGCGCGTGGGTCAGCTAGAGTTATTTGCCCGGCGGGCTCGCAGTGATGCTCATCCAAAGGCATTGGAGGAGTTGCGGATGATTGTGTCGCATTTGATTGAACGAGAATACAAAAGCGAGATTGATCAAACTCTTGGTTTTGCCGACCAATTGGTTGAATTGGCTAAGTTATTTCGCCAGCGTCTTACGAGCATGGTGGCCAATTGGCTACGGGTTGGTTATTGCCAGGGTAATTTTAATAGTGACAACTGCGCTGCGGGTGGCTTTACCCTCGACTATGGACCCTTTGGGTTTTGTGAAACGTTTACCCCTTGGTTTCAACCTTGGGTTGGCGGCGGTGAGCACTTTTCATTTTTTAATCAGCCCAATGCAGCGGCAGCGAATTTCCATATGTTTTGGAAGGCGGTGAGACCGCTACTGGAAGAAGATGCGGAAGCTTTAGAACGGTTCCACCAGGTGCTTGAGGGCTTTGCAGAAGCGATGCAACAGCAGGTCCAAAATATGTGGGCGGACAAACTAGGTTTGACTGAATTTAACCTGGAGCTATTTCAGCAATTGATGCAATTGATGACTCAATCGAAGGTTGATTACACTATTTTGTTCCGCGAGTTATCCCACATACCAGAAGATATCTCAGCTTTGAAAAAGAGCTTCTATGGTGAGACTTCACAGGAACTCGATGAGCAATGGCAAGCTTGGCTACAAAGCTGGCACGGCCTTGTTGTTAAGGGCGGCGATGTGGCTGAGATATCAGCAAAGATGAAACAGGCTAACCCCAAATACGCATGGCGAGAATGGTTGATTGTTCCGGCCTATGAACAAGCCATGCAGAGTGACTATAGCTTAGTTAAAGAGCTGCAAGAAGTGCTTAGCTATCCCTATGATGAGCAATCACAAGACGTAGAAGATAAATACTATCGTCTAAGACCTAGCGCGTTTTCTGATGTGGGTGGCGTGTCGCACTATAGCTGTTCATCTTGAGGGCGACGTGGCATGGGCTGCCCACTAGCGCAACGTTGCCCTTTACGGTTGGGCAGCCCATCACCCGCTGCAGACAATCTATGCATCATACCAATCTACTTTTGGCGGTCAGCGTGCATGGGTATTGTTAGGCGGCGGTAGTTTGTTTCCAACAAACATATGAATGGTGCATTCTCCGAAATTTATCGATGAAATGATATAAGTCACATCCAGGAATGCATCCTACAACCTGCTACATTCACACATGCTAAACCGCTCCAATTTTGAAATCCATAGTTTTCCCAAAAGAGCTATTTAGGCTGTAGTCCATGAATAGAGAGGCCTTCAGCCATTTTCCTAAAACTACAGGTTTCTATCTGGGAGCAGTTTAGAGGTGAGTTGACGCATCAACTCACCTATAGCGAAGCGATCTGCGATCGCCTTAAGGAGAAGATTCTCGCTTTTGTTGACTACTTCAATCGCATCTTACAAGTAATAGATTCAGTTCCCTTGGGCAACAGCTCAGACCTTTGCCCAAGGGATTCGGTGGCATCAGGGGATTGAAAATCCAGTGCACTGGGTTAACGATGTAATCTTGGGGGAAGAATAAGCTCCCTCTTTGACCAAAGACCAGCGGTTCTTGATTTCAATATTCTAAAATTTCTTTCCTTGCTTGAATAAACTCTCCCTACCTTAAACATAGACTCTATTCCAGAAGGGTTCCACTTATCTGCAAGGCTCCATTCAAGTCTGCCTTCGTTGGCGTAAACGTTGCCGTAGTTGAATTGCCTGCCCAGGTTATAAATCCGGTAGCAGTTTTTAGCATTGCATCAATAGATGGAAGCGCCGCCTCCACGCCCTTTTCTTGGACATTGCCAATCGTTGCATTACTAGCCGCAACGGCAGCTTTCAACAAAGAGAACAGCACCAGAATCGCAACTTTTTCTGCCAATTGCTCTGCCACGGCACCAGCAATGCCGCCTACCAAAGAAAGGATAACAGGCAATAAAGACTCAACCACGATCGCGCCATCAGATTTATGGATCCGATGAGTGATCACCGGGTCTCCCACTGCTTGATAATTGAGTGTCTTGCTGCCGTCATCTTTTGTCGTTAGGATAATGTGCCAAGTATTTCTGATATCGACAAAGACATCTATCCCCGCTTCTACATTTACCTTTGACTCAGTGTTAAGAACCACAGTTGTTTCCCTAAAGACTAAATCAAATCTTGTCAAATTTGGATAGTATGTTGTCTGGGACTCACCTTGCCCCACAACAATCGGATCAAGTGGAAACGATGTGTTTTGTTTGCTAACGATTTCTGTATCATTATTAATCAGTTCAAAATCACCTGCTGAGGCTTGAGGAAAAAGATTGGTCATCCCAGGCAAAATCGATTCCTTCGTCACCAGTGCTGGATTTACCAGTAAACTAGTTTGAGTACCTGCTGGAATAGCAACGGGCGATAAATTGTGGAATAATCCTTTGGCTGTTCTATTTTGAGTTTTGGTCACAATCGCCAAGATACCGTGATTTTCTGCGATAGTTGAATCGGTATAGGCATAGGACGCATAGGTAGGGATCAGCCATTGAAGTAAATCTTCTTCTGGCTTGCCATTTAAGGTAACGGAGGCAAAAGTAGTCTGCTGCAATTCATCTATATGAGCATTGAACCAAACTTGAAATGACTCTTTTACAATATCTTTCAAGATTTCACCGATCCCCAAACTCTCTGGTATCAGTAGATCAATCACCCCAATTGCTGCTAACTCAGGCGATTCGGGTTGGTTGTTGATGATCAGTCGGTGTGTTGAAGGACTGCTGGATGTAGCGGTTGGTAACGACGGAGTGAAGTGAAGTTGAACTTCGACAATGACCTTAGCATTAGTTAAATGATTATGACTGCCATTAATTATGGCTTCGCCTTTGGCAATGGGAAAAGATAACCAAAGGTTTTGACCATCGCCGCCCGTTACAATGGAGAACTGTCCAAAAGTACCGGTCATCGAAAATGAAATGCCATTCTCTTCTGTCTCAAACTGAAATTCTGCAACCTTGTGCTCGTTTTGTAGCAAATACTGATTGAAATTGTCCAAAGAGATAGTCTGAATAACATCCCAACCATCTGTGCCAGCTGTATCTAAAGCACTACTAATCCCAATCGATTCAGGATTGTTGGAAGACTGTTGATTGAGATGAGGCAATGTGACAACGGCCTCTTTAACCATATTCCGAAAGATTAGTGACATTGTGAATTATCCTCGAGATTTCTTGCAAGTATCGGGTCCAGAAAAGCCAGGTTCACCGCTCAGTTGAACTGACATGTTGAGTCCAACGGCAGTCAAGGTAAATTGTGATTCTTGGGTTGGCCATGTAATGGGATCCGTTCCCGCCTGAACAACGGGATCGATTTTAGGCATCGACTCCGCAACCCCCTTGGCAATCACTTCGGTCAGAATTTCCTGGATCGCGGTGATAATGCCAGCAATGATAGCGACAATAATCGCAATGATGATTCGCTTACCGATAGTTTCTGCCAATTTACCAGCCACTAGTCCCACTACAGCTACAATGATTCCAGCTATGACTTCCGTAACAATTACCCCTGGGCTGGTGTGAACTCTGTGGCTAGACTTGGTGTCTCGCGTTTGTTGGTAGCCAATTGTCTGGGTCCCATCCGTTTTCTGCACCAATATGAGTGTGTTGTATGTTGTAATGTCGATATACGTGATGATCCCCGGAGAGATCTGCGCTTTAACCGTCATTGTGGAAACAATTTCTGTGTCATTAACCTGCACACTGTAGTCATGCAGGTATGGATGATAGGTAATCGCGCCATATTTCACGCCATCGAGCTCAACCACATCTTTGTCCTTCGCTCTGTCGGACAAAATAATCTCAGTATCATTATTGGTCAGCTCGAAATCATCCAGGGTTGCCGATTTGAAGGACGCAGGAAGACTCGGATACATAACTTCTCGCGTAAAGAGTTGTTCTCCAATCAGAAAGGATGATCTTTGTCCTGAAGGGATA
The DNA here is from genome assembly GCA_937949725.1 of uncultured Pseudanabaenaceae cyanobacterium. Taxonomy (GTDB): domain Bacteria; phylum Cyanobacteriota; class Cyanobacteriia; order PCC-9006; family JAAUQQ01; genus JAAUQQ01. The sequence goes on from CALECT010000040.1 coordinate 59,573, forward strand.
GCACCCGAGGTTATTTCGTGTCGTAACGTCGTTGGATCAGTCTTACTGGTAGTGATGCATAATACTCCAAACAAAGCATCACAAAGATCCTTAGACTCACTAATAGGATCAGCATAGGCATAAGAGGTGTAAGTGGGTTTGAGCCATTGTAGATTTTCTGTATCGGCTTTAACATTTAGGTTGACGGCTGAAAAAACCTGAACAAAATCCTTCAAATTGTCATTAAACCAGGCTTGTAAATCCCCTTTAATCAGGGAATCTGCAATGACTCCAGGATCGGTCGTCCCTTGAGGCCAAACAAAATTTAGAACGCTAACAACAGGAACTCCGGAAACTTCTGGAGTGAGCTTTGCCTTCAAATCATGGTTTGTGCCTTTAGGCGTTGGGGGTGTTTTAGTCGGTGGTGGCAGGAAATTGAGCTTTAGCTGAATCACCGCCTCACCGCCATTCAGAGAAGTCTGTTTTTTATTGAGCGTAAAAGTTCCGGTTTTAATGGGAACACGCATGTTGATATTCTGACCATCACCGCCTAATGTGATTTGCCAATCCCCAAAAGTTCCTTGAACAGAACTAGTAATCCCGTATGTAGGATCTGTGGTTATCTTCTCAAAATCTTTGGGTGATGTCTTTTGTTTGACAATGGCACTGTTTACATCTGGAACGCGAATAGCAAAGACTGTATCCCAACCATTAGTGCTTGCTTTTGGTACTGCTGCTGCTGCAGTCAGCATCGCGACAGCCTCTGGATCGGCTCCCCCTGCGTTCAGCATTGCTAGATGTTCATCGAGCTGTGGAAAATGTATGATAAGTGGTTTGTCATGGGCTTGAATGAGAACTTTATCGGTAGACGTAATATCGATGGACATAGTTTTATTCCTTTGTTGATTTGAACCTGTGAACTAGGATGGAAATGGATTGTTCCGTATTATGTTGCGAAGTTCGGATCACCACCAAACTGCACCGCACCGTTAAGGTTCACTGAGGTGAGTTTGAACTTTGATTGTTGTGTGGGCCAGGTAATGGGATCGGTTCCCGCATAGATCAATGGGTTAATAGCTGGCATTGAGTTGGCTACACCATTGGTGAGAACATCCGTAATCAGCAGTTCTATTCCTTCAATCACACCCACAATGATGGCAATGATGACGGCTGTGATAATGAACTCAACAATATCCCCGGCCCCACCTGTCAGTGCACCGACAACAGCTCCAAGAATCTCTAAAATCACAAATGTCACTTTAACCCCAGCCGCAACATGTTTGGTATGGGTGATTTGGGGTTGTCGGACTTGTTTAAAGCCAATTGTTTGCGAGCCGTCTGGTTTGTTAACCAATTCGAGCGTATGATAATACGTCATGTCAATAATGCTATCGACTCCCGGAAACACCGTGACCTTAATTTCCATATGTGTCACTATTTCCGTGTCATTTATCTGAAGGCTAAATGACTCAACATAGGGCATGTAATCTTCGCCACCGTAGTTCACCGGCTTTAGCTTTACTGTTGCGTGGGGAGCTTTGGTAATCTCTGAATCTTCAGAAGTAAGCTGAAAATCTGTACTTTTAGCTCCATCAAAGGCTTTGGGTATTCCCCCCAGGACTGAATCCCTGAGAAAGATTTTAGAGTTGATCAAAAAGCCTGCTCTTGCACCGGTTGGAATAGCTGCCGAAGAAATCTCATGGGTCAGCTCATCAATACTTCGTTCCTCTGTGGTGCAAAGGACGCCAAAAAAGCTATTTTCATCAGTGTTGCCATCAGCATAGGCGTAGCCCGTATTGCTGGGCTTAAGCCATTGAAAACTAGCTTTATCTGCCAAGAGATTGAGATTCACCACAGAGAAGACATGCTCGAATTCACTCAAGTTTTCGTTGAACCAAGTATTGAGAGCCCCTTGAATTAAAGCTTTGCCAACTATGCTATAGGATTTTCCTTGAGGGGGCAGAATATCTATAACAGCGGCGGGGGGTTGCTCAGGACCGTTACCTTTAGCATTGGCTTTTAATTGATGGGTCGATCCACTCTTGGTAGGATGAGTTTTTTGGGGCGGGGGTAAATAATTGAGGGCTATTTCTACTATCGCCGTTGCGCCGTCTAGTACAGTCGATGTATTGTTATAGCCCATAGTCCCTGTATGAATCGGGACAGATAACTGAAGATTTTTGCCATCTCCCCCCCTCTTAACCTGCCAGAAACCAAAGGTGCCATTGATATGATATCCATTTCCCATATCCTGGGAAAAAGATCCTGGGCTAGCATTGGGTTTGCAGAGCGCATTGTTCAGATCGGGCAATCGAATTGCAAAAACAGTGTCCCAACCAAAGGTATCAGCGATCGGAACGGCTACATCTTTTTTGATGCTCTCTAGAACGGTTCTCTGTTGCCTTGCAATGGCGAATGTTTCTGGGTCATGCAAGACCAGATCATAGGGGTTATTCGGATGTATAACTACTTTTTCAAGCATGGTATTACCATAATAAATTATTGGTCAATCATTTTGATGGACAACGCTTAGACGATGCCCATCATATAGAAATTGCTGTCTAAGCCAGCCTCGGTAATTCGTATGGGGGTGGTGTTGGGCCAAGTGACACTTTGGGGAGGTGTTTTGGTGATTGAAGACCCAGCAGCATCTTTGAGAGTACTAGCAATGGAATCGGCAATAATGGGAACGACAATAGAAATAATGATGTCGGGGATAGGGCCCAAAAAATACAAATACCAAGGGATATGGGCATGATGACTGGAGGATGGGGTCCCATTTTGCACGAACGAAACCTCTTGAGCATCAGCATTGAACCGAGTTGAATACGATGTATCAATTGAGTAGGTCATCGTGATATTGGCGTGTAAGTCTGCGTTGCCAGCAATATGAGTTTTTAGATTGCCGCCACTGATATTGGTGCTCACCTCCGTAATCTTGGGGTGATATGTGATAGCACCGGCCTTGGCGTCGGGGCCGGGTAATGTGCCGCGATTGTGAATGGTATGGTTGGAGAAGAAAAAGTTGTTTTGAGATGTACCCGGAAAAGATTGGGGCATCGAGGGCAAAATCACATTTTGTAGAAATAGATCACTGGAAATGAGAATGCCAGCATTATTCGTCCCCGTTACCACATTTGGATCTAGTGTTCTCTCCAGACCACTGATATCTCGTTGAGAGGTCACACTCAGGATCGCTAAAAATGAAGACCCATCATTTTTTCCAACATAGGCATAGTCACTTTCGATGGGGGCAAGCCAACTATTACTAGCAGGTTTGGCAAAGTTCACATTTGCAAACACGAAGGAAACCTGAGCAGCATGCTCGACCAAATATCCAGGCAACAGGGAATAAACTAGTGAATGTTGCTCTGTATTTAAGTGATGCTTGGGGTCTAACAGGTTAATGGGATAAACCAAGCCGGGGCCTATTGCTCCATTTTTGGCAACTGCTTTCATATTGAAAGCTAGCTTCTTTTTATCAGCTCCATCTGGAAGTAAAGTGAGATCAATTTCCGCAACAAGGGTGACACCATCGAGAGTTGCCTCGCCTTGCCCTGGCATTGAGAAAGTTCCACTAGAAATAGGGAAGTTCATTCTCAATAGTTTGCCCGAGCCGCCGGTTACGATCTGCCACGCACCAAATGTGCCTCGCATCTCGATTCCTTGCTCGTCAAAAGAGAAGGTTTGTGGAATCGTACCGTTATTGTTGGCTAAAGCCTTATTCACCTTGTCAATCGACAAGGCATAGGCAATGTCCCATCCATGTAGATCCATCGTTTTTAAGCTCCATAGTTCTTGCGGTTGAATGAATTTACCAGGCTACAGCTCAGGCAACACTCAATTTTGTAATACGGTGCAGTGACTTGTTATATGCAATCGCATACTCAATAAATCTCAACTGAGCCAATGCGCTGTCGCCCAATTTTGCTTTTCACACTTAAGACGATCTTCAAGGTCAATTTATGATTTTTTCGAGTTAAAGCTTTTGAACGCAGTCCTAACTATCCTGGCTAACTGACAGATGAGCACCTCGAAAAATAATCATTAGAGATCTCAGTGTGAGATCCTAGAGAAAGAATTCAAAGCAGTAGAGATGAGTCAACGTTGATTCTGGGACGAAGAAGCTCGTCAAGAGAAATTAGCAGCGAACAAGACTTTGCTGCCGCGCCTGGCCTAGATTATGCCATGGTAAAGCTTTCAAGAGACCTTAGAGACCGTTCGCCAAAAGGAGCGTAAGAGCAATGCCATACAAAAACTTCAACGAACTTCTGACAAGAAAGCCCACATAAGGGAGCCACACAGCATAACTTAGCCATCAGATCAATGGAGTGCCTCTAGCCAAACCCTTGCCCAGAAGACGCTGCCTTCCAGATCGTCCAATTCTCCCGCTTGCCCGTCAGCGGCCAAAAAGCGCCCCGAAGGATGCCAAGCCAAAGCTGAAAACCCCTCGGATTTAACCTCAATCCTCTTTGGGCCAAAAGGCAGTCTTTCCGCCAGAGACCGATACAACCCTCAGCATCCGCAGAGGCCAGGAGCAGCGTATTGGGCTGGAAGGCGATCGCCTCCACCCGCCCTTGATGCAACTCCAACAACCGAGGCTTCCATCCCTCCGCATCATCCTGGGACGTTTTCTTCCACAGCACCACATCCTTGCCGCTGGCCGAAGCCAACAACGGTGCACTGCCCACCAAAGGTTTAGACCAAGCCAACTGCCGCACCTTGCCTGAAAAGCCCTGCATCCGCCAAGGTGAATCAATCACCCCATCTCGCCACATCAACAACGTCCGGTCCAGATTCCCCGAGGCAATGAACTCCCCACGGTGTGAAACAGCCAGGGCCACCCCCGCAGAGGCCATTTCTAAAACCGTCGGTTCAGCATCCCAATCCGCCCCATTCCACAGGCGGATTTCCTGCTGATTCGTTACAGCCAGCCAGTTCCCCAACGGATGCCAAGCCAACCCCAGCGCCGATGACAATTCGCAAGGCAGCGTCGCCACCACCTGCCAAGCTGCCGCATCCCACACTTGCACATAGCGACCCAGACCAAAGGCAAACAGAGGCTGAGTGGGATGCCAGACCAGCTGATCAATCCAACTGTCACCATGGGTTAAGGACAATGGCTCAGTTGGCAATGGCTGTTGTAGATCCCACTGGTGAAGATCCCAACAGTAAACCTCTCCAGCCTGCCTCGCTGCGGCCAGCCAACGCCCTTGGGCCGAAAACTGAAGCACATTAATTGAACAAGTCTGGGAATTGGCCTGGCCTTCCCAAACCACTCGACGCTCCCCGGAAGGTTCGACCAGAATCACCTCCCCCGCTGCTGAGGCGATCGCCAATCGATCTCCCTGGGGAGACCAAGTCAGCGCCGTAACGTAATCCTGTAATTCTCCCTGGCACAGGCGAGAGAACAATTTGCGCGGCTGCTTCTTCACGTCAGGCTGTCTCTTGACACGAGGCTGCTTCTTCATGCTAGACAAGCTTGAAAGTCCTGCTTCAGTTGCTCTGCATCCAGATTGCGACCGATAAACACCAGCTCATTTTTGCGGGTTTCGTCGGACTTCCAAGGGCGATCCGGTTTCCCATCAAACAACATGTGAACCCCCTGAAAGACAAAGCGATCGTCTTCGCCCTCAATATTCAAAATGCCTTTCATGCGAAAGATATTCGGCCCCTGGGTTTGCAGCAAATTGCTCAGCCAACGGTTCAATTTTTCGCCATTAATGGCTCCTGGTTCCACCACCGCGATCGAACCGACCGACTCATCATGTTCATGATCATGCTCCTCCTCCAGGAAGCCAGGTTCAATCTCCAAAGCACGGTTCAGATCAAAGGCTTGAACCCCAAGGATCGCCTCCATCTCCACGGCTGAATCACGGGTTCGATGGATCTTTGCCAAGGCATTCATCCCCCGAATTCGCTGCTCCAGGGCCAGCAAATCTTCCTCTGCGACTAAATCTGTCTTATTGAGCAGCACGATATCGGCAAATGCCAACTGTTCTACCGCCTCATCCGCCTCCCAATGCTGATGAATATGTTTCGCATCCACCACGGTTATCACAGCATCTAGATTGAGATTTTCCTTCATATCTTCATCGACAAAGAAGGTTTGAATCACCGGAGCCGGATCGGCCAAGCCCGTCGTTTCAATCACCATGTGATCAAACTTATGGCGGCGCTTCATCAGGTTGCCAATAATCCGAATCAAATCGCCCCGGACCGTACAGCAAATACAGCCATTGTTCATTTCAAAGATTTCTTCGTCAGCATCAATGACGAGTTGATTATCAATGCCAACTTCACCGAACTCATTGACGATCACGGCCACTTTCTTACCGTGCTCATGGGTGAGGATGCGATTGAGCAGCGTGGTCTTCCCTGCTCCCAAGTAACCCGTGAGAACCGTGACTGGCACAGTCGTGTTAACCCCTGGTGAAACCATGATAAAATTGAGAATGATTATCAATCTCAATAATAGAAGCACATTGCTGGCTTAGAGGATTGAGTAAATATCTTGTGACATTCATCGCTCCAAGACCTCAATCTGTCTATCAGATGGCTCCATTCATAGACGAATACTTTTCCTGGACTAGTGTGTTTTGGATAGCCACAATTTGAAGCGTGACTAATGTGCATGACGTCGTTAGATCTCTCGCACGAATACAAATCCACCCCCATCCCCCGACCCCTTGCCCCCAATTCTGGGGGAAGGGGAGTCTGAAAGTCCCTCTCCCAAGCTTGGGAGAGGGCCAAAAACAAGTAGTTCTAAGGAGAGGGCCAGAAATATTTATGCAAGAGGCCTGTTGTGAATTCTCGCAATTTAACTTCAAAAAAATGTTGAAACCTACCCCATCTGATGATTGCTTGACTCGGCGTACCAACGCTCAAGAAACGGTCTTAGCCGCTTTGCAGAACCATCGCCAGCCAATGTCAGCCCAGGGTCTTTATCGCGAGATTAAAGCGAAGCATTCGGTTGGCTTAACCACGGTTTATCGATCTTTGAATGCCCTCCAGAAATCAGGTCATATTCAGCACCGGATCAACCTTGAAGGCACTACCCTCTACAGTCTTACCAATCACGATCGCCACTGCATGACCTGCTTGCTTTGTGGCCAGTCTTTTCCCATCAATGTCTGCCCCGTGGCGGAGCTAGGAGAACAATTGCAGGATTCCAGCAAATTCAAGATCTTCTACCATACCCTGGAATTTTTCGGGCGATGTGGAGCCTGTGCCCCAGCCCCTGTTTGATGATCAAACCATGAGCATCAAGCCGTGAGAAAGGGAGCGATCGCCTTCCCCACCGATTCTCCTAATTCCTCAGCCAAGCCCAATGTCCCTGGTAAGTGTTGCACTTGCACCTGAGGTAGAGCAGCCAGCGCTTCCATCTCAGCCTTGGATTTTGGCGGTGCGTTATCTGCCATCAGTAGCAGAATCTCTGGAGAAGTTTCTGGCGAGGCTGATGTAAACCAATCTAAAACGGTTTGGCGCGTTGATGCTGGGTCAAGTCCTCCGGTAACAAAGGCTGCGGGGGCATAGCGTGCTCCGGACTTTTGGGTATTGCGATGGCGCTGGGCAATGTAGTCCGGGGTGAGGCGATCGTGGTTCACAAAGACATGGCGCTGGTACATCCATTTGAGAAAGGCAGGATGGGTGTTGAGGCCGTAGAGCGCTTGGCCCAGAAGTGGCGATCGCACCAGTCCTTCAATACGTTTTCTAGCCCCTGCTCCTAAGCCCATCACGGCTAGGGGACCGCGCCAAGTCGGGGCCACCAGGACAATCCGAGACCAGAGCCCCTGATCAGCAAGGGCCATGGCATAGCCCGCAGCATGACCTGCCGCGACCACAGCGATCTGGCCCGTAAAGTGCTTCTGAACAAAGTCTTGCAAAAACTGGCGGTAGAGCGCGGGGCCATAATTCAAGGGCTTACGGTCCGACCCACCGAAGCCGGGCCAATCCAGCACCGTGATCTGAAATTTGCCAGGATGTTCCGTCAGCAACTGTTGAGCCAGAGCTGCCAGCTCGCTGCGGTGGGAGACTGTGCTTAGAGCGGGCAGTAGGAGTAAGGGTTGGGAACCGGTGCCCCAGCGATCAAAGCAGATCTGGAGCGGCTGCGACTGCCAGGACCAGGACCAAAAGCAGGGGGTGGGTTTACGAACAGCAGTTTGAACCATGGTGCATTTGGGCAATGTTGGATGGGCGGGCTGGCAGGGGTCGGACTGTGGCTGGGAATGAGGAAGTCAAACGGTTGAGCCAGGCCTGGAATGAGCACTGGCTCCTAAGCGAGCCTTGGCGCTAGTAGAGCCCCCAGAGCCTCCGACCGGAGGAAAGCGGTTCCCCCCCGCGCCGCTGAGACCAAACACTGGCCCCCAGGAAAACCACAAATTGCACCAAAACAATCGTTGGCCCCGAGGGAAGATCGAACAAGGCTGAAGTCAACATGCCAACCACTGCACAGACTCCACCCAGGCCAATGCTCAAAAGCACGTAGTTGTGGAAGCGATCGCTCAGCAACCGCGCCGTACAGGGCGGAATCACGATAAACGCACTTACCAGCAAGACCCCAATCATTTGGATTGCTAAGGCAACGACAAGGGAAAGCAGCATCACAATTGTGAGTTGATATCGCTCCGCCGGGACCCCTTGCACAATGGCAAAGGAGCGATTGAGGGTTAGCAACATCTGCCGACGCAGGGTGAATCCCACCACCCCCAGACAAACCACCATCAATAGACCATTGACATAGAGCTGGCTGGCCTGAATCGCCAAAATGTCGCCAAAGAGAAAATGGGTGAAACTGCCTTTGTACTGATCAATGAAGCTCAAGATAATGACAGCCAAGGACAAAGAGGTGGAATAGACAATGTTGAGCAGCGCATCGGGCCAGAGCTTGACCCGTGAGAGCAGTGCTGTGATCAATAGGCCCAAAACCAGCGAAAACGGCAGCAGCGTCCAGTAGGGGCTAACCCCCATGAGTAATCCCAAACTGATGCCTAGCAGTGCGGAATGACCTAGAGCATCACCAAAAAATGAGAGCTGTCGTGGCACCACCAGGCTCCCCAACAGTCCCCCCGTGATACCGAGCATCAGGCTCCCAACAATCGCCCGCTGCATAAAGGGCAACTGGAGTAAGGCCCAAAAATTTGGCCAGTCAATGGACATGGACTTCACCGAGTTAGGGGGTTAAAGCGAAAAGAAGACTTCAATAGACCTCTTGCATACATTCCTGGCCCTCTCCTTAGAACTTGTTTTTGGCCCTCTCCCAAGCTTGGGAGAGGGACTTTTGGACTCCCCTTCCCCCAGAATTGGGGGCAAGGGGTTGGGGGATGGGGGCGGATTTGTATTCGTGCAAGAGCTTTACTGAAAAAGCTCAGAAAAGAAACTCAATGTGGCCCATAGGTCTCGTATAGAAGCTCTGGATGGAGCACCTCGGCAGGAACCCCCTGTTTAAGCAAGCGACGATTGATGCAAAGGACGCAGTCGCAGGTTTCGCGAACCATGTCCAGATCGTGGGAAATTTGCAAAATGGCCCAGCCCTGCTCCCGCTTTAGTTTTCTCAGCAACTGATAGAATTCTGCCTCTGCGGCAAAGTCCAAGCCAGCGGGAGCTTCGTCTAGCACCAGCAAACGACGAGGCCGCACGAGGCAATAGGCCAGCAGCACCCGTTTGAGTTCTCCACCGCTGAGGCTGCTTAAGGATTGGTGTTGTAGGTGGTTGGCTTCGACTTGGACCAGGGCCTGGTGAACCGCCCGGCGGCGATCGCGCCAGCCTTTCCAAGGCAGTTGCAAGCTAGCCCCATCCCAGCCCAACCCCACGAGCTCAGTCACGGTCATGGGAACCCGCGCATCGACGAGAAAGTTTTGGGGCAAATAGGCAATCCCTTGGCCAGCCAGAGAAGTTGTCCGCTGACGGCCTCCCCTACGAGGCACATGGAGTTGCTGACCAAACAGCTGGATCTCGCCCTGGTGATAGGGCAGCAGTCCCAAAATAGCCTTCACTAAGGTACTTTTCCCGGCACCATTCGGACCCACAATGGCCATGTCCGCTCCCGCCGCGAGGGAGAAAGAAACATCCTGGACCGCTGTAATATTGCCTCGTTTGATCGTCAGTCTATCGACGACAAGGACAGGAGCATTGGATTGCATGAAGCCTGTGAAATCAAAATTGTGGGATCAAATCCAACGTCAAGACCCTGGCCCTTTCCTCGGTTGGCCTCGTGGAGGCAACCCCCGCCCCTCTCCCAACACTGGGCAAGGTGAGAAACAGCCAACGCTGAGTTTCCGTTCGATTCCCCTTCCCCCGAAATCGGGGGCAAGGGGTTAGGGGATGGGGGCAGTTAATGACCAGCCAAACTTAGTTCTGGCCTGTAAACGCCGCGACCAAATTGGCTGTGTTTTCCCGCATCACGGTGAAGTAATAATCGGGCTCTAAGCTTTCAGGTCCCCCCACTTCATTGGGCTGGAAGGCACTCACCCCCACTCCCAAATCTTTGGCCACGGCCTGAAACGTAGCAGCTGATGCTTCCGATTCAGTCAGCAAGGTTTTAAGGCCAGAATTCTGGGCCGTTTCAAGCACACGCTTGACGTCATTGGGAGAAGGGTTTTCTTCAGGCACACCCACGAGGAAGTCCACTCCCAAGCCGTAACGGGTGGCGAAGTAGTTGGCAAAGTCGTGATAGGTCACAAAGGTTTTCCCGGAAAAGGGAGCGAGGTCCTGCTCAATTTCCTGGTCTAGGGCGGTGAGCTTTTCGGTGTAGGCCGCAGCATTGGCGGTGAACTCCGCTTGGCAATCTGGAGCAGCGGCAATCAAACCATCGCGAATGACATTGACCTGCTCGGCAGCCCGTTGGGGATCGAGCCAAACATGGGGATCAAATTCTCCATGGTCATGTCCGTGGTGGTCATTATGTCCCGCCCCTGCGATTTTTTCATCGTCGTGGTCATCATGGTCCTCATGGCCATGATCATCATGGTCATGGCCAGCTTCTGCGACTTTTTCATCGCCGTGATCATCATGGTCGTCATGGTGGTCGTGATCGTCATGATCAGCCTTTGCCACTTTTTCGTCAGCATGGCCATGATCGTCATGGCCCGCTTCCTCGCCGTGGTCATCATGGCCTCCCTCAGCCATGGCGAGCAGCTCCAGCCCTTCACTAGCCTCAACGATCTGCAAGTCCGGGTTGCCAGCGTTTGCGATCATGGGCTCTAGGAAGCCTTCCAATTCCAAACCATTCTGAACCAAGACATCGGCCTGGGAGATGCGTTGGGCATCGGTGGGCTTGGCCTGATAATCATGGGGGCCAATGTTATTGGGCAGAATCTGGCTCACCTCGGCACAACTCCCGGCGACGGCCTGGGTGAACTGGGTCATGGGCAGGAAGGTTGTAACCACCTGGAGCTTCTCTGAATCTCCAGCTGCTCCTGCATCCCCCGTGCCGCTGCTAGTAGTTGCAGCGCAGGAAAACAGGCCGAGGGCGATCGCTCCAGCCCCCAAGCCTTTCAGGGTCAACTTCATCATTGAATCAACGGAGGCAGATTGAATAGACATGGCAAATTTTTCGGAGAACAGATCTTAGAGAACAGAACCAACACAACCATTTGGTATGGGAGAAACAGACCAAGCCATGCCCAACCATCGCGAGCTCAAACCGGTCATCATGGCTCACCGGTAATGATAATCATTATCAGTGAACTGTTTCGCTTTTAATCCCAAAAAATTGTTAATTTTTCAATCTCGAAGCTGGGCTCAACTGGCTCACTGCTCGCTGGCTTGCAGTGGTGCTTAACCTCAAGCAGGCTCTAAATCTCGTCCAATGAACACTCATTGGGTTCGATGCGGCTGACTCCAGGCGGCTGTCGAGACTAATCTGCTTACCATTCAGCTAAAGGCTAGAGCCCAGCTTTGTTAGAGCTGAGTTAAGCAATTATTCAATTGCTGCTGAATCTGAAGAGTATTCAACCCTCGACTGATTAGGACTAATTGATTCGTGTCAGTGGTGAAGTGAGGTAGGGGATCGATTGAAAATCGCTTACCGCTGAGCTGAAAAACAAATTTTTCTTGAACCCGCTGAGCAAACCACAGAATCCCTTTGGCTCGAAACACAGTCTCGGGAAGCTGATCGTTTAGAAAGACCTGGAAACGTTCTAAATCTAAGGGGCGATCGCTCCGAAAGGAAAAACTTGAAAAGCCATCATTCTGAAGATGCTGCTGCCCTTGTTGAGCCACCTTCGCCAGAGAGTCCGAGGACTGAGCAATGTTGGAGCCTCCCAAACCTAAAATGGCATCCAACGCAACCTGCCCCTGCTCACAACGCAAAATTCGAGCACCATTTTTCTGCTCATGGCAAAACTCCTCGATGGTTTGCAACCGCTCCTCAGTGACTAAGTCTGACTTATTGAGTAAGAGGATATCGCCATAGGTCAGTTGACTCAGAGCTGCCTGACTGTTGAAGAGATCGAGAGAAAAGTTCTCAGCATCCAAAACGGTCAAAATGCTATCGAGTTGGGTGACAGCCTGGAGATCAACCCCAAGTAAGGTCAGGGCGATGGGCAACGGATCTGCAACCCCAGTGGTCTCGATGAGGAGATGATCAATCCGTTCTTCTCGCTCTAGAACTTCATAGATCGTATTGACTAAGTCATCATTAATCGTGCAGCAAATACAGCCATTGGTTAGCTCGACCATGTTGTCATCCATGCTGATCAAGAGCTGGGAATCGATATCGATATCACCAAATTCATTGACGAGAACGGCAATCTTAAGGCCTTGCTGATTTTGAAGAATGTGATTAAGCAATGTGGTTTTACCACTGCCTAAGAATCCCGTAACAATTGTGGTTGGCAAGCCTTGTTTCGGTAAGGACGAGATGTCCTGGGGGATGGCTTTGCTCACTTGGAACATATTAGTTGCTCTAGTGTGATGGGGGATTGTGACCTTCAGCAGCGCCAGAAACGCTTAGTGGATCTTTAGAAAGTGGTTTGGCTCACAGCAAACCAGCAGCACCATCCAGGTAAGTCAAAACCCCAGAATTCATCGCGACAGGCTCCTGTGGATGCTGCTCAGCCAGGGCCTCTGTCGGTTGAATCATCTAGGTTGCCTCGCTTACCCCCGGAGGAGCGGAAACAGTAAGAGTTAGGCGCATGTCTCTTGATGCTCACTTGCGATCGCAGTCTCATCCTAGCGTGAACTAAAACAAAAATGATAATCATTATCATTTTGTGTATATTAAGAGCTATCAAGCTTCCTTACCGCCGCATCAGCCAGCTCCATCGCGGTGGCTTGCTTCGAAAATATGGCCTGCTCCGAGATAGCCCCAATGAATCCTTTACCTGAATCGCTGGACCTCGCCATTATTGGAGCCGGTCCCCATGCTCTAACCCTGGTCACCCATCTGCTGCAAAAACGGCAGAAGCTGCGGGGGAAATTTCGAGTCTTTGACCCCAGTGGCCAATGGATGCAGCGCTGGCGCGAACAGTTCGCCGCCCAGGAAATTGAGCATTTGCGATCGCCCGCCGTTCACCACCCCGACTCCCTCCCCAGTGCGCTACGCAACTTTGCTCAAAAACATACTGCCCAGGGTTATTCCAACCAGCTCTATCCGCCCTATGCCCTGCCCGGCACCCAGCTTTTTAATGCCCATTGCGATGATGTGATTCAGCGCTGGCAGCTCCAAGATTGCATTGTGCCGGAGTCGGTTGAACGTCTGAGCCTCAAGCCAGGTCGCTTTCCCTTTGTGCTAGAGACCCCAGCGGGAACGGTTTTAGCCAGGCGAGTTGTTTTAGCAACTGATGCTGGCAATCCCAACTGGCCAGACTGGGCGATGCGAGCCCAGCTGGAACAGGTCATCACAGGCTCCGAGGCCAAGATTGCCCACGCAAGCCAAGTTGATTTACGCCGCTATCCCGACTTATCAGGCGAAGAGATCTTGATCATTGGGGGCGGGCTCAGCAGTGGCCACTTGGCAGTGGGCGCAATTCGGCGCGGAGCCAAGGTCAGCCTCATGACGCGACGCGACAGTCGCGAAAAGCTGTTTGATGCAGAACCCGGCTGGCTAGGTCCGAAATATCTCAAAGGCTTTGCCCAAGAACAGGACTGGCAGAAGCGCTGGCAAATGATTCGTGATGCGCGGGATGGAGGCTCGTTTACGCCGGAGGTGCTGACGAAGCTGCGGCGATTGAGTCGCGATCGCAAGCTCCAGTTCTTGGAATACTGCCAGGTCAAGCAGGCCACCTGGAACAAGAACCAGTGGCAGATTGACTGCGATGAGCAGGCTCCAAATCAATCCGAACTAGCAGCAACAAACGCCGAGCATCTGGCTCAGCGAACAGCAGATCGCATCTGGCTGGCCACTGGCAGTACTATGGATGCCACCCAACATCCCCTTCTGCAGTCGATTCAGCAAAGCCATCCGACGGAAATCATCAATGGCCTTCCAGTGTTGGATCAGCATCTGCGCTGGCCTGGCTTGGAGCTGTTTCTCAGCGGTGGATTGGCAGCGTTGCAGCTTGGGCCTGCGGCAAGGAACCTGTTTGGCGGGCGCTTGGCAGCGGAGCGGATTGTTCCGGCGATCGTCAAGCCGAGTTTGGCCTTAAGTAGCCGAGTGGTTTAGAGATAAATCGCTGAACATTAGCTACCCCGGGTCAGAAGAATGATTTTATTCATGCCTTTCCAGTTACCCAAAGTTAAATTTATTTTGAGTTTTAAGCTCTACCAATTACCGTGGAGCTGAAACTTTTAAGCATTAGAATTTCGAGCAGATTATAATTTCAGGTCCAGATTGGAGTCATATCCTTTCATACTCTCTGACAAGAAAAGACTTGCTTCACAACTAAATCGATAATTTTGCAATGATGTCACCGTCATCCCGCATTCCAACAACTCTGAAGCCATATTGGGTATATAGCTTCTTTGCTGCAACGTTGCGCTCGTCATAATATATTTCAACCGCCTTACACTTTTTGTTTTCTTTGATTTCACCCAACAAGAGAGCCATAGCCTTTTTGCCAATCCCTTTATTTTGATGCCTTCGATCTATCATGAATCTCCAGATCGTACAATCAAATTGATCAGTTTCTACCTCATCAAATTTGTACATTAAAAATCCAACGATCAGGTCAGCCAGCCATATTGCCCGAATGTTGCATGAACTGGAGAAGCTGGCCTCAGCAATTGAGTACAGGTTTGAGGGGAGATTCTTCTCTTGCTCCTTCTCCAGTTCGAGTTCGATGACCGTGTGGAAATCCTCGTACAATATTCCTTTTACAGTAACATCCAACATTCTCGTACCTTCTCTGGTGTCACTAGAATTTCCTAGTGGACAGATAAGCGCTTTCGAATCTAACGGCCTAGCCTTACCGACGTGAGCAGGCCTGAAAAGAACAATATGGCTGTGGTTTGTGATGGCATGTACTTCATGCTTTTGTACAACCCAATTCAGTTCTCATTTTTTTACGTATATCAAGCGCATGCAAAAGACTCAACACATCGCATTGCCACTCAGGCAAGAGGATCGTCATTACAATCTCTTCCAAGCTATTAATCAGACAAAGCATAATTGCCAGCCATAAAACTTTGTCGTAGCCAAAACCAAATAGCCCAACTGTGGCAGCTAGCAATGTCAACCCCCATACCTTGGCAGTGTAGGTGTGAAAACTGGGAAACTTCTTAAACTTAATTAGACTAATTGTGAATAGAGAGAGTTGAGCCATTATTGCCATCAATAATGGAACTCTGAAGTTGAGGAGAACCTGAGGAAACACCAGCCAGGTGCTGATAGCAATACATAGATAAAGAGAAATATCAGCCCAGCTATCCGCTTGACGAAGCCGGGTTGTACTGACCCCTAATCGCCGAGCAATAATTCCATCAAAGATGTCTGAAAGAACAGCAATGATGTAGCCAATGAAAAATCCTATTCCCGTTTGAGAATCGAGGGCATCAAAAAGAAGCAGGGGAGCGATCGCAAAACGAAGCCCAACCAAAATTGCTGGAATATGTACAAGCCTGACCATTTCATTTGACCGGAATATCATCTATCAACCTGAGTTCGACAGCTCAAAAAAGCACTTGCTCTTAGCCTGGGAATAAATTCCCAGACTAAGAGCGAAAGCCCACTTTAGTGGGCTGCAACCCTAGCTAGTAGGCGGTTCAGTCCGTTTTAGCGGACTTGAGCTTTGAGTCGTGAACTTTAGTTCACGGCAGCAGAGCCAAGCCAGGCTTAAATTTGTCGAACTCAGGTTCAATCAGAGCACAGGATTTTGGAAAGTGCGATCGCCCTGCCAGACTGACAAGCAAAGCGATCGCTCCCCAGCCCTAACTAAGCCTCATCCTGTTGTGCCGGCACATCAATCGCCTTCGGGGTTCCCCCTCCAAAGCGATTGACCAAATCCGTCACATCAATTCCTGTCGCCTGCCGCAACTGCTCAATCAAACTAGCATTCTGCAAAATGCCATTGCTGCTCTGACTGCTATCAATCACCGTCACATTCTGTACATCCACATCCGGGAAACCAGCGGAAATCGCCTTCAGCAACACATCCAGCTTCGGGAACAGAAACACCTCCTTCGCATTCGGACCCGCCGCCTTCCAAGACTTCGCCAACTGCTCCAAACCTTCCGCCTGGGCCCGGCCTTCCTCAATGATTTGAGCCGCATTACCCTTCGCCTGGGCGATCGACTGCTGACACTGAGACTCCGCCGGAGCCACCACATCCGCCTGAAGCTGCTGCTCCACTTGCTTAATGCGCTCCTTCTGCACCGCTACATCCGCCTGGGTTCTGGCAATCTCCGTTCCCACATCCGATTCAGCCTCAGCTACCAGGGCCACACGCTTTGTCTGGGCATCCCGCACCCGCTCATCGGCTTCGGCCTGGGCAATGTCCACGTCCCGCTCAATGCGGCGCAGCATGGTTTTGCGTTCGTTCTCGGAAGAGCGTATGGCTGAGAGCGATCGCGCCTGGGCCTCAGCAATGCGAGCATCCCGCACCATCTCCGCCTGCTGCTTACGACCAATGGAATCGAGGTAGCGCACCTCATCGGAAATATTCTGGACCTGCAAGCTGTCGAGGATAATCCCGAGCTTCTCTAAATCCTCCTCCGCCTCATCCAGCAGACTCTTGGCAAAGGCCACCTTATCTTCATTCACCTGCTCCGGCGTCAGACTCGCCAACACCCCGCGCAAGTTACCTTCTAAGGTCTCCCGCGCAAGTTGCTCAATTTCCTTCTGCTTCTTACCCAGCAAACGCTCGATCGCGTTATGAATCGTCGGCTCTTCACCGGAAATCTTGATATTGGCAACGCCTTCAACATTCAAAGGAATGCCGCCCTTGGAATAGGCATTTTGAACCTTCAACTCAATAATCATATTCTTGAGGTTCATGCGGTAAGTCTCTTCCAGCAGCGGAATTTGGATGCTGCTGCCGCCTTTTACCAAGCGATAACCCACCGTGTCATCCCGACCCGCCACCGCCTGACGGCTGCCCGCAAAAATCAAAATCTCGTTGGGCTGACAGACGTGATAGAGATTCTTAATCGCAAAAGCCGCGCCACCGACGCCCGCACCCACCGCAACAGCAATTAGAGGTAAAACCATGATTCAAATCCAAGAAACGTCCAAACATTCCAAAATCCCCGTAGGGGCGAACAGCCGTTCGCCCAGCCCAGCCTAAGCCTCCGGCTCATCCTCATCAGTTGGCTGCGCATCCAACGTCGTCGCATCCGGCATCGCCACATCAGGACGCTCAGGTTCAGCCACGGCCACGGCCGCCGATGACGCCACTTCCGAACGAGCTACACCAGAATCAGTTGCTCCAACATCTACCAAAGAAGGCGTCAACGTCCGCATCTCGGGATTATTCAACATCCCCAACACGTCAATGCCCAGGGTCTGGTTCACGCTCTCCAGATACTTCGCCATAATGTCGGGATAGAGATTGACCAGGTTGGCCAAGGAACGACCATCACCGCTGTCCACCACGCTGATATTCTCCAGGTGCAGACGGCTGGGAATCTTCACCGCTTCATTGAGAATCATCTCTAGCTGCTGAATCACCATCAGCTCTGGCGCATCGCTGCCGATGTTCTGCCAAACCTGGCCCATCATTTCATTGGCCATGGCTTCAGCTTTGGCATTCTCCTTAAAGGAAGCCGCATTGCCTCGGGCATTAATTTCCTGGGCCTGCTGGCGAGCTTCTGCGGGCAGAATTTCGTCGGCCTGAAGGCGCAAGCGCTCTAACTCAGCACGGACGGTTTGCAGGGTCTGCTCAAACTTGGCCCGACGCTCTCGCGCCGCCGCCTCGGTCACTTCCTCTTCAGACTTAGCGGTTTGCTCCAGCTTGGCGCGCAGTTCCCGCAGCTCGTTCTCCTTCTCTAGGATGGCGATGCGGTCCTGGGCCTTAGCCACTTCCGATTCCTGGTCGCACTGGGCTTCAATGCGGTCCGCTTCACCGATCGCATCGGATTCAGCAATCTCAGCGTCTTTCAAAATACCCGCAATGCGGCGACGTCCCAAGGAGTTGAGATAGTCCACCTCATCGGCCACGTTCTGAATTTTGAAGGTGTCAATTTCCAGACCTAACTTTTCCAAATCGCGGCTCACATCTGCCGAAATCCGCTCCACAAATTCCAGACGATCTTCGTTCACCTGCTCCGGCGTTAGGGTTGCCACCACGCCCCGCAAGTTACCTTCTAAAGTCTCCCGCGCTACCCGAGCAATTTCTGCCCGCTTGCTGCCCAGGAAACGCTCGATCGCATTACCCACAATGCGAGGACGACTGGAAACCTTGATATTGGCGATCGCCTGGATATCTAGGGGCGTCCCCCCTTTGGCATAGGCATTACGAATCTCCACCTGCACCGGCATGGTGTTCACATTCAAGCGATCAATCGTTTCCAAAATTGGAATCCGAATCGCCCGGCCCCCAGCCAACACGCGATAGCCCACTTCCTGGCCATCCTCATTGCGCCACTTACGACCCGAGATCACCAAGACCTCATTGGGCTTACAAATACAGAGAAACGACTTCACAAACCAATAGGCCAGCGCTGTGCCACCCATGGCCAACAGCAGCGGCGTCAAGATCAAGACCGTCCCCCCCGCACTAGCCTCACCCACCTGGGATTGAGACTCGGCCTGGGCTATCTGAATCGACCCCGAAGAGGAGTGACCTGGAACAGAATTTGTAGCGATGTTCTGGTTCGACATCTGCACCACCTTGTGAGTCGCAGTGCTGTGGGTGGTCGCGCCATGGACTAGATGCTGAGTCACCCCATGGACTGCATCAGTCGCCTTGGGCATGGCAGCCTGGACAGACTTGAGATGTCCCATGGACTGCAATAGATGAGAGACCTGGCTCCCATGGACAACTTGCTGGAGCGGGTGAAGATGTTCAAGCATGGATATTCCTACAACAACTAACTCGGTACAACCCATAGCGGGCTTCTCGTAAGAAGCACGATAGATTTAAGCTCGCTTAAGCACAGGTCTAGAACCCCCATGGGGCCTAGCCCCGCAGGAGACCGAACCCTCTACGACGACTGCATCTGGTCTTCGGGAACCACCAGTACGCTATTGCCCTGGGCTGCCACTACAAAGACGCGCTCGCCCACGGTCAACTGACGCTCAGTGTCAGTGGTCGCCAACAGATCCATCGTTGACCCCTTAAGAGTGAGACGAACCTTGCCGCGACTCGCTGAGTCAAAAGGCACTTCGACAAGCCCCCATTGGCCCACCGCATTGGAAAAGGACGGCATGCTGTTGATCACTTCCGAGCGGCGTTGCAGCTGTATCAGCAGCACAACGGCAGTACCCACGGCTAACCCCACCGCAATGGACAGCAAAACGATAAAGGTACTCACGGAATCAGCCTCTAATAGCTCAAACACAACAGCAGTCCAGGCCAACAACAGTCTTCAACCAGCACTCATACAGGGAAAGTTCAGAGAAAGTTCCACTGCACTTACGAGCAGCGCTGGTTGTTGCAGTCGATCTTAGCCACGCCCATTTATTGCCTAGCCGGTATTTACGGCCTTTACAGGCTGCAATTGCTTTGAGGTTTCCCAAAATGCAGGCAATAATCTCTTGCAAAGATATATTCAATGCCAGAAACCGTAATTTCCGTAAACCTTCACCAATCTCAGTAAAACGAGCACTTAAGTTAGACTTCGGGATCTTGGGTTAGGTGAGAAGGGATGGAGCGATGTCTTTATTCCCGCGATCGCCAAAATTTCGGATATCCGGCCCGGACCTATCAGCGCATTAACCAAAGCGAAGCCCCTGGATTCAATCTGAATCCAGGGGCTTAATATCTTTCGGCTCATTACTACTCATAGAGGCTTCTATGCCTCGCCAGGCCTTGGGCTGCACCGCAAATGCTAAGCAGCTAGCTGATGAGGCAAGGTCGCTAAATGCCGACCTACCTTCGTCACAATTCCCTGGGCATCAATTTGCTGGGCCACCATCAGCGACTCCTGAAAAGCCTGCTCAGCATCCACCATGTCCCCTTCTTGGCGATGAGCTAAGGCCATATTAAACAGGGCTTGAGCTTCCCCATGGCGATCGCCAATTTTGCGATAGATCACCAAGGCCTGCTCCACCTGGGAAATTGCCATCGGAGACTGACGCAAGCTCAAATACACATTGGCAATGCCCATCAGTGAACTAGCAGCCTGCTGATACTGGCCCAGGTTGCGATAGAGTTTCAAAGCATCGTTCAGATCCGCGATCGCATCATCAAACTGCTCTAAACAAAGCTTGACTCTCCCCAAGTGATTTAAGGCATTTGCCGTACCTGAAGGGTTTTCAAGGGCTGCGTATAGCTCCTTGGCCTCCTTGTATTGTTTAACCGCCAGAGCACATTGGCTTAGCTCCAGGGATATTTTGCCCCAGGAAATTAAGCCATTGGCCCGACCTAGGCGATCGTTAACGGCATCAAAATTTTCTAATGCCTTGCCAAAGCAGTTCTGACAGAGATCGTAACGACGCTGACGGCCGTAAACGGCACCAAGCTCCAACAAAGCCTGAGCTATTCCTGGCACATACTTTAGCTGTTCGTACAATCCCAATGCTTGGTGCAAAGATACGGCTGCCGGAGCGTAATCTTTATGCTTATGGAGATTAATTCCATGTTGCAAGCGCTGATCGGCCTGGGTCTGGGAAATGCTGAGGGGGGTCGAAGAACTAGACATGGAAATGGCAGCTTAGTGGCGAAATAACACAGGCCCTAGCCGTAGAAATAAAATTTCTAAGTCAGGGGTCAAGCATTGGCGATTTGCGATAAGGCGCTCCAAAAGCTAGAAGCCAACCTAATCCTTTCTACTCCTAAGTACTGGTCAATCCGGGTGCTTACTAGCGTAGAAAAAAGTAATTTTGGCCGTATTTTTACGGATTTTTCCCTCGCAATGAGGCGTCAGCCTCTGGCAAGTCACAGTCAAAAATATGTAGATGTCTGAAAACAACGTGACTTCCCTTCCCGTGACTTCCAGATTGAACTGAGACATCAAGTCTCAATATCGCTTGATCGATAACGAGCTTTTCTTGCCTATGCAACCTTAGATCAACCTGAGTTCGAAAAATTTGGGGCTGGCTTGACTCTGCCGCCGTGAGCTAAAGTTCACGGCTCAAAGCTCAAGTCCGTTAAAACGGACTGAACAGCCCACCAGCGAGGGTTGCAGCCCACTTTAGTGGTCTTTCGCTCTTAGGCTGGGAATTTATTCCTAGCTTGCTTCGCAAGTGCTTTTTCGAGCTGTCGAACTCAGGTTTAGATCAAAAAAACTCTATAAATGAGCTCCTTTGTGGAAAACAGCCCGACCAGCACCAGCAGTTCCTTCGCTGGAACAGAACATCAATGGCTTGAGCGCTACTTGAACAGAATTCAAAAACAGGGCTGATGCCTTGGGAAGGACAAGGCATTAGCCATGTTCACAGCAGATTTTGGTGATGCTTGTCATTCCTAAGACGACTTCAACACCTCGACCACCTCAGCTGCCTTTGCCTCAACCTCAACGGTCTCTCCATCAGTCTCTTCCTCACTCTCCGGCAATGCCCCCTGCATTTTCCCAAGCCACTCAATCAAACTATCCAACTGCTGCTCCATACTCATCACCGCCAACCCACGCACAATTACCTTGCCATTGTTGTACACAAAACGAGAATGCAAATGCTTCGGCAAATTCTCCTTCAATAGCTTCCAGCCCGGCTCCTCCATGGGGGTTTCTAGCGCCACATGCTGCTTACCTTCCGGCGCAACTCTCGAAAAACCGACCTTCTTGGCGACCTGCTTTAGCTCCATGACCCGCAGGAGCTGCTGAGCTGCCTTGGGAATGGGACCGTAGCGATCGCTCCACTCCGCCGCAATCATCAACAGCCCCCGCTTATCACTCGCAGCGGCCACCCCACGATAAGCCGACATCTTCTCATCCAAATCTGGAATGTACTCCGCCGGAATAAACGACGTAATCTTCAGATCAATCTGAGTATCATCCACCTTGGGAATCTCTTGACCCCGGATCTCCTGCAGCGCTTCCTGCAACATCTCCATGTAGAGATCAAAGCCGATCGCCTCCATCTGGCCCGACTGCTCCACGCCCAGCAAATTACCGACCCCGCGAATCTCCATATCCCGCATCGCTAACTGATAACCAGAGCCTAGCTGGGTAAACTCCTGAATCGCCCGCAGCCTCCGCCGCGCCTTCTCCGACAAACCCGACTGGCTAGGGTAAAACAACCAGGCATGGGCTTGAATCCCTGCACGACCGACCCGGCCCCGTAGCTGATACAACTGCGATAGGCCAAACTTTTGGGCATCGCGAATCAGGATCGTATTCACCCGAGGAATATCTAACCCCGACTCCACAATCGTTGTGCAGACCAGCATGTCCGCTTCGCCTGTGCTGAAGGCCAGCATCGTCGCCTCCAGCTCCCCTTCCTGCATCTGGCCATGGGCCACTGCAATGCGGATGCTGGGAATCATCTCTCGCACCTGGGCGGCAATCTCCTCAATGCCCTCGACTCTCGGCACCACATAGAAAATCTGTCCGCCCCGATCCAACTCTTGGGAAATGGCAGATCGCATCACCTCCAAATCAAACGGCGACAAATGCGTCTTGATTGGACGGCGCGACGGCGGCGGTGTCGTAATCAGGCTCATCTCCCGCACCCCAGACAGTGCCATATATAACGTCCGGGGAATTGGCGTTGCACTCAAGGTCAGCACATCTACCTCAGTCTTCAAGGCCTTGATTTTCTCCTTCTGGTTCACGCCAAAGCGCTGCTCCTCATCCACAACCAACATGCCCAGGTCTTTAAACTCCACAGCCTTGCCGAGAAGCTGATGGGTGCCGACGACAAGATCCAGTTCACCGGTCTTCAGGCGATTGATGATGTCCTTACGTTCGCTGGCGGTGCGGAAGCGATTGAGCAAGCCGACCTGAATGGGGTACGGCGCGAAGCGCTCCTTGATGGTGTGATAATGCTGCTGGGTAAGAATAGTTGTGGGAGCAAGTAATGCGACCTGTTTGCCAGCGGTTACCGCCTTAAATGCGGAGCGAATTGCAACCTCTGTCTTGCCAAAGCCCACATCACCACAGACTAAGCGATCCATGGGGCGAGGGCTTTCCATGTCCTGCTTCACGTCGCGAGTGGCCTTGAGCTGATCCGGCGTGGGCTGGTAGGGAAAGGAATCTTCCAGTTCCTGTTGCCAAGGATTGTCACGGGGGTAGGTGAAGCCTGAATCCTTGGCCCGCTGTGCATAGAGTTTGAGCAAGTCCACCGCCACCTTTTTGATGGCTTTGCGGACTTTGTTCTTGGTCTTCTCCCAAGCCTTGCCCGTCATCTTGTTGAGCTTCGGTGCTTCGCCTTTGGTCCCTCGGAAGCGGGATAGTGCACCCACTTGGTCTGCCGCGACTCGCAGAACGCCATCCTCGTATTTGATGACGAGGTATTCCCGCGTTTCATTGGCAACGCGCAGGGTCTCTAGCTTAATGAAACGGCCAATGCCATGCTTGCGGTGGACAACGTAGTCACCAGGATTGAGCTTATTGGGATCAACTTTCTTGGAGCTGGCCCGGCGGCGTTTGCGTACGTAGCTGGGAGTGGCGAGGCTGTGCTGACCGAAGAACTCGCGATCGGTGACAACAACGGTCCGAAACGTGGGTAGAACAAAGCCCTGAAGTTCCGCCTGGCCCGCATATTTCAAGCCCACCGACACCTTGGCACGGCAAAGCTTCTCGATCGCCGGATAGTCCCTTGGATTGGGAATAAACTGAGCCGGGCTGTCATGCTCCTGAAGTAGCGCCACCGAACGCGTCGGTTGTGCAGACAATAGCCACACCGTAAAGCCCCGCTCCCGCTCCGCTTTAATCGTGTCTGCCAAGCGGCCAAACTGGTGGGGTACCGCTGCCACCGGACTACCGGCCAGGTTGAGCATCTTGAGGCCATCTCGCTCAATCTCTTCGTAAAGCTGACTCAGGTGGATCTGCTTAAAGTTTGAAACTAGCGCTAGAGACTGGGCAAAGTCATGGTGGATTTGGGGTAAGCGAGGCTCAGTTTCTTGCCAGCCCTCGCTGACATGCTCCACCCAGCGATCGCAATGGGCCTGGCATTGCTCCGGCTCATCAACAACAACCAGCGTATCCTTAGGCAAATAGTCCAGAATTGTCGCGGGCTCATAGGCCAAGCCCATCAGCCGACGCATCCCCTCAATTTCCTGGCCTTCAATGAACTTCTCTGCATCCTCGTCGGAGAGATAGTCCGAGGGCTCAAAGTCCGCCTTCTCCTCCAGCTTGGCTCGAATAATGGGGCGATAACTCGTCGGTGTGAGGACCAAGCCTTCGATGGTGTCCAGCGATCGCTGGGTCGCTGGGTCCAATTCCCGAATCCGCTCCAAATCATCGCCAAACAAATCCAGCCGCACCGGCAACTCCGAAGCTACCGGGAAAATATCAATGATGTCCCCGCGTCGACTCCAATGGCCCTCTGTCTCCACCGTGGGCACTCGCTCGTAGCCCAAACGAGCCAGCGTTTCACTCAACTCCTTAATATTTAGCTCCATCCCCTTAGCCAGGGAGAGCAAATTAGCCTCTAGCTCCGCTCGGGGCGGTAGATGAGGTTGCAGCGCTCGCTCCGTCGCGACGAGGGCAAAAGGCAGCGCATCTTCTGCTTCGCTTGCCTTGCAGATATCCGCCAGCACCTGAAGCTGCCCCCAGACCATTTCCCCCTGGGGATCAAAGTTTTCGTAGGGCGAAGATTCCGAGGTGGGATAGAAATGGACCGTTTTCCAGCCCATGGCCTCTAGCTGAGCTGCCCAGCGTCCGGCTTCTTCAATGGTGGAAGCGATACAGCAAAGGGAGCGCGGGTTCGTGTTGGCGATCGCCGTGGTCACAAAGCCCTGGGCCAGCGTCCCAGCCCCCCCTAATCGTAAGCGCCCTTGCTGCTCCAGCTTTTGGCTCAGCTCCTGGGTGAGGGCAGATTGCTCAAGGCTACGGACGATGGACGAAAATGCCATGGGATGGGCGATCAGAGTCGAAAAGGGCTAGCTAAAGATGTTAGTTGTTAGGGGAAGACGCTGGGTTTGCTAGGAGGCTGCTATGTCAGCCAATGCTTTCCCATTGCCGTCACGCTGTAAGTATTGGAATGCCTTTCCCTCAATAACCCAGCACTGGCGTACTAACTATCTCTCTTCCACTGTATAGAAGAACGCAATAAGTGGCCCAATGAATCCTAATGAATTTTTCGTGCGTTAGCCTAACGAAGCTCCTGTTTAACCCATTGCATAAGATCTCACTCTTTCAATCGCATGATGGACATCATCCAGCACCATACCGCAGTCATCTAACAAGACAGCAGCATTAGCGAAGTCCCGCACTAGCGAAAATAGTAGACACACCCAGACTCATCCTAGTGAACACAAACTTGCTCAATCGCAGTCAGTGCAACGATATTGCGTTTACTTCTTACGCTTAAGACCTTTAGCAGCGGCTCCCCCTGCAAGCGCCAGAGAAATGAGACCCATGCTGGGCTCGGGTACTGCCACAGGAGGAACAGTTTGAGCAATCAGATTCACATTGATATCACCATGGCGAGTCGAAGATTGGTCACCCTCATAGCTAAACCAAGTAGAGAGGCCCATCTCAAGGTTTTTGCCGCTGGCACCTAGACCAATCTGGGCAGGGTATCGACCATGGGTGAAATCAGCCAAACTGAGAGACTGTCCGGCATAGGTGCCCTCATCCGCAGTTAACAGGGACGCCTTAGTAGAACTGAAGTTGTAATAGGACCAGGTATCGGTATCGATAGTGCCACCATTCTCCACATAGGCACTGCTATGGAGTTCTTTCTTCGGGCCACCAAAGCCTTCGCTACCCGCTTCAAACCAGAGATCAAAGTCCCACTGTTTTTCTGCATCATGGGCCGCAACAATGCTGCCAGTAAAGTGAGCAGTGCCATCATCATACTCATTAAAAATGGCTTCTGAATCGAAGACAAACTTGCCGCCCGAAACCAGTTCTGGAAGCCAAAACGCATGGCCACCACCATACTGGGATTCACTACTTCTGTCTGCTTCAACGGCTTCCCAGGAGCGAATCAAATTTGCTGCATCTGCTTGACCCACAGCTCCAAGAACGAGAGCTGCAGTCATGATTCCGCCAGTCATCAATCTTTTCAATACAACCATGAGAAACCTCTAAAGAATCGTTTTTGTTGACTCTTAAAGTATGCAGAATTAATAGCTCTCTTAGATCAAGACTAGTTGAAATCTGGTACGTGAAATGACGAAGATTAAACCCTCATCTTCTTGTTTTAGCGAGAGCAAACAACGTACTTACACGGAGGCGTTAAGTCATAATACTTAGCTCTTTCATAAAGGATTAAAACCGGATTTTATCCCATAAATAAGTCATGACAAACTGCTGAATATATGGAATCCAGCTCACAGCGAGAAACTCCGCGTAACTGTGGAGTCAACCATTATTTGACTTCGTTATTTAGAAACTAAGTGATGCTTTGAAACGGAGAGGAGTGCTACGTCATCACAATGGATACAAGACTTGCTTGAAAGATGTTTTCAACAGAACGAGTGAGACTGGGTCTAGCTGTAGACAATTGCCTGACTCCACCAGAGTCAGGCAATGCTCTTGGTCCATTTGGTAATGGACAATCTAGATCTGCAGCGTGAACGATTTTTTTTGAACCATTAAGGTGGTCTAATTAACGGGTCTGCATTTCCGTTGATATTCGCGATTCCTGTCGCTATGCTCACCAATATTCTGATTGTCTTAGCCCTAATCATTGCCAATGGCCTATTTGCCATGTCAGAGCTGGCAGTGGTCTCGGCCCGCAAAGTGCGCCTAGAACAGGCCGCCAGGAAAGGCGATCGCCGTGCCCAGGCCGCCCTCAACCTTGCTAACCGCCCGGACGACTTCTTCTCCACCGTCCAAGTTGGCATCACCCTAGTGAGCATCATCAGTGGTGCCTTTGGTGGCTCAGCCCTGGCAGAACCTGTCGCGGAAAAGCTCAAGCTGGTTCCAGCCCTAGCGCCCTTCGCAGACAAGCTAGGCTTTTTGCTCGTCGTTGTCGTAATTGCCTACTTATCCCTCATTCTCGGTGAGCTAGTTCCAAAGCAATTGGCCCTAACTATGCCTGAGACGATCGCCAAAACCGTCGCTGGCCCCATGAAGCTGCTCTCCCGCCTGGCGACCCCCATCGTAATCCTCCTCAGCTTCTCCACCCGCACCGTAGTGCGACTGCTCAACATCAAGCCCTCCAACGAGCCCAGCGTCACAGAAGCAGAAATCAAAGCCTTCATTCGCCTCGGTACCAAAGAAGGCACCCTAGAACTGGCAGAGCAGGAAATTGTTGAGCGCGTCTTTCAACTGGGCGATCGTTCCATCAACGAAATCATGACCCCCCGTCCTGAAATCATTTGGTTCGACATCGAAGACGACGCAGCCGAGAACCAACGTAAACTCGCCGAAGTCAAGCATCGCCGCATGCCCGTCTGCCAAGGCAACCTCGACAGCGTCATCGGCCTCATCAGCGTCAACAGCCTCTTAGAACGCGCCCTCAACCAACAGCCCCTCGACCTCAGTCAGGGCCTAGAACAGCCCCTCGTCGTCCCCGAAAACGGACGATCCCTCACCCTCCTCGAACAATTTAAGCAATCCCGCATCCACACCGCCCTCGTCGTCGATGAATACGGTGTCATCCAAGGCCTCGTCACCCTCGGCGACATCCTCGAAGCCCTCGTCGGCGACGTCCCCTCAGCCCATGAACCCAACGAAGAAATCGTCCAACGCGAAGACGGCTCCTGGCTCCTCGGCGGCAGCATGGAAATCGAAGAGCTGTACAACCTACTCAGCCTCAGCCTACCCACCGATAAACGTCCGAGTTATCACACCCTAGGTGGCTTAGTTATTAATCAACTGGGGCGAATACCCAAAGCCGGCGATCGCTTCGACTGGCAAGGCTATGCCGTAGAAATCATGGATATGGACAGCAACCGCGTCGACAAAGTCCTCATGACCCCCAAGGTTGAAGCAGATAGCTAAAGACAGCCTCTCCCCCGGCCCCTCCATCAAAGGAGATAGGTGACGTTAGCGACAAATCTTGATGAGACAAAGACATAGGCAGCAACTCGTCGACAAAGTCCTTATGCCCCCAAAAGCAAGGCAGATAGCTACAGGCAGCCTCTCCCCCGGCCCCTCTCCTAAAGGAGATGGGTGACGTTAGCAACAGATATTCGTTCAGACTAATAAGCATCCTCACCAACCCTGTAACGACTGCGTCAGCAGCAAACCCAACCGACCAACCAAACCCAGAACAACAACGCAAACCAACCATCCAAGAGACCGCCCAACCAGTCACCCCCCACTCTGACACCGTTGTAGCAGGGGGTAATCCATTGGGGGAGACTTTGTCCCCCATTGGCGGGCCATAAAACATTTTGGGAGGGCTGGCCCTCATAGATTTGCGCCTTGCCTCATAGATTTGTGCCTTGCCTCCTGCGGTACCAAATTCTCACAGAATCACTCCGACTCTCCGTAGACACAGAATTGTATTCCCCCTAGACCAAACCATCCGAGGGGAAGTGAAAGCTGTCAAACAGAAAGGGCTGCCTCAACAAACGAGACAGCCCCTCCTTTAATCATCAAATAGGATCAAATCCAGCACCTAGCTGAACCACCCCCTAATCAACAAACTCAACATCATCCGCACAGCCTAGCGAATCCCGAGTATCCACACCCGTCACCGGATTCGTCCCACTCGCATTCTCACAAAGAACGCCCAGCTGAACCCGATCCACCACCGCAAACGTGAAATCCGCATCCGTCACATCAGCATTAGGAAAATAAGACTGCAACAACAGAGCCGAATTCAAAATTGCCCCCCGCAAATTTGCATCCCGGAACGAACTCGTATAAGCAATCCCATCCGTAAAATCGACACCCGACAGATTTGCCCCCTGAAGCGAAGAGCCATTAAACACAACCCCCCTCAAATCCGCCCCACTGAAATCCACACCATTAAACTTCTCGCCCACAAACTCCTTCGTCTGAAGATCTTGCCCCGCGAAATTCAAATCCTCCACATCCACCAGCGAAGAAGCCTTCAGCGAACTCGAACTCGAAGCCAACACCGGCCCCGGCAAAAGCAACATCAACGCACAGACAGCCGACAAGGCCCAGGCAAAAAAGCGAGAAATTCTCATGGCATCCAGCGGAGAAACCGCCTAATTCAACGTTACTTAATGTAACATCTGTAGTTCTTCTCAACACCTGGCTCCCCTCGGAAATCTCTCAGCCCCAAAGCCCAAAGGCGATCCCATAGATCGTCAAATCGCTCTAAAATGTAAAGCGAGAGTTACAAATGCTTCGTCAGAGGCTCCCCACCATGCAGGTCAAACGACTAGGCCACGTCGCCATTTGCGTCAAAGACATCGAACAAGCCGCCGAGTTTTACCAGAACTTAGGTATGGAACTGGCTTGGAAAGATTCCGACTGGGCCTACCTCAAAGCCGGAGACGACGGCCTAGCCCTACTTGGCCCCGGCTACAAACAAGCAGGCCCTCACTTTGGCTTTGTCTTCGACGATCGCGCCGCAGTGGACGAAGCCTTCGAGCGCCTCAGCAAAACCGACATCAAACTCACCCCCGTCCACGAGCATCGCGACGGCACCGCTTCCTTCTATGGTCGCGACCCCGATGGCAACTGGTTCGAATACCTATATGAACCGGCTACAACCCCTGCGAAAGAAGCAGCTACGGTCTAATTAGGCTCTATCCCCCTGGAAGACATGGCAATGCCATGTTCATACCTATGTATTGCCCCACTCACATCGGAATCTGCATTCCCCCGTCGTCCCCTTGATCCAAACCGAAACTCTCAACCTCCTCGAATGGCCCCGTCTGTGTGAACAGGTGGCGACCTTTGCTGCGACGAAACTGGGTGCGATCGCCGCCCGCCAGCTTGTCATTCCCAAGACCCAGGCGGAAAGCGAAGCCCTGCTCACCCAGACCGCCGAAGTCACCCACCTCGAACTGGACTTAACAGTAGAACTCTCCTTCGAAGGCATCCAGGACATCGGCAACGCCTTGGAGCGAGCAGATCGAGGCGGCATGCTCTCCGGGGATGAGCTGCTGAATATTGCCACCACCCTTTCCGGTGTGCGTAACCTACGGCGGCTAATTGATAACCACGAAGAAGAGATCCCCACCCTCGCAGCCTGTGTCGCCGAGTTGCGCACGCACCCCGAGCTAGAAAAGCAGATCCATCACTGCATCGACGATCGCGGCAAGGTCACGGACCGCGCCAGCGAAAAACTTGGCGGCATCCGCACCAAGCTCAAATCCCAGCGAGACGAGGTCTATAAAAAGCTCCAGCGCATCATGCAGGTGAAATCTGCGGGCGTGCAGGAGATGGTGATCACCCAGCGGGACAACCGCTTTGTCATTCCCGTCAAAGCCACCCACAAGAGCATGATCAATGGCATTGTTCATGACATGTCCTCCACCGGGGCAACGCTGTTCATCGAACCCAACACCGTCGTCAACGGCAATAACAACCTGCGTCAGCTCCGCCGCCAAGAGCAGGTCGAGGAAGAGCGGGTGCTGCGGCAACTTTCTGAAGCTGTGGCGGAGGTGATTGAAGATCTGGAGCAGTTGTTGGCGATCGCCACCGTCATCGACCTAGCCACAGCTCGTGCCCGCTACGGCTACTGGAGCGAAGCCAACCGCCCCCGCTTCGTCCAGCCCACCGAGACCGAAATTGTCCTGCGCAACCTGCGCCATCCCCTC
>CALECT010000041.1 GCA_937949725.1 uncultured Pseudanabaenaceae cyanobacterium
GTATGGAACCAACCACCAGAACCAATCGCCGCTTGGGTCGCCACCTCATCCTTGAAATAGCCCTGCATCACAAAGGGGCCCCGCACCAACACTTCGCCATCATCGGCCAGCTTTACCTCAGCCCCCGCCGCAGGCTGTCCCACTGTCTCGGCAAGGACCTGGTCACCTCGGCTATAGGCAATCACCGAGCTAGTCTGGGTCAGGCCATAGCCTTGGAGTAGCGGAAAACCCGCCGCTTCAAAAACTCTAGCCACCTCCGGGCGTAGGGGGGCACCGCCACAGAGCATGATGCTGAGCTTGCCGCCGAACTGCGATCGCCAGCGCCAAAACACCAGCCAATCAGCCAGCTTTAGCTGCAAGCGATAGAACAGCCCCGGTGATTCTCTAGGGTTATATTGCTGAGCCAACTGTAGTCCCCAAGCCAATAGTCTTGTGGACATAGAAGCCGAAAACCCTTGGGGCAACAGACGACGCTTCAGACTATGAAAGTAATGGCGCAAGCGCGGTTCCACAGGATTAGACTGAACCCTCGCAGGTCTCGCCTCACTTAGCTCCTGGAGCTTGCTATAGGTTTTCTCCAGCAGCAGCGGCACCGTCGCAAAGATCGTCGGCTTGACCGAAACTAAATGCTTCATCACCCGACTGGGAGCCGAGAAATACAAACTGTGGCCGTAGTAGAGATGGCCATAGAACAGCGCCCGTGCAAACACATGGGTGAGGGGCAGAAAGGACAGCGCCCGTTCATTGGCTCCCCAGGCAATCTGGGAATCCCGAAACGCTGTCAAGGCATTGGCCGAGAGATTTTCATGGCTCAGCATCACTCCCTTTAACTCCCCCGACTCAACCGGGGTATAGAGGATCGTAGCCAGGTCCTGAGGCCACAGCTCAACAGGCAAAGCAACCGTCGCTTCAACGGCTTGGGCCTGCAATTCAGCCAAGGAGAATGCACGAATACATTGAGGGAAAATGGGACAGTTACGCTCTGTCTCAGCCTTTTCTACAAACATCGGCAAACAAAGACATTCTCCAGGACTTGTGCAAGCTTCAGCACAGACCTCATAGCCCAGAGAACATTGCAATTTCTGCTGGCGTTCTTCGGGCCAATTCTGGGGAACATCTACAACAATAATGCTGTGTAAATGGCCGGTATCCCAGAGCTGGGGCACCACTTGATACAGTAAATCTAGGTTCGAAATAAAGAGGACTTTTGCTTCTGAATGGTTGAGGACAAAAGCAATATTGGTAAGGGTTTCTGTCAGTGTAATGGGTACGCTTACCAGCCCAGCTCGGGCACAGGCCAAATCTGCCAAAGCAAATTGCAAATCGCTTCGCATTAAGAAGGCAACGCGATCGCCCCTATCTAATCCCAGCCCCAATAATCCCTTAGCAATTTCCTCCGTTGCCACTCGAAAAGCATGGTTGGACCAAGGCTGCCACTGGCCTTTACGAAACTGATTAAAAGCGTTGGGGTTGGGGCAGCGATCGCAAGCCTCATCCAACAATTCTGGCAAAGTCTTGCCTAAAATGGGTTGCTCAGGCTCCCTTTTCACAGGAGGTTGAGCCAACTCACCATATAACCTAGCTAAAACAGACATGCACAAAGTCGAAGTGCATTTTGCACTCCGCTCCCGCTAAGACTTAACTCGTTAGCAAAGCCAGCGCCCTTTTCTTTAATTCAATGGGATATTATTCCCAAACCCATCAGAAACACCACAACTTCAAATGGGACTATCACAATCATTCAAAGAAAGATCTGCTGAACGACTAACCATTCCAAAGCCAAGAGGAATAGAGCCAATAACAGCCAGCTCAAAAGAGAGCTAAATTACCTCAATTCACCAATCTAATGAATCGAGAACTTTTAGAAACTTCGCCGTTATTTAGGCTTACTCTCAGGATAGCCGCTGATCCCCAGGGATCGCTTGCAAAAAGAAACGGCTACACATGAAATAGAACAGAGCGATACATTTCTACAATTGAGCAGCAGTAATGAGGTCACTGATGGGCTATGGCAGATCAACCCATTGCTCCCCAGTCCCTCTCTTACATTCGATAGATCGCGTCCTCCACTTTCCGAAAAGCGCGATTCACCTTTTCGAGTTTTTTGTCGAGCTGTTCTGTATTTGACATGTCTGTAACAGCCACCAAGGCCAGATCCGGACTCGCCTTAACCAAGCTAAAAATAGGTTTATAAAGGGCGGGTTGTCCCGCTCTTCCCTTTTACGATTTAGCGATCTTATTCAGCAGTTCAATGCCAGCATGCTAATCCGGCAGCTTCTTCGCTTTACTAGACCGACTGGCTTCAGCAGTTGGCAGTTCTAGCTCGCCAATGTTCTGCCAGGTCTGCTGGTTGGCCTGGAAACAATTCAACAAAGCATGGGGCAGGTGCCTCACAACAGTTTCCTCCAAAGTTAGCGGCAAAATGCAATGCAACTTGGCTTTACCTTAATCGTGGTACTGAAGGTTTCATTACCTTACGAGTTCTGCCCCCACGGTTGGACCGCCCTACGGGCCTACTTACAATAGATAAACCGCCAACGCTCAGGTTTCGTCCGTCCATGGTCTCTGCCCCAAACACCAACGCTTCACCCGGCCCAGACCAGGATTTTGCTGCTAATCCGAGCCAGTCCGCAGACTCAACCTCCCCAGAGATCGCCCGAGATAAAGAAGTTCCGTCTCCCAGTCAGCGCCCCGACTACCTGGCCAAGCACAACATTCAATACGAGCATCACCGCTCCGTCGACTGGTCCCTGCTGACCCCCAGCATGCGCCACTACGCCGAAACCAAAGAGATCAACCCCAGCGCCCTCTTGCTCTACCGCATGGGCGACTTCTTTGAATGCTTCTTCCAGGATGCCGTCACCGTCTCGCGGGAGCTGGAGCTAGTCCTCACTGCTAAAAGTGCGGGCAAAGAAGTGGGCAAGATTCCCATGTCCGGCATTCCCCACCATGCTATGGAGCGCTATGCGGCTCAGCTGGTGGAGAAAGGCTTTGCCGTGGCCATTTGCGACCAGGTGGAAGAGGCATCCCAGGCCGCTCAAGGACAGCTGGTCAAGCGGGAGCTAACCCGCGTCATAACCCCCGGCACCATCCTCGAAGAGGGCATGCTCAATGCTCGGCGCAACAACTTCCTCGCTGCTGTGGTGATTGAAAAAGGCAACTGGGCCTTGGCCTATGCTGATATCTCCACTGGGGAATTTCAGACGGTGCAAACCGAAGGGCTGGACCAGCTGACCCAGGAGCTACTGAGGCTCCAGCCATCCGAAGTGCTCTATCCCGTCGATGCCCCAGATATCGTTGGGCTGCTGCGCCCCGGCGAGAAGAAGATTGCCGAAAAGTTCGATGAAGTTCCGGATTGTTTGCCCAGCAACTTCTGCTACACCTTCCGCCCCCGCTCCAGTTTTTTGCAGAGTGAAGCTCGGTCTCGGTTGCTCAATCGCTTCAAAATTAAGTCCCTAGAAGGGATGGGTTGTGACCATCTCCCTCTAGCTGTAAGGGCTGCGGGGGGATTGCTGCATTATCTAGAAGACACCCAGAAAGAAACGCCGGTTTTGCTCCAGCCGCTCTGCACTTATACCCTGACAGAGTTCTTGGTGCTGGATCATCAGACCCGACGCAACCTGGAGATCACTCAGACGGTGAGGGATGGAAGTTTCTTTGGCTCGTTGCTCTGGGCTTTGGACCAGACCATGACGACCATGGGCGGAAGGGCATTGCGGCGTTGGTTATTGCAGCCGTTGCTGGACCCGACGGCGATCGCTGCTCGCCAGGACACCATTGAAGAACTAGTCAAAAACGGCAGCCTGCGCCAAGGTCTTCGCACCCTCCTGCGCGACATCTACGACCTGGAACGCCTCAGCGGACGTGCCGCCTCTGGCAAGGCCAATGCCCGAGACCTCGTTGCCCTTGCCGACTCCCTCTCTCGCCTGCCGGAACTGGCCCGCATCATCGCCGACTGCAACGCCCCCTACTTCCAAACCCTCAAAGAAGTGCCCCAAGTCTTGGAGCAACTGGGCTATAAGTTGCACGCACACCTCGTTGATTCGCCGCCAATCTACCTCACCGATGGCGGGCTCATTCGCCCCGGCATCAATGCCGAGCTAGATGACTTCCGCGCCCAAGTGGAAGACGATCGCCAATGGATCGCCAACCTGGAAATGACCGAGCGAGAGCGCACGGGCGTCCCCAGCCTCAAAGTCGGCTACAACAAAAACTTCGGCTACTACATCAGCGTCTCCCGCGCCAAGAGCGTCCAGCCCACCATCCCCGACGACTATATCCGCAAGCAGACCCTGCTCAAGGAAGAGCGCTACATCACGCCAGAGCTAAAGGACCGCGAAACCCGCATCCTCAACGCCCAGGAAACTCTCAACCAGTTGGAATACGAGATCTTCCTCAAGCTGCGGGAAGAGGTGGGGGAGCAAGCCGTGCTGATTCGCAGCGTCGCCCAGGCTGTGGCGGCATTAGATGTATTAGCATCTCTGGCCGAGACGGCAATTTACCAGGACTACTGTCGCCCGGAAATCACCCTGGACCGCATTCTCAAGATCAAAGACGGTCGCCATCCCGTCGTCGAGAAATCCATGCCCACGGGCTTCTTTGTGCCCAACTCCACCTACATGGGCTTTCCGGGGATGGCGGGAGATCGCCGTCTCCCCCCCGATCTCATCGTTCTCACCGGCCCCAATGCCAGTGGCAAGAGCTGCTACCTACGCCAGACTGGCATGATTCAGCTCATGGCCCAGGTGGGGAGCTTTGTGCCTGCCAGTAAGGCCAGAGTGAGTATTTGCGATCGCATCTTCACCCGCGTCGGAGCCGTAGACGACCTGGCCACTGGCCAATCCACCTTTATGGTGGAGATGAACGAAACGGCCAACATTCTTAACCATGCTACGGAGCGATCCCTAGTGCTCCTGGATGAAATTGGCCGAGGCACCGCCACCTTCGATGGCCTCTCCATCGCCTGGTCCGTGGCCGAATATATCGCTACCAACCTGCGGGCCAAGGCCATCTTCGCGACCCACTATCACGAGATGAATGAGGTAGCCTCCATCCTCGATAACGTCGCCAACTTCCAAGTGGTGGTGAAAGAACTAGATGATCAAATCATCTTCCTCCATCAGGTACGCCCCGGCGGCGCCAGTAAGTCCTACGGCATCGAAGCCGCTCGTCTGGCAGGCCTGCCCAAGTCTGTCATCACCCGCGCCCGCCAGGTTATGGCTCGCATTGAGAAGCACAGTAAGATCGCTGTGGGACTCCGTCGCGGTGACGGCAGCAAGGCCAAAGAAGATGGTGATGTGGCCCAGCTCGATATCTTTGGGAATTAGCCACTTGTTGCTCTGGCTATGAAAGGAGGGGCCACTCCCCTCAGGTCGTCGATACGTGTTGTAAACAACAATGTCCGAGAATGAACAGACTTCAAGAGATGCTGTGAATTAAACGACGAAGCTCTACCTCACGTAACAATCAAGGAAGTCGCTTCTACCACAGCCCTCCCAATTTTTAGGAAAACCAACTGGGCAAAACACCCAATTGAGACGGGTTTACAGCCCTAAAATCCGAGTTCTCCTCGGTTCTCGATTGCTTTGAGTTCT